>DATEMK010000512.1:0-27532 GCA_035275625.1 Bacteroidia bacterium
TTTATTTTTTATTTATGTACGGAAAATTAATTAATTTGTTTTTAATACTCTTTATGAAAAATGCATTTTTCATTTATTTAGGAAAATAATGTAGGTTTGAAAAAAAATAAGCATTCATGCCACTCACTGCTGAAGACAAAAAGAATATTTTTAATAAAGTGAAAGCCATTCTCGAAAAACAATGCCCTCCTATGGTTGCAAGCAAAGACAAAGAGGGTGTCTATGAACTCATGGGAAATAAGTCTGTTCCTTATGGTTACAATAAAACGATTATCCCGGGAATGTATTTTTCTTCCGCTGCAGCACGCAAAGATTCGGTGAACTTTTATTTTTTTCCAATTTATTTTCATCTTGATGAGTATAAAAAAATCAGACCCTCAATTCTGAAATGCCATGCTGAAAAAAGGAGTGCAGGCGTGGAAAAAACAGGGATACATGAAGTAAACTACATTTGCAATTCAAAAAAATATTTATGACACGCGGACCTATTTCACAATTTATGGAGAAACATTATCTCCACTTTAATGCGGCAGCAATGATGGATGCTGCAAAAGCTTACGAGCTGCACATGAACGAAGGCGGCAAGATGATGGTTACTCTTGCCGGTGCAATGAGCACTGCGGAGCTTGGAATTTCGCTGGCAGAAATGATCAGGAATGATAAAGTGCAGATCATCACCTGCACAGGCGCGAATCTTGAAGAAGATATTATGAATCTTGTTGCACACAAACATTATAAACGTGTTCCGAACTATCGTGATCTGAGTCCGCAGGAGGAATGGGATTTATTGGAGAACCATTATAACCGTGTGACCGATACTTGCATTCCGGAGGAAGAAGCGTTTCGTAAATTGCAAAAACATATTTTCAAAATCTGGAAGGATGCTGAAACAAAAGGCGAACGTTTTTTTCCGCATGAGTACATGTATAAAATATTGCTGAGCGGAGAATTGAAACAGTATTATGAGATTGATCCGAAAAATTCGTGGATGCTGGCTGCTGCTGAAAAAAATATTCCGATTGTGGTGCCGGGATGGGAAGATTCTACGATGGGAAATATTTTTGCGAGCTATGTTATCAAAAATGAATTGAAAGCTTCGACCATGAAATCAGGAATTGAATACATGGTTTGGCTGGCGGACTGGTATAAGAAAAATTCTTCGGGAAAAGGTGTTGGTTTTTTCCAGATCGGAGGCGGTATAGCAGGGGATTTTCCGATTTGCGTAGTGCCCATGATGTACCAGGATTTGGAAATGCATGATGTGCCTTTCTGGAGCTACTTCTGCCAGATCAGTGATTCAACAACAAGCTATGGTTCTTACAGTGGCGCTGTTCCGAATGAAAAAATTACGTGGGGGAAGCTGGATATTAAAACCCCGAAATTTATTATTGAATCGGATGCCTCCATTGTTGCCCCATTGGTTTTTGGATGGATATTGGGGTGGTAATATTCTGTTGAGTTATTCGTTATAGCTTATTATTAATCCTGATTTTTCTCATCTTTGCTTTGAAACTTAACCCTGACCCTTGGACGCATTAGTTATTATACCTACTTATAACGAAAAGGAAAACATCAGTAAAATAATTGATGCCGTATTTTCTTTGTCATACCCGTTTCATATTCTTATCGTGGATGATAAATCAACTGACGGAACCGCTGAAATAATTAAAGAAAAACAAAAACAATATCCTGATAAACTTTTTATAGAAGAGCGCACAGGAAAATTAGGTTTGGGAACTGCTTACATTCATGGTTTTCGCTGGGCATTGTCACAAAAGGACGCTGCAGGGATAAATAAATACGATTATATTTTTGAAATGGATGCCGATTTTTCACACCATCCTGATGACTTGCTCCTTTTGCTTGATGCCTGTAAAAAGAATGGCGCTGACCTGGCAATCGGTTCACGTTATGTAAAAGGTGTTACCGTTGTTAACTGGCCCATCGGAAGGCTTATCATGTCTTATTATGCATCTGCTTATGTAAGATGTATAACAGGAATGCCGATACAGGATACAACAGCAGGTTTCAAATGTTACAGGAGAAAAGTGCTCGAAGCAATTGATCTCTCAAAAATCAGGTTTTCAGGATACGCCTTCCAGATCGAAATGAAATTTACTGCATGGAAGATGAAATTTAGAATAGAAGAGGTTCCCATTATTTTTATGGACCGCAAGGAAGGACATTCAAAAATGAACAGCGGTATTTTCAGCGAAGCTTTTTTCGGGGTGATTGAAATGAAAATTAAAAGCTGGTTCAGGAAGTATGAAAGAGTGTAAGGTTCAACGGAAATGTTCCGGAAGCTAAAGTACACGAATTCTCATGGCATCAGGGGTGCTGAAATATTTTTCTAAATATTTTTCCAGTTGATCCAATTGTTTCAGGTTATTCTTTCCGTTTTCAGTGTTCAGCTTTAATATCCGTGAATTGCTGCTGTCAACAAATTTTACAGTATTATACATTTCCACTGCTTTTGAAATATTCTGACGGCTGTCTTTTATGAGCTGCTTTAATTTAATTTCGTTTGCATTCAACTTTTTTGTGCTGCGTTTCTTTCTTGCTTCATTGATAATTTCTGTGCACTGGTTATACTGGTTTATTCCCTGTTCAAAAATTATAGTGGCGTCTGTCATCTTTTCATTTTCTCGATAGTTGATAACATTTTTTATGTTCAGCCGGGCAAAATTATTACCGGGATCAAATTCATACGCACGCCTGTTTAAAGAAATGAGTTGCGAAATACTGTCCTGCTGAAAAAAATAATTAATGGAATCCGTGAAATTAAAAATTGCTGAATCTGAAGAAAAAGTTTTTGACTGGGAGAATTCTTTTCGTTTCACAGGCTGTGAAAGCAATTGCCACATCGGGTCGAAAGGATAATGTGTTTTGATAAATTCACCGGGAGGCACCAGGAAAAATGTATCATCAAATCTTTTTTCAAATTTATTTTTATTCATGTTGATCCCACCGGATGACCATGTCGCATCCAGCAGTTTCCATTCACCACCTGTCTTCACTGCATTCCATGCATGTAAATCACTTTTAGTTTTTTCAGGCCGCCCGATACCTTCAATTACTTCACACGTAATGCCGGCACTGTTGCACAATGCTTTCATAAGATTTGAATATCCTTCGCAAACAGCTTTTCTTTTTTGAATAATGTTTTCTGCAGATTCACTCAGGTCAGCTTTTTTCTGAATGGCATTCGCCAGTTTGCTTCGTTCCTCATATTTAGGTACATTGTATGAAATATTATTTGCCACCCAAACGTAAACAGCACGCACTTTTTCAATGTCAGTTGAAAAATCTTTTGTCAATAGATTGGAGAGCGAATCTAAATTTTCAGAATTATAAGAAGGGAGATTTAAAACTTTTTCATCAACTGCTGAAAATTCAGATTTGCTGTTTTGCGAAAAGCAGAATGAGGAAACGAGAATCCCTAAAACAATTGAAAAACTTTTTTTCATTCCGTTTTTACCCTGGGTTTTCTTCCGGGCTTCATTTTTAACGAGCTGACTTCCAAATCAGTTAAAAATCTCCATCGCCCCCGCGGTAAATCTTTTTTGGTAAGCCCTGCAAAATATACACGGTCCAACTTTTTAACTTCGTATTCGAGCGCTTCAAAAATTCTTCTTACCACCCTGTTTTTTCCTGAATGTAATTCAATACCGACATGCGATTTATCCATGGGGTCATCATAAGAAATTGCATCCACATGCGCTATGCCGTCTTCCAGTTCAATGCCTCCGGCAATTTTGTCCAAATCGGTTGTTTTTACATTCCTGTCTAATTCCACATGATAAATCTTTTTAATATTAGAACTGGGATGCGTAAGTTTTTTTGTAAGCTCGCCATCGTTAGTGAATAACAATACTCCTGTTGTATTCCTGTCTAACCTTCCCACGGGATATATTCTTTCTTTGCACGCATCGGCAACCAGCTCCATTACAGTATTTCTTTTTTCGGGGTCGTCCGAAGTGGTAATGTAATCTTTAGGCTTGTTAAGCAGCACATAAACATTCCGTTCTCTTCGCAATGTTTCATTGTTATATTTCACCACATCTGCGGGAGAAATTTTTGTTCCGAGCCTTGTAATAATTTCATCATTAACTGAAATCACTCCGGCTGTAATCATATCATCTGCTTCGCGCCTGCTGCAAATTCCGGAATTGGAAATATATTTATTAAGGCGGATAAGATCAGTTCCTGGTTTCTCGTTCCTGGTTTCAGGCTGGCTTCCCCGGGAGTTAAAATGTTTTCGGTCACCATCAAATTTATTTCTCCTGTCCCCACGAAATGGTTTTCGTTCTCTTTGTTCAGGAGAATCTTCTCTCCTTTTATCACTGAAAGGTTCTCTGCGTGTAAATGTTTTTCTTTTGTCAAAGAACGTATTTCTTTTTTCTTTTCTTTCAAATCCTTCCTTACTTGTATGCTCTTCTTTATTTGTAAACTCCTGTCCGTAATCAAATTTTCGTTTGTTTTTTTCCACCTTGGCTGCACGGTCGGCATATTTCTTTTTATGCATGAAAGAAGGAGGTTCGTTTTGTTTCCTGTCATCACGAAAATTTTTTCTGCGGCCACCAAAGGAATTTTCATTTGACTTGCCATAATAACTTCTTTTTTGTTCGGATGAAGAATCATCTTCCGGTTTTACATCACGAAAATATTTCTTACGGTCATCAAAAGAATTTTCATTTGGTTTAGCAGGGTAACTTCTTCCCTGCCCTGGTCCGGAATCATCTGCTGGTTTGTCATCACGAAAATTCTTTTTCGGCCTGTCAAAAGAATTTGGGCTGAAAGTTTTACCGTCTTCTCTTTTCCTGAAATTTCTTTTTTCGGAATCTCCCCGTTTTTTTCCTCCAAAGGAACCACTACGGTTTCTTCTTGAATTGTCTTTGCGCATTATTATTTATTTGAGAGCGCAAAGTTAGGGTTTTTAGTGGTGGCACGTCTTAAAGAGGCACCTGCATATCTTAAGAAAACGGGTAAAAAGCATCTTCGATCATTTTTAACTCATGCTTTCCATCAAAAAAAACAATTGAAATAATATCATAACGTACCTCCACATCCAGGTCTTTCATACATACGTATTCATGGGCAGCATCTGATAAAAAACGTTCTTTCTTTTTACTCACTCCTTCTTCCGGTTCACCAAAAAAATTTCCGGTGCGCGATTTCACTTCAACAATTGCAAGAATATTTTCTTTTTTCGCGATGATATCAATTTCGTAATGTTTATAGCGCCAGTTACATTCGATAATATCATAACCGTTTTCGCGAAGATATTTCACTGCTAAATCTTCACCTTTTTTCCCGGTTTTATTGTGTTCTGCCATTTGTACGCCACGAATTACCTGCCTGCCGGCAGGCAGGCACTAATTTACCCGAATTAATTTAGTGCTAATTAGTGCAATTAATGACTATATTTTAGTTTAATATTTTCTCCAACCGTTAATTCAACTTCTCTTCCGAAAACTACGGATGGTTGTTTTCAATTTTTAATAAACCACGAATTACCTGCCGGCAGGCAGGCAGGCACTAATTTACACGAATTAATTAGTGCTAATTAGTGCAATTAGTGGCTATATTTTAATTTAATATTTTCTCCAACCGTTAATTCAACTTCTCTTCCGAAAATTAACGGATGATTGTTTTGAATATGCCCTGCAGGAAAATTAAAACACACCGGGTAATCATATTCTGCAACGTGTTCTGAAATTATTTCTTCGGCAGTTTTTCCAAAAGGATTGTCTGTTTTAAAGCCGAATGCTGTGGTATTGTCGCGCATATCATTCATCGCTCCGACAATGAGCCCGGCAAGATTCATCAGTTTGCCCGAACGTTTCAGGCTCAC
Organism: Bacteroidia bacterium; assembly: GCA_035275625.1. GTDB lineage: Bacteria > Bacteroidota > Bacteroidia > AKYH767-A > OLB10 > DATEMK01. The sequence goes on from DATEMK010000512.1 coordinate 5,855, forward strand.
CATCATGCGGTCAAGGTGATACAGATATTCATCCAGGTCTTCCATGAAAAGAATATTATCATCGAAATTCAGCTTGGGATTAGCTGCACTTTCTGCATACAATAAAGAAAGATTTCCACCCGTAAGAGTTCCTATTGCAGTGCCACCCCGGTTCAATGGATTGCTTGTTATTCCTGAAGCAGGCATAAGTGTAAAGTTGTTGCCGAACAAAATATCTTTTATTTGATTTAAAATTTCGGGGGGAGTTTTCGCAAAATTGAATGCCATCGGAGCATGAAGGGTTTCAATTTTCAAATCCTTTGCAATCTTGTGTAACGAGGTAATATCGCTGAATCCAATCAGCCATTTTGGGTTTTTTATAAATTTTGAAAAAATAATGTCATCTGCAAACCGCATGGTTCCATAACCTCCTCTTGCGAAAAGAACAGCTTTTATTTCTCTATTATCTAATACGTTTTGCAAATCATCCAAACGTTCTTCATCGCTTCCTGCAAATTGGTTTTGTTGTTTGTACAAATTTTTCCCTTCAATAACATTTAAACCCCATCCTGTTAAAATGTCAATAGCAGGCTGCATTTCTTCTTTTGAAACTTTTCTTGCTGTGGCAATAATTGCAATTTTATCACCGAGCTTCAAATAAGGAGGAGTAATCATTCGCTGAGTTACTTTTTTATCTTTGCAAAGAAAAGAGTTTAAAGTTCAAAGTTCGGAGTTTTTAGACCAACTTTGAGCTTTGAACCTTGAACATTGAACTCTTTGATATGTCCCGTTATTTAGTCACTGCCGCTTTACCTTATGCAAATGGCCCTGTACACATCGGTCATTTAGCCGGATGTTATATTCCTGCTGATATTTATGTCCGCTATTTGCGGATGAAAGAGGAAGATGTTAAATTTATTTGCGGCAGCGATGAGCACGGAGTTCCAATAACCATCAAAGCAAAAAACGAAGGCATCACACCACAGCAGGTGGTGGATAAATATCATACCATGATGAAAAATTCTTTTGAAGAATTTGGAATTTCTTTTGATATTTATTCGCGAACTTCCAATAAAATTCATCACGAAACAGCGCAGGAATTTTTTAAGAACCTATATGATAAAGGCGTGTTTGAAGAAATAGTTTCCGAACAGTTTTACGATGATGAAGCAAAACAATTTCTCGCTGACCGTTACATTGTTGGAACGTGTCCCAAATGCGGATTTGAAAATGCTTATGGCGACCAATGCGAAAATTGCGGCTCATCATTACAACCGACTGATTTGATTAATCCAAAATCAAAACTCAGCGGGGCAAAACCGGTTATGAAGCAAACCAAAAACTGGTATTTGCCAATGGGTAAAATTCAACAGTCGGCAGCATTCCAGGAATACATTAAACGATTTGATAACTGGAAACCCAATATAAAAGGGCAATGCGATAGCTGGCTGAAAGAGGGTTTACAGCCCCGCGCCATGACACGCGATTTGGACTGGGGAGTTCCTGTTCCGATACCGGGTGCAGAAGGAAAAGTTTTGTATGTGTGGTTTGACGCTCCCATCGGATATGTTTCTGCAACAAAAGAATTACTTAAAGTCGATTGGAAAAAATACTGGTGCGATGAAAATTCAAAACTCATTCACTTCATTGGAAAAGACAATATTGTTTTTCATGCAATAATTTTTCCGATGATGTTATTGCAGCATGGAGAATTTGTTTTGCCAACCAATGTTCCTGCCAATGAGTTTTTAAATTTAGAAGGAGATAAAATTTCTACTTCGAGAAATTGGGCGGTTTGGTTGCATGAATACTTAAAAGATTTTCCAGGCAAGGAAGATGTTCTTCGCTATATGTTGACTTCTATTGCGCCCGAAACCAAAGACAGTGATTTCTCATGGAAAGATTTCCAGGCAAGAAACAATAATGAACTGGTTGCTATTCTTGGAAATTTCGTAAACCGGACTTTAGTACTGACGCAAAAATTTTACAATGGAATCGTGCCGCAATACGGAGAGCCAACTGCTTCCGATAAAGCATGCATTGAAGAAATGAAAAATGCTCCGCAGCGCATCGGTGATCTGATTGAAAAATTCAAATTCCGTGAAGCGCAAAGTGAGCTGATGAATTTTGCGCGTATTGGAAATAAATATTTAGCAGAAAACGAACCCTGGAAATTAATCAAGTCGGATGAGGAGCGCGTAAAAACAATCATGTATGTTTCGCTTGAGGTTACGGCATATCTCGCTGTATTGTGCGAACCATTTCTTCCCCACTCATCAGTAAAAATTTATTGGATGCTGAATCTCCCAAAAATAAACTGGAACCAGGCTAAAGGACAAATTTTAAAACCCGGACATCAGTTAGGCGAAGCAAAATTATTATTCGAAAAAATTGAGGATGATGTAATCGAAAAACAAATTCAAAAATTGCACGCAACAAAAAACATGAATGAAATAAAAAATTCCGGTTCAGCGGAAAGTAAAACCCTCCCCAATGGGGAGGATTCAGGTGTGGCTGTTAAACCCGAAACTTCTTTTGATGATTTTTCAAAAATGGATTTACGCATTGCAACAATCCTCGAAGCGGAACGTGTTCCGAAAACAGACAAGCTTTTAAAACTCAAAATTGATTTAGGATTTGAACAACGTACTATCGTAAGCGGCATAGCTCATTGTTATGAACCTGAAAAAATAATCGGGCAGCAGGTAACTATCATTGCCAATCTTGCTCCCCGGAAAATAAAAGGTATTGAAAGCAAAGGAATGATTTTAATGGCAGAAGATGCGGATGGCAAATTAAAATTTGTAATGCCTTCGGAAAAAATTTCAAACGGGAGCATCGTAAAATAATTTTGTATGCGAGTCTCTGCGCCTCTGCGCGTCTGCGTTTTAATTTTTCTTTTCCTTTCCGCAAACTCTTTTGCTCAGCAATTATACATCCCCCGCAACATTCAAAAAGCTTTTGATAAAAATACCCGTGCTGCGGATGGCAAACCGGGGAAAAACTACTGGCAGAATTTTGCTGACTATGATTTGAAAATAAAATTCAATCCTAAATCACGGTTGATTGAAGGAACTGAATATATCACTTATTATAACAATAGTCCCGATACTTTAGATCAATTAGTGATTCGTAATTATCCTGATTTTTTCAAGAGAGGTGGTATTCGCGATTGGGGAATTGAACCCGAAGACGAAGGAAGAGGGTTGACTATCGAAAAACTAATGATTGATGATTCTTTTTTTGACGCATCAGAAAAAAATGAAAATGTTCAGCGTGACGGAACGAATATGACTGTCAAATGTCACATCCTTCCCAAACACGCTTCAAAGCTTGAAATCAAGTGGAGCTATATTTTAAATAAAGGTTCTCATGTGCGGACAGGGCAGGTAGATGAGGGTTCTCATTTCATTGCATATTGTTTTCCGCGAATTGCCGTCTATGATGATGTAACCGGCTGGGATGAAAATAAATATCTTGGAAACAATGAGCCATATTTTGATTTCGGTAATTTTAATGCAGAAGTAACTGTTCCTAAAAACTATGTGGTGTGGGCAACCGGTGAACTGCAAAATGCAGACGAAGTTTTCAAAGAAGTCATCGTTCAAAAAATGAATGAAGCAAAAGCTTCTGAAAAAAGTTTATTTGTAATTGACAGTTTAGATTTAGAAAATAAAAATGTGACTGCGGAAAATAAATGGAACACATTTAAATTTAAAGCCGTCAATGTTCCTGATTTTGCTTTTGGAACAAGTGATCATTATTTGTGGCAGGCAAGCAGCATGATTGTGGATTCTTCTTCAAAACGAGGCGCTATCATAAACACAGTGTTCAATAAAACTCACAAAGATTATTTTTACGTTCATGATTTTTCACGAAAAACTGTTGAGGTAATGTCCTATGACTTTCCGGGCGTGCCTTATCCATATCCGCATATTACGGTGTTTGACGGATTGGACCAGATGGAATACCCGATGATGGTAAATGATAACCCGGTGAGTGACCGCGCGGAGAATATAACGCTGACAGATCACGAAATCTTTCATACGCTCTTTCCTTTTTATATGGGAATCAATCAAACTAAATATGCGTGGATGGATGAGGGATGGGCAACAATTGCCGAATGGTATATATCATCAAAAATTGATTCTGCATTGCACGATACTTATGGCGTTGATGATGTCCGGGAAATATCGGGAACCGAAAATGATGTGCCTCTCATTATTCCGGCAACTGAAAATAAAGAATCTTATTTCGTCAACGCATATCCGAAACCTGCATTAGTCTACTGGTATTTGAAAGATATGTTAGGGGAGGGACTTTTCAGAAAATCAATTCAGTCTTATATAAGCAGCTGGAATGGAAAGCATCCGTTACCGTGGGATTTTTTTAATTCAATCAACACAGCATCAGGATTGGATTTGAATTGGTTTTGGAAAGCATGGTTTTATGATTATGGCACAATTGATTTAGGAATCAAAAATGTGGTTGCGAAAGATTCTTCCTATGATGTTATTGTTGAAATGAAAGGGAACAAACCCGTACCTGTTTATTTGAACATTGAATTTACTGACGGCTCAAAAAAAATAGTTCATCAGTCTGCATTGGTTTGGAAAAACATGAATAAAGAGGTTACCATTCCAATCCATGAAAGTAAATCCATTTCAAAAATCAGGCTGGAAAACATTTATGTGCCGGATACCAATCAGAAAGACAACGTCTTTTCTTTTTGATTTAATTTTTAAAAACTTGCATACATTATAAATAAATCCTATTTTTAAGCAATATTTGGTCCCCGGTTTATTAATTCCCCTTTAGTAAAACCATGAACTGCATTATTGTTGATGATGATGACATCACCAGGATGGAAGTGGAGCGCCTTGTAAACAGGACCCCATTTCTAAAGCTTATCAAAAGCTGTACTGGCGCTATGGAAGCGTATAATATTATTTCACAACATGCAATTGATTTAGTTTTTCTTGATGTGATGATGCCTGAAATGAGCGGGCTGGATTTAATGAAATCATTCTATAAGGAGCGGCCTCATGTAATCCTGATGACATTGAATAAAGATTTTGCTCTCGAAGCTTTTGATTATGATGTTACCGATTTTTTGATGAAACCTATTTCAGAAGATCGTTTTTTAAAAGCTGTCTCCAAAGCAAAACGGATTTTCGACAATGAACATAAAAACGGAGAACCTAAATCTTATATTTTCGCTAAAGTAGATTCTACCCTGGTTAAAATTAACACAAGGGATATTTTGTATATAGAAGCTACAGGAAATTATATTTCGGTTCACACAGATAAAGACAGGTTTGTAATTTACAACACTATGAAGTCTATAATGGAAAAACTTTGTGAAAAAGATTTTCTCCGTGTGCATCTTTCTTTTATTGTTCGTGTTGATAAAATTACACAGGTGGACGGAAATAGCATTGTCATTAACAAAAAATTAATTCCTATAAGCCGTACCTATAAAGACGACCTGACAGCCAGGCTTAACCTGATCTGAATAACATTTTTAAGTTTTTTTTTAATTTTTTCTCCTGCAGAGCATCATGCAAATCGTGCAACCTGTCACGCGTTTTATGCAAAGCATATAATATTTCCCCACCCGGCCTTTTTGCAGGTTTATTTTAGCATGAATTAATTACCTCGTTCTCATTTTGAAAACCATTTTTTATGATTCAAAAATTACATGCTGTTATTATTTACCTGATCATTATTCTTTCCGTCTCGTTTATCTTTGCCGGAAACCTTGTCGCGCAATACGCTGTTTCAACCCTTGCCGGAACTTCTACCCAGGGAAATCCATTTGCCGGCCCTAATGGAATATGTATTACACCTGACGGCACCAGCTTATATCTTGCTGATTATACCGCGCAGCGGATTAAGAAGATAAACATTGGCACAGGAGCAGTATCCAATTATGCCGGGAACGGAACTGCCGGCTACCTGGACGGTTCATTACTTACCGCAAAATTTAATTATCCTTCAGGAATAAAAATTTCCTCTGACGGGCTTTTTCTCTATGTGTGTGACAATAATAATTGTTTAATAAGAAAAATTGACGTTGCGGCAGGTACAGTAAGTACCGTTGCTGGAGTCTATAATGCTTTTTCTTTTGCAGATAATGCCAATGGCCTTTTGGCAATGTTTAATCAGCCAACAGATTTAACAATCGCCCCCGGAGATTCTGTCCTGTACGTTTCCGATACGGAAAATCATATTATCAGAAAAATTAACCTCCTGACTACTGCTGTTACAACTATTGCGGGAACCCCGGTTTCGTATGGGTCAACAGATGGAATTGGCGCTGCAGCAAAGTTCCATAATCCTAAAGGAATCTGCATTTCAGGGAACGGAGTGAGGCTTTATATTGCAGATGCCGGAAATAACAAAATAAGAAAAATTGAACTTGCCAATTTGATGGTTTCTACTGTTGCCGGAAACGGTATCGCTTCTTATATAGACAATACCAACGGACTGACGGCAAGTTTTAATATACCCCAGGGTTTGTGTGCTCTTTCAAATGATTCTCTTTTGTACATTGATGACACATTTAATAACCGGATCAGGCAAATTAATTTAACAACCACTGAAGTGTCCACCCTGGCAGGCACGGTTTCAACACCCAATTCGCATTTTGTTGATAATGGAAACGGTTTACTGGCAAAATTTTATCATCCGGTTAACAGTATCCTTTCTAAAAATTCGGATAAGCTATATATAAGCGACCAGGAAAACTACCGTGTGCGAATAATGAATACGGATGTAGTTGTAACTTCCGTTAATGAAAATATTTCTGACAATATCTTTTCAATTTACCCAAACCCGGTCAGGGATTATTTGACAATTCAACTAAAAACTATTCCAAATGATTCTTATAGTTATTCGATTGTTGATGCCCGGGGGCGGCCAATAATTGCTGAAACGAAAATATCCGCAACTATAGCTGATGAAACAGTCAACATTAATGTGAAGAATGTTTCTGACGGGATTTATTTTTTGCAGTTAATGCTGGCACAAAAATTTTATTCTATGAAAATAATAAAAATGGACGATTGAAAAACCCTTATTCCCCGTAATGAAATCACAACTAATTATTTCAGTCCCATGAAAAAAACAACTTACGCGTCAATTCTCAGAGCAGGTTACATTTGTTTTACAATAGTGATGGCCGCTCTTTCAGCAAATTCTCAACCAAATAACAATTGCGCTTCTGCTACAGTGCTGACAGTGGGCGCAGCCTGCACAAACGGAACTAACGTGGGTTCAAACCTGGAAATAGGAGAACCCACTCCTGCCTGCTGGCTGACTGCTGCTAACACTACTGTCTGGTATAGATTTACTACAGGAGCTGCCGGAAATTATGTCGTTTCTACAGACAATGGCGGGACGACTGATACGCAAATGCAGCTATACTCATCAGCATGTGGAATATATACTCCCGTTGCCGGAGCTTGCAGTGAAGACAACGGTACTACTAATACACTTGCTGCGGTTGTAAGCGCTAACTTAGCTGCAGGGACTCAATATTGGGTCCAGGTGGATGTTTATAATACAGCAACCGGTGCTTTTTGCATCAATGTTCAATACGTTCCGCCTGTAGCAAATGATTGCGTGCTTAGTGCTATTGATATTACATCACTCATCAATCCGGTAAGCACCGCTAATCCTTTTGATTGCAATCATAATTATGCGTACAATCAATTTGCAGGTACCGGTGATGATCCAACACAACAAACTGTAGTTGGCGATCCGAACGGTTGCAACGGTGTCCTTCTTCCTCTCATGAATCCCAATCCAACACACTATGACATCTGGTTTAAGTTTACGGTAAGCGGTGCAACACCTGCTGCTTATCTTCAGCTCTATCCTGTGAACGTGGGTGATCCAATGATTCCTGTAATGGGTTTATATAGCGGTACTCCTAATTGTGTATGCCCGGCAGGAAACATAACAGGGCTCACTTATATAGATTGTTCGGCAGGCGAGGTACTTGATGTGCCGCCTGTAAATACTTACGGTGGTGCCCGCGATGAAGCAGTTTGCTCCACTCCTGTGCATCCCCGGCTTGATTTAAGCGGGCTGGCTCCGGGAACTTATTATATCAGGGTATGGGACTTTGGAGGGTTCAATGGCCTCGGTTCATTTGCTCTCTGCTCTGAATCTATTGACCCCAGGCCGAATTCATCAGATATATGCACCGCTTCTCCCAATATTGGTTATACGGGAACAAGCAGAAATGTAAATGTTAATACAACTTACACCGGGTTAAGCAACGCAGGCTCTCATGGAAATGGCTATGCTGCACAAGGATCTAATACACTGATCTGCACAGGCGCTGTTCCAAACGAACCTTCCCTCGGTGCAACACCTGCCGGAGAGGCTCGTGATGGATGTACAGGCGGATGGATTACGTATGTCGGAACTGTCAATAATATAATGAACCTTACCGAGATTCATTCATTTCGTGTAAATGCATGCGGACCTGGCTGTGAGCCAACAGCGCTGGTCAGATTGAACAATATAGTGCTTGACGGGACTCCGGGGAATGTAGCGCAGCTCCAGGTAATGGCTCCCGGCAATTGTACAGGCAGCACTCAAACTATTATGAATGCAGTGACTTCGCAAAGCTGTATTGAAATGCGTGTGGCTTCAAATGCTCCGTTAGCAAATGGTGACTATGCTATTGTAATTGATGGCCAGGATGGACAGCTGCTAAGCTATGATCTTACAATTATCTTAAATTATCCCTGCCCGGTTGATACCGATGTTCTTGGTCAGCCTTGCTTATTGCCCTTACCTGTTGCCATCATGACATTTTCTGCAAGACACGAACATGATGTAAATGTTCTTGACTGGAAAACAGCTTCAGAAATTAATAATGCCTATTTTGAAATCGAAAGAAGCCATGATTCTAAAATATTTAATACAATCGGAAAAATAACAGGAGCAGGAAATTCTTCCACAGTCAACACGTATGTATTTACCGACAATTATCCTGAAAAGGACAGAAATTATTACAGGCTGAAGCAAACAGATTTCAACGGGAACATTACCTATTCAAAAATAATTCTCATCAATACCGATAAGTCAGTCCTGGAAATCGCGAACATTGCTCCTAATCCGGCTAAAGACAAAATAGAAATTATGCTGACAGGTAACACAGAAAATGTTCGCACAGATATTATTAATATGGTTGGAAATACAGTACTGACTGTTGACAACGGAACAAAGAATAGTAACCCGATGCAATTAGATATTTCAACATTAGAGCCGGGGTATTATGTAGTTAAAATTTCCGATGCCCTTTCAGGCAATATGATTGTAAGAAATTTTATTAAACAATAATTAAAAAATATTTAAGATAAGGTTTTCAGGGGGAATTAATGCAGCTGTCTTTTTTTCAGACGGCTGCATTTTCTTTTAATAATGTAAAAATCTTAAATATTTTTCAGGTACCGCAACTCAATTGTTTCGATTTCCTCAAGAATATAGCTGCACGAAATTTCAATAGAAGCAAGAATTGTTTTAAGTCTTGCATCGTCTATATGATTTGATGTTAGCGCAGATCTCAAATCATTCAATTGATCTGAAAGGTCATTTCCTTTTACACGTTCAAGCGATGGTTTTATCTTATGAATAATAAGCCTCACTGTTTCTGCATCGTGTTTCAGGGCAGCAGCAGAAATTTTCGCATGCAGCTCATTAAATTCTTTTTTAAAAAGTTTTAAGTAATTCTGCAAAAAGGTATCATCATCCGAAAAAGATTCCAGCAATTCTGAAAGTTTCAGAACATCTTCAGGTGCTGAAGAAATCACAATGAATTTCTTTTGCGTTTTCTTCTTCTTCAGGGAAATACTCTTTATGATCATGCGGTATAAGGCATGCGGATCAATAGGCTTGGGCAAATAATCATTCATATCAGCCGCCAGCACTTTTGTTTTATCATCATCGAGTGCATAAGCTGAAAATGCGATAATAGGAAGTTCAGCAGAGTCAAATCCTGCCTTGCGGATATTCCTGGCAGCTTCATACCCGTCCATTTCCGGCATTTGCAGGTCCATCAGCACTATATCATATTTCTGCTGATTCACTTTCCTTACAGCAATCAATCCATTGTCAGCCGTTTCGACTTCAGCGCCCCAGCGCGTTATAAATTTTTTTGCAAGCAGCTGATTGGTCAGGTTGTCTTCTGCCAGGAGAACTTTAATTCCTTTCAGGCTGAAATTTTTTTCGTAAGCCGTGTCAGGAAGATGTTTCGTGTCATGATCTTTTCCAATCTTATATTGCAGGTTAAAGCTGAAAGCCGAACCTTTGCCCGGTTCACTTTTTACAGATATTTCACCTCCGAGAAGCTTCACCAGCTTTTTGCAAATGGTAAGCCCGAGCCCTGTTCCCCCGAATTGACGTGTGATAGACAATTCAGCCTGTGTGAAACTTTCAAAAATATCATCCAGCCTGTTGCTTTCTATGCCTATGCCTGTATCCGAAACTTCAAATAACAGCTCCACATAATTTGCATTTTTTGCACGTATCATAATATTTAAATTTACGGACCCTTTTGAAGTGAACTTAATTGCATTATGAATCAGGTTATTTAAAATCTGTGTAAGCCTTACAGGGTCGCCAATTAACATTTCGGGAATTTCTTTTTGCGAAACTAAATTCAGTTCCAACTGTTTTTCTTCCGCATTGTGACGGAATGTTTTAATAACCTGCTGCAAAAGTGAAGGGAGATTAAAATCTATTTGCTCCAATTGAATTTTTCCCGATTCTATTTTTGAAAAATCTAAAATATTATTGATAAGGGAAAGAAGATTGTTAGCTGAAAATTCTAATATTTTAAGATTTTCCGCCTGCTCGGGCAAAGGATTCTCATCCATCAGGAGATGAGTTACACCCAGAACAGCATTCAGCGGGGTGCGTATTTCATGGCTCATTACGGATAAAAATTCCTGGCGTGCACGCGATGATTGTTCCGCTTTTTCTTTGGCTTCCTTTAATTGCTTTTCTTCTTTTTTCCTTTGTGTGATGTCCCGTACAATACCTGTAAAGATCTGCTTTCCATTTTGGCGGTACTCACCGATGGAAACTTCTATCGGGATCACCGAGCCGTCCTTATGCAATCCTGTAAGCTCGGTTGCCTGCCACGAAATGATTGTTTTGCTGGATGCAATATAACGCCTTACTGTATGGAGATGAAGGTCTTTAAATTGTTCAGGCATCAGCACGATCACCGGTTTGCCGGTTATTTCATCCGGTGTATATCCAAAAACTTTTTCTGTTGCTTTATTTACAAAATCAATCATGCCGTCCTCATTCACGGTAATGATAGCGTCCGATGCAGTTTCAGCGAGAGTGCGGTAACGTTCTTCGCTTTCTTTAAGCGCTAATGCCTGTTTTGATTCGGTAACATCCTGGGCTGTGCCGCTCATTTTAACCGGTTCTTTTTTCTCATTAACTAAAACTTCTCCGTGACTGCTTATGATACGTTCCGATCCGTCAGGTTTTATCAAACGGTGTGAAAAATTAAAAGGCTGATGATCAGCGAAAGCGTTTTGAACAATTCCGTGCACATACTCTTTGTCATCCGGGTGAAGGTATTTTAAATAGGTTTCATAGCTGGCTTCAAACTGTTCCGGCTTTAATCCGAAAATTTTATACAGCTCATCCGACCATTTTATAACATTGGAAGGTATGTCCCATTCCCAGCTTCCTATATGTGCCAGGCGCTGTGCTTCGGCAAGCTGCAGGTTGCTTGCTTTTATTTTTTTTTCTGCCAGCTTTCGTTCATTTATGTTTTGTTCCAGCTCATTGGTCATCTGGTTAAAAGAGTCGGCTAAAACCCCGATTTCGTCTTGCGAATAGATCTTTGCCCTTCTGTTGAAATCACCTCCTGCAATAGATCTTGCAGTAAGGATAATTTCATTTATTCCTTTGGCAATGCCGCGGCTCACGGAAATAGTAAGCAGCAGCCCGCTGAGCTCAACAGTAAGCGCTACAATTAATAATAAGTTCAGAATTAAATTTTCTAACCACCGTGAACCTTCTCCTAACGTATAGGAGAAGCTGTCTTCAAGCACTGTAAGCCGCTGGTTGATCGGATCAATTTCTTTGAGAATACCGTCTATTTTTTCATGTGACGGATGTACAGAATTTATTTCGGCATGAAGCCGTTCGCCTATCGGGATTAATTGAGTGCTTACCCCATCGGCTTCAGCCCATATTTTAATGGCTTTATCTATATAATAAATATTGTGAAAACGCCTGAAAAGGTGGATCATCCCGTCTATATCATCGGGGTGATTGCGTCCTTCAATGAATCCTTGCCGGGCAGTGTTCCAATCGGGTGTCTTTTTTGTAAGCTCCACCAGTGTTTTGTGATCGCCCAAAGGCACGGTCATAAATTCCTGGAATTTTATGTAATCACTTTCAATGTGCGACCGCCCGTAAATTCTTAACTGGTAAACAGCATCTTTTTGCGCCTTGGACCACAATCCTTCACCACCCACATAAGCTCTTACCGCTGAAAGCGAATTGAGCGCAAACCACAGTGTAAATAATTCCATGGCAATAAGCAGCGCCATGATACCCACAGTAAAATAAAGCTTCTTTGCTATGGATACACTTTTGAATCTTTTGATCATGCTGGTTTTATTTTACCGGTATGCTGCTCAAATGCGGCATTCAAACAAAGAATCCTAATCCGTAATGCAAAGTTGGAAAATAAAAAATGAAAAGGAGGTTTAAAAAAATCAAAATTCAAAAGTAAATGCTGCTTTAAAAAAGAAATTTAAATGCTGAAGCATGAAGTGGAGATTTTGAACAGGGTGGCGGGGGTGAGGAATCAGGAGTGAAATGCTTGTTTTTTTAAGTTATCTTTGGTTTGTACCTTCGCAATGAACAATCGGGATTGCTGCATTAATTTCGAAAAATTAGTTAGTAATATTAAAATGAGCTGATAAAAATGAAAAAGTCATTATTTATTATTGCGTTATTAAACATTATTTTTTTTATCTCTTTCGGACAAATTACGTTTCAAAAAGCCTTTCAATCAAACACTTTTGGTTCAGAAGCACATTCCGTTCAACAAACAAGTGATGGAGGATATATTATTGCCGGGTTCACTAGCGGATCATTTACGGATATTTATTTGATTAAGACTGATATTAATGGAGATACTGTATGGACAAAAAGTTTTGGAATGCCTTACGGTGAGATAGCGAACGAAATTCAAGAAACAAATGATGGAGGTTATATAATAACTGGCACAACCGATATATACATTGCTGGAGGGTGGAATGTTTTTCTTATTAAAATTGATAGTAATGGTGGAATTATTTGGATTAAGAGATTTGGAGGCCCCAATTATGATTACGGCAATTCTGTACAAGAAACAACTGATGGCGGGTTTATAATTGCCGGATCTACGAATAGTTTCGGTGGAGGGGGTGCTTATTTGATCAGGACAAATTCTACTGGTGATACTTTGTGGACGAGATGTATTGTTTTTTCAAATTCAGTAGTCACTAAGTGTGTAAGACAAACAATTGACGGAGGATTTATAATTACCGGCTCTGCGGGTGGAGGCGTTAGTAACGATGTTTATTTATTAAAGACAGATTCCACAGGTTTCGTTTCGTGGGCTAAATTTTTTGTTGTAACAGGTGATGATAAAGGAAACTGTGTTAGACAAACAATTGATGGAGGCTATATTATTACGGGAATTGGATATTATGGTGGATTCTTAATTAAGACTAACTCCGTTGGAGATACTCTATGGACAAGATACTACGGGATCTCTGAAGCTAATTCTGTTCAACAAACAATTGATGGCGGATATATTGTTGCAGGGGCCTGTGCTCATGCAGGTTCAGTAGTTAATTATGATCTCTGTTTAATCAAAACCAATGCTGTGGGTGACACTTTATGGACAAAAAGTTATGGTGGTGGAACATTTGATGAGGAGGGTTTTTCTGTCCAGCAAACAACTGACCTTGGTTATATTGTTGTTGGGTATTCTCTGGTTGAGATTTATATGATAAAAACAGATCTAAATGGAAATAGTAACTGTAATCAAGGTGGAATAGCCGGATTTCTTAGCATACAACCTTTACAAGTCACAAACATTGTAACATCTATTTCAACTGGCGCGATAATATCCAGTCCACCAATTACAATCGGGAGTGGAGGAGCAATAACTACTATTTGTACAACAGTTGGCATTAATGAATTAACAACGGATAACTTAGTTCTTATTTCACCTAACCCCTCGGTAGGTAATTTTATTATTTCATTTGAAGGAACGTTTAAGAAAGGCAACGTTGAAATAGTAAACATTCTTGGAAAAACTGTTTTTACTGAAAATATTTTCAATCAATCAAAAAAAGAAATCAATCTCAAAAATGTCTATCCGGGAATTTATTTTGTGAAAGTATTTGATGGAGAAAGACAATTCTGCAAAAAAATTATTATTGAATAAGATTCAGGTGGCAGAGTTTAATCGCCACAATAGCTCATTCGATAATAAGATTAAACGAAATAAAAAAAGAAGGGCTTTGAAAGCCAAACAAAGTGAATGCAAATAATAGTATTTATCCTTACGAAGTGAGAAACAAAAACGGAGTGATTAAGAAAGGAAAAGTTGTGAAGGAATGAGAATGCGCGGTTTGGAAAAAACAACTTTTTAAAAAATCCCCTGCAATCCTGATTACAGGGGATTTAAACATCCTTAAGTTGTCCTACTAGGGCTCGAACCTAGACTCTTCTGAACCAAAATCAGACGTGTTGCCAGTTACACCATAGGACAAAAAGGGCTGCAAATTTATACTTTTTTATGAATTGAGAAATCATCATCCGTTCAGAACAAAATTAATGAATGTCGAAACTTCAAACCTTAAACTTTAAACTTTAAACTTTAGCCTCCAAACCCTGAACTTTTTTCTAACTTCGCCCCCTCATTACCATTTTATGAATCAATATAAAAAATTCAACAACATTACCGGCTGGTCTGTTTTTGCAATTGCTGCTTTTGTTTTCCTTTCAACAATTGAACCCACAGGCAGCTTCTGGGATTGCGGTGAATTCATTGCCTGCGCCAATAAGCTCCAGGTAGGCCATCCTCCCGGAGCTTCTTTATTCCTGATGACGGCCCGCGTAGCCATTTTATTTGCCGGAGGCGATGTTACCTTAATGCCGGTAATGGTAAATGCTCTTTCTGCCGTTGCCAGCGCATTTGCCGTATTGTTTCTTTTCTGGACCATTACTGCTTTCACAAAAAAAATTGTTAAAGCCGATAAAGACGGCAATTATACCACGGCCCAGTTAATCACCATCATGGGAAGCGGGATGGTGGGAGCGCTTGCTTACACATTCACCGATTCTTTCTGGTTTTCGGCTGTGGAAGGTGAGGTTTACGCAACCTCGCAGTTTTTTACAGCCATTGTTTTCTGGGCAATGATGAAATGGGAAAGCGTTGCCAATGAAAGACACGCTGACCGCTGGATCATCCTCATTGCTTACCTGATGGGACTATCAATCGGCATTCACTTATTGAATTTATTGTGCATTCCTGCCCTTGCCTTTATTTATTATTTCAAAAAATATCCTGTCACCCGTTATGGTTTAATAAAGACTGCCGTGGTCGGTGTGATGATTTTAGCAATTGTTCAATACGGGATCATTGCAGGATTGGTCAGCATAGGCGCAAAATTTGATTTGCTGTTTGTCAACTCATTCGGGCTTCCTTTCTGGACCGGGTTTTTATTCTTTATATTTTTAATTGTTGGAGGAATTGTTTTCGGGCTCCGTTACACCGAAAGAAAAAACAAACCAATACTTAACACTGCCATTCTTTGCTTCGCTTTTATTCTGATCGGCTATTCTTCCTATGCGCAAGTTGTTTTACGGTCCATGGCGAATCCGCCAATGGATGAAAACAATCCTGAAAATGCGTATGCATTGTTGGGTTATATCAACCGTGAACAATATGGCGACCGCCCGCTTGGCTACGGGCAATATTACAATGCAAAGGTGGTTGACCAGGAAGATGGGCCCATGAGCTATGCAGCCATGAACGGAAAATATATTGAAACAGGAAATAAAATCATCCCGGTTTATGAAAAAGATAAATGCACCGTTTTCCCCAGGATGTTCAGCAACCAGGAAAATCATATAAGCGCTTATAAAGAATGGGCAGGAATAAAAGGCGAAGCAACACCCACTTTTGCCCAGAATATGAAATTCTTTTTCTCTTACCAGATTGGCCACATGTTCTGGCGCTATTTCATGTGGAATTTTGTGGGACGGCAAAACGATATCCAGGGTCATGGCGGAATTATAAAAGGCAACTGGCTGAGCGGCATTAAGGGAATTGATGCCGTGCGGCTCGGTCCGCAGGATCATCTTCCTAAAAGCATGACGCAGAATAAAGCCATGAATAAATTTTATTTTCTCCCGTTGATCCTTGGTTTGATCGGTATGATTTACCAGTTTAAAAAAGATCAGCGGGATGGATTTATTGTCCTGATGTTATTTATTATGACAGGCCTGGCAATTGTTGTTTATCTCAATCAAACACCCTATCAGCCCCGCGAACGTGATTATGCCTATGCAGGAGCATTTTATGCTTTTGCTATCTGGATAGGATTAGCAGTTGCCGCATTAACGGAATGGATCAGCAAATCGGTTCCCCGGAGGGCGGGTGCACCTGCAATGACGCTGGTTTGCCTGCTTTTAGGCCCGGTAATGCTTGCAAAAGACGGATGGAATGATCACGACCGTTCTCACCGTTACACCTCGCGTGATTTTGCGGCAAATTATCTCAACTCATGTGCGCCCAATGCCATCATTTTTACCAATGGAGATAATGATACATTCCCATTATGGTACGCACAGGAAGTGGAAGGTGTCCGCACAGATGTGCGTGTCGTAAATTTAAGCCTTTTGAATACCGACTGGTACATTGACCAGATGAAACGCAAAGCTTACACTTCCGATCCCGTTCCTTTTACATGGACGTATGATAAATACGTTCAGGGAACCCGCGACTATGTACCGTTTTATGATCGCAAGGTCGGTACAACAAATTTAAAGGATGTGATGGATTTCATTACCAGCGATGCTTCTGAAGCAAAAGCGAGAACACAGGGCGGAAATGAAATGAATTATTTTCCGACTAAGAGTTTTACCATTCCTGTGAATGCTGAAGAAGTTCTTAAAAATGGTGTGGTTGCTCCTGAAGATGCAGGCAAGATTGTAAAGAGCATTGATTTTGCCATCGGCAAAAACTACCTGATGAAAGCCGACCTGATGATTCTTGACCTGATTGCGCATAACAACTGGACACGCCCGATTTATTTTGCTGTCACCGTAGGAAATGAAAGTTATCTGAACCTTGAAGAGTATTTTCAATTAGAAGGCCTGGCTTATCGTTTTGTCCCGATAAGATCACAGCGCACAGCGGACGGTCAAACCGGCAGCGTAGGTGTCAACCAGATGTATGATAACATGATGAACAAGTTTGTCTGGGGAAACATGAAAGATCCGAGAGTGTACCTCGATCAGAACAATCTCAACATGACCATGAATTTCAGGAACAACTTCAGCCGCCTTGCAGAATCATTGCTGGCATCAGGAAAACGGGATTCTTCTCTCAAAACTCTTGACCGCTGCCTGGAAGTAATGCCCGATAAAACAGTTCCCTATAATATCATGATGCTCCGCATAATTGAAAATTATTATGATTGTGCCAAGGCAGGAACGGCCAATGACTCTTCTGTCGTGCCGACCTCTGACATAGAAAAATCCGATCAGTCCTCAGCACAGGCAATTCAAAAAGCAAATTCAATTGTAAAACGTCTTGCTGATATTTATGAAGACGATCTGCATTATTATTTCTCATTAAAAGGAACTGAATATGTCAAGGGCGTTGACCGTGATATGAACCAGGCTATGGCAGTTTTCCAGGAGCTTCAAAGATTAACAAGGCAGGCAAAGCAAACGCAAATCACTACTGACCTTGAAAAAAGGTTTAAAGAACTGGAGAAAAAGTATTATGGAAATTAATCAGCTATTGGCTGTCAGTTATTAGGTGTCAGTTGTTTTTTAGTTTTCATTTGGCATTCTTAATTCTTAATTTTAATTCTTAATATTGGAATCAGATGCTTCATTTTGTAACTCCACCCTATTTGCTCCGCAGGTTTTACAAGAAGCTTACCTGGAATTTTCCCACCACTGAAAAAGTAATTTATCTTACGTTTGATGATGGTCCCATTCCGGAGGTCACTCCTTTTGTTTTGGATCAGTTAAAACAATATAACGCAAAAGCCACCTTTTTCTGCATTGGTGAAAATATTGACAAACATCCTGAAGTTTTTAAACAGGTAAAAGAACAGGGACACACAACCGGGAACCATACCTTTCATCATTTAAACGGATGGGATACGCATGACCAGCTTTATTTTGAAAGTGTGGAACGCGCACGCGCTTTTGTCGGCACCAAATTTTTCAGACCTCCATACGGAAGAATCCGAAAGTCGCAGATTGCCATGCTTGGATCACGTTATTCCATTATCATGTGGGATGTGCTCAGCTATGATTTTGATAAGAAAACTTCTCCTGAAAAATGTTTTTCAAATGTAATGCGTCATGCGAAGGAAGGTTCCATAGTCCTTTTCCATGACAGTATTAAAGCGCAGAAGAATTTATATTATGCTTTGCCAAAAACCCTGGAACATTTTTCAAAAGAAGGATTTGAATTCAGGGCAATTACCTGAATTAAATTTTCCCGCAGGGATGGGATGACTCCGGCATAAATTCTAAATTTTTTTCCCTTCCACAACAATAACAATTTCGCCTTTAACAGTTTTTGATTTGAAATACCCGATCAATTCTTCGATGGTTCCGCGTTTTGTTTCTTCAAATATTTTTGTAAGCTCTCTCGAAACGGAAGCCCTTCTTTCATTGCCAAACACATTTGAAAATTCTTCCAGCGCTTTCACCAGGCGGTGAGGCGATTCATAAAAGATCATGGTGCGTGCTTCCTTTTCCAGGTTGTTCAATGCTGTTTGCCTTCCTTTTTTCTGTGGGAGAAATCCTTCAAAGCAAAATTTATCGCAGGGAATTCCTGAATTCACCAAAGCCGGGACAAAAGCAGTTGCACCCGGCAGGCATTCCACTTCAATATCATTTTTCAAACATTCTCTCACCAATAAAAATCCGGGATCGGAAATAGCGGGAGTTCCGGCATCGCTTGCCAAAGCAATTTTTTGCCCGCTCAAAAGCAAACGTATTACTTCAGGAACTGAATTGTGTTCGTTGTGCTGATGATGAGATAAGATTTTTTTATTAATTGAAAAGTGATTCAGCAAAACCTTTGTGGTGCGTGTATCCTCTGCAAGAATTAAATCAACTTCCTTTAAAATTTTTATGGCTCTTAATGTAATGTCATCAAGATTGCCAATAGGCGTAGGAACAATAAAGAGTTTTGACATCCAGGGTAAAGAGAAGCTGCAAAGATGAAAACTTACCCTGAATGTTTCTCAAACATGTAATTATAGTTTCAGAAATTTCTTTCTTGAAACGGTTCCGTTTCGTTCCGTGATCTCAATAAAATAAAACCCTTTCGACAAAAAGCGTACATCCAGATTTTTTCCGGCTGACCTTCTGAACATGACTGTTTGCCCAAGATCATTTGATATTCTTACGTACTCAATAGAATTTTGATGGTTTGAATTTATCCTGATTTGATCCGTTACAGGATTAGGAAAGAGGAAAAATGACTGGATTTGCTCACTTAACATGTTAATAGACAAAAGAGGAACAAAGTAAACGGTATCAATCTGAAGTGAATCAAAAGTTGCACCAGGATTGCTGTTAATGCGGGGCCACACAACTACAATATTATTACCTGTTTTATATGTTGCAGGTGTAAATTGATAACTAAAAACAGGGATAGAAAAATTGTCATTTCCATGAAGAGTGTCAATATAAATTTTTCCAAGAGTTTCAATCGTGGAGAAATTGGTATCAGTGTTCATTAAAAATACTCTGCATGTATCAAGGACCGGAACGACACCACTTCCCAGATTAGATACATGGATGTTAAAATTATATTGATCGTTTTCATAAGCGGTATCCAGGGGTAAAACAGGAAAACTGTCAACCGAAGTAACAGTCATTAAAATCTGCTGCGCAAAGCTGTTTTTTGAAAAAATGCCTGCTAAGAGAAGAGTGATAAGTAAAAATCTTTTTGTTTTCATGACAAGATATTTTTAGACTTATACAAACATAATTAAACATTTCTTTTTGCCAGCATCAAATTTTCAACTATCTTACGCGCCTAAAACTCATATAAAATGGATATTCTGAACCAGGTTATCAAAGGGATGAATAAGGAACAGATCCGGTATTTTAAATTATACGCCTCCAGGTTTACTTCGGAAACCCGAAAGGATCTTACTTTGTTTGATTACATCAGGAAGTCAGATGACAAATATGATGATGAAAAAATATTTAAAAAGCTGTACAACGGCACGGAAAAAAATCCTTTTTACCGTTTAAAAAACCGCCTGATGCTCGATATTAATAAAAGCATCACCATCCAGCATTTTGATGATGAGGAAACCATTCATGCTTATCACCTGCTTGCGCTCGTGAAATTTTACATGAATAGAAACAATGTGGAAGCGGCACATTATTTTTTGCGAAAAGCCGAATCAAAAGCCCAATCCATTGAGAGCTTTGAGCTGCTTGATGTTATCTACGGTGACTTCATCCGGCTGTCGCATGAAAAAATCTCTATCAACCCTGAATTTTATATTACAAAGCGAAAAGAAAACCATGTGCATATCAACCAGCTGCGCGCCATAGATGATATTCTTGCCGCGGTTTCTTACCGGCTGAAGATCACACAGAATTTTGCCGCGGAAGAGAACCCGATTTTGCCCCTGCTTCAAAAAACGGTAAATGATTTTTCACAGGATAAAGAGCTTAAGAAAAGTCAGACGCTCCGGTTTAAGCTGTACCATGCAGTGAGCCAGATATTATTGCAAAAACGCGATTACAAAGCTCTTGAAGATTACCTGCTGACTATTTACCGCGAGTTTAATAAAGAAAAGCTTTTTACAAAAACCAATCACGACACCCGTTTGCAAATGCTCACGTACATGGTGAATGCGCTTTTCAAGAACAATAAGCTGAGGCTTTCTTTAAAGTATGCCGAAGAACTTAAAACGGCCATGGAGGAATATAACAGGATGTTTTATGATAAATATATTTTCTTCTATTACAATTCGCTGGTGATAAATTATTCCATCCTGGACCGTGAGAAAGCAATTTCTATTCTTGAAGATTTAAGAAGCAATGAAAAAATAAAGTCAAATACTTTTTACCAGGTTTTTGTCTATCTCAACCTGATGCTGCTGTGGTTTGAAAAACGCAATTACCAGAATGCAATGAAAAACCTGAATAAGCTGTACCTTCTCGATAATTATAAAACCACCGACCTCGCATTGCGTTTCAGAATTGCCATGACAGAACTGATCATTCGTTACGAGTTAAAAGATTTTGACCTGCTGGAGTATAAAATCAACCAGTTAAAAAAAGACTTCAAAGAATACCTCAACCAAAAAGAGAATGTGAAAGAAAAGGAATTTATATCCATCTTAAAATCCATCATTAATTCGG
>DATEMK010000513.1:0-3897 GCA_035275625.1 Bacteroidia bacterium
ACATTATTTAAGAAGGGAAAAACAATTGGAGAAATAGCATTCCATGTAAAATTGTCTAAAATACTGATAGAGTCTCAATTAAAAAAAGC
This sequence comes from Bacteroidia bacterium, assembly GCA_035275625.1. Classification (GTDB taxonomy): domain Bacteria; phylum Bacteroidota; class Bacteroidia; order AKYH767-A; family OLB10; genus DATEMK01. Next base: position 90 of record DATEMK010000513.1, read on the forward strand.
CAATCTTCTGAGGAAAAAATACCGTTACGGGAAATTGGAGTTTAATAGTGAGACTATCTTAAAACAATATAAAGAAAAATTGGCAATTAATATATTAAAAGCGTTTGATGAAGGAAAAACGGTAGACGATATTGTTAAAGTTTATAAAGTCCCAAAAGTTGAAGCAATTAAGATTTTAAAAGGGGCTGGAAAGAAATGAAGTTTAAGCTTTCAACAAATCCCGGTGATTCGTTCTCTGAAAAGTAAAACAGTCTGGAAATCTTAATCGTTGGATTGCGAAAGAACTCAGAATTTATATTATAATAAACATATAAAAAATGACATCATTAAACAGGTCCAAATTAAATGTATTGCTTGTTGAGGATGACAATGATGACCAATATTTTTTTAAGGAAGCATTGGAACAATTAGATTTTCATCACGAGGTTTCATTTGCAAAAGATTGTTACGAGCTTTTCAGTTTACTCGATGATCAAAGGGTTTTTGACATAATTTTTATGGATATTAATCTCCCTGGTATTGACGGCCGGGGATGCCTGCAGCAAATAAAAAAGTATAATAGATATAAAGATATTCCTATAATAATTTTTACAGTGTCATTTGCGGAAAGTGACATTGATTTTATGTACAAAAATGGTGCACACTTTTACGTGGTAAAACCATACGCTCATATTAGTTATTTAGCCACGCTGAAAACTGTTTTTGAATTAGACTGGAAGAAAAAACAACCGAGACCGGCTTTTGAGGATTTTACTGTGAATCTAAGTGTTAATTCCTGATACTTCGGTTGTCACATTCCATTAAATAAATTTTTTTTTTAACAATGAAACTCGCTTTTGACCTCTTTCTTTTTTGAAGAAAGCAGAATTATTTACCTTGAGAATTCATTAACAAAAACTAAGTCTGGGGCGGTTGGGGAACTACCGGACTTTTTTTTGGGTTTTGGTATTTTTTCTCTAAATTTTGAAACAATAGTCAGGTTTTTAAGTATTATTTCTTCTAAAACCTGCTCTAATCACTGAGAAGATGCTGGTTTCGCATCCGGGCAAAAAACAGTATTTAAAATTGGTATCCCTAAACAGCCTACCAATAAAACCAAAATTAAATCTGTCAATAAAAACTGATATAATAATATGGAAACTGAAAAATTTATTTTTGACCGTGTAATGATAATTGACGATACACAACAGGACCGTTATATTGCTTCATTTGTCATAAGAAAATATAATTTTGGTAAAGAAGTGCTGGAATTTGATATGGCAACAAAGGCTATTAAATTTCTCGAGGAAAATCAATCTGAAATTGAAAAGCTGCCGCAGGTAATACTTCTTGATATCAGGATGCCACAGATGGATGGATTTGAATTCCTTGAAAGACTGGCCGTGCTGCCCCAATCCATTAAAAATTCCTGCTGCATTATAATGATCTCTTCTTCCCTGGACCCATCTGATCATGAACGTGCGCAAAACAATCCTGTAGTAAAGAAATTTCTGAATAAGCCATTGAATAAAACACACCTGGAAGAAATTTCTAAACTTTTTAATGAAAATATAAAATGTGAAAGTAAAAAGACCAGTTATTAAAATGCAGAAAGAAAATAACAAAAAAATCTCTTTCGACTAACAGTTCGTTTTTCAACAATGAAGTCCGGGTAATCATACCCGCATCTCAAAATCGGCATATTTTATATGATAATATGAAAATGTGATAATTATCAATCACACCAGGTTATTAACTGCAATTTTCTTTCAATTAATGCCTTTCCTTACAAATTATTACTAAAGTAAGATATAGGGCATTTGTTTGCAAATTTTATTCCTCAATGCCGTACTAGACCGGAGATAAGTATTAATTCAATTAACCTGTAAGACATTTTTATAGATGGGAAGTTCAGAAACCGGTTAAGCGTCTTCTTTACTATCTGATAAGGTATTATGTTCAGCGTAAATAAAATAAAAAGCTTGATTTTGATAACAGGGGTTGTTATCATCAGCTTATTTATTTCATCCAAAGCATTTTCACAGCCCGCAAACGATGCCTGTTCCAATGCTATTACACTTACCGTAGACGCTGCCTGCACGAACGGAACTACGGTTGCCGCTACACTCCAGGGAAGTGAAGCAACGGCATGGTGCGGCTCGGCCCCGCAGCAATCGGTGTGGTATAAATTTGTTGCAACAGCAACCGTAATGGATGTGTGGGTTGATAATTTAAAAGCTTCCAATACCTGCGAACTTGCTTCAGCCGTATGGAATACCGGAACATGTTTGCCCAGCGGAACGCCCACATGGTACAAGGCTATCGGGGCGCCTGTTGATGTCTGGCATCATCTTACCGGCCTTACTATCACTAACACCTATCTTATTCAAATTTGTTTCCGTACCACCGGTGGCAGCTGTGGAGCGGGAGGAGGCCAGACTTTTTGCGTGGGTGTATATGCCCCCTCAACAGCAGCAGGTTATACACATGCATCTACACCGTTAGAACCCGGGGTTAGTTTAGGAAATTGTGTTGTGATGACAAGTGGCGGTCAGTATTATGATGACGGAGGAACTGCTTCTAACCATGGCAACAGCTATACAGGATTGTTCAGGGTATTCTGCCCGGCATCTATAGGAAATTGCATGAGGGCAACGCTCAATTATGTGAACATGACGCCTTCAAACGATTACCTGCGCATTGTGAACAGCTCGTGCCGTAACGGAACCACAATTGCTGATGTTTCGATGGGATCACCCGGCACTCAATACACCTCAACCGATTCAAGCGGTTGTCTTGCTTTCCGAATATATTCCGATGCTTCAACCAACCGCGCGGGATGGAATATTACATTAGCCGAAACCGCCTGTTCAGTGGGTCCCAATGGAACCGATCCTAACGATGCAGCGCGTGCAGTTCCTATATGCACTACATCTACTTACGTAGGCAACAGTACAGGACCGGGTTTGCTCGCTGAAACCTGCGGCACATGCGATTTGAGCGAAAACCACAGTGTTTGGTACCGCTTCAAAATTGCCACCAGCGGAACGCTTCAGTTTACCATTGACCCCCAGGATAACGGTGATGACTATGACTTTGTGCTGTTTGGCCCTGTCAGCGATCCCGCTTCGCTGGGCACCCAAAGGCGGTGTTCGTATGCCTACGATGCCTCGAACGGCAATACCGGTTTGCGGACATCAGAAACCGATTCCTCTGAAAACTCTTCGGGTAACGGGTGGGTAGATACGATGTATGTAAGGACCGATGAAGTTTATTACCTGATGTTAAACCGCACAGATGATGATGTTGATCCGCAGGCTGATGGCTTTAGCCTGAGCTTTGCCAGTTCCACCTGTACTTTCAATTGCGGCTATGTGGCGCTCCCGGTTAACCTGGTTTCTTTCCATGCTTCAGTCAACAAAGAAGAAAACGGAGTCAACCTCGAATGGATAACTGCCAGCGAAATGAATAACGATTATTTTACTATTGAACATTCAGAAGATGCTAAAAACTTTCATGATGTAATGCAAATTGACGGTGCAGGCAGCAACACAAATACCATTCGCTATTATGCATCAGATCCCAACCCGATGCAGGGGAAAAGTTACTACCGCCTCCGCCAAACCGACTTTAACGGAAAAATTTCCTTTTCGCAAATTGTTAAAGTTGATGTGGATGCTAAACTGTCACAGGTAAGCATTTATCCTAACCCTGCAAAGAAGCATTTTACTATTGATGCCAGGCATATTACGTCATATGACATCCTGATAACAGATAAGGAAGGAAGGAAAATGGAAGAAATGAAAAACCTGGAAGGTAAAACCGAAAT
>DATEMK010000514.1:0-14682 GCA_035275625.1 Bacteroidia bacterium
TTAAACATGGCTGATATTCCAAATAACGAACACCGGCTAATTATGATCTGAAGCAAAAGATTAATTTTGCTTACAAAACCTTTCAGCCTTAATCTTACAGATTTTAAATTTTTTTATATGAAATCAAAAAAAGCCAGCGAATCCGTTTGTGTTAATACAGAAATTGTCCTTCCGAATGATACCAATGTTTTAGGCAACCTGATGGGGGGCAGGTTGTTGCACTGGATGGATATTTGCGCGGCCATTTCAGCGCACCGCCATTGTGGACGGATAGTTGTCACCGCTTCAGTAAATAATGTTTCGTTCTCTCACCCGGTCAAACTGGGAGAAATTGTCACACTCCAGGCAAAAGTTTCGCGCGCATTCAATTCTTCTATGGAGATTTTTATTGATGTATGGATTGAAAACAATACCACAGGCGAAAAGAAAAAAAGTAATGAAGCCATCTACACTTTTGTAGCTGTTGATCAATTAGGCAACCCCATTAATGTACCTGAATTAATCCCTGAGTCAGAAGAAGAAAAATTAAGGTATGCAGGTGCATTGAGAAGGCGGCAGCTTGCCTTGATTCTTGCCGGTAAAATGAAACCTGAGCAGGCAACTGAACTGAAAGCTTTATTTGCATAAAAGAAGTGAAACAAATGTATTTTTTACTTTGATTTTTTTTAAAAGATAACTTTTGAAATTTTCAGAAAAACAGTTAATTCATTTTATTATCTGCATGACATATTTTTAAACCGTCAATCTTTCAAACTCACGGCTGCTGATAATTTCTCCATTGACAGCGCTTTTCAAAAAAGTTCCCCATGTTAAATTGTCCTGTCCTTCACGATGTTGTTTTGCTTTCCTGATCAGCATATTGGCAGCAGCTTCGCGCACCCATTCAAAATTTTGCTGACCGACCGATGCAGGTTCACAATCCGGTGTCGGGTTCGTAAAATCTATGCAATATGGAACACCATTGCGTATAGCGAATTCAATTGTGTTAAAATCATAACCCAGGGCAATATTTAATCTTAATACATATTCTTTCATCAATTCTAAAAGTTCATTTCCTACGTGCGGAAACTCAGCAGAGTAACGTAAATGATGCGCATTACGCGGCTCATAAGGCATAATGTGAATTTGATTTTGCCCGATGCAATAGCAGCGGAAATACGCATCAAATTCAATTGCTTCCTGCAACAGCATTACCAGCTGTCCTGTAGTCTGATGTGCAGCAAAAAACTCATCTGCATTATTCAGCTTGCTCACGCTTTTCCATCCTCCGCCCGCATGAGGTTTCATATATGCCGGAAATCCCACGTATTCAAAAATGCTTTTCCAATCCCATGGCATGATCATATTGCGGAAAGAATTTTCTGTTGTATCAGCCGGAAGCTGGTTAGAAGGAATTAAAGCAGTTTTCGGAACAGGAACGCCAACCTTTTCAGCAATCACATTTGCCATAAATTTTTCTTCGAGGCTTAAATAAAAAGGATTGTTTGCAACGGCTGTTCCTGTTAGGGCCGCATTCTTAAGCATAGCCCGGTAAAAAGGCACATCATGCGAAATGCGGTCAAGCACCACATCATATCCCATAGACTGCGATTGTACGAGCTTATCCACTTTAACAAGTTCTGCCGAAATTCCGTTTTCGTTTTTGCTGTTAATGTGATCCACAAGCGCTTGTGGAAAGTTATTTTCCTGTCCGAATAAAACGCCTATTTTTTTCATGGCTTAAAGTTAAAATTCAATGTTGGTTGTAGTGACAATTCGTAAATTCGTATAGATTCGCCTGCCTGCCGGCAGGCAGGTATTCGTTGATATTTTCAGTTACTCAAATTTAATCAAAGATAAATAATATGGAAACATCTCACGCCACACGGGCCAATCGTGAATCGCTCCCGGGCGAATATCCAGCCAGTGATTAATTCCTTTCTTTTTAAGAATATCAGATAATTGAATATTAGCGTCCATACACATATCCTTATCACCCGTTCCGAAAACAATTCCCATTTCATTCAAGGCCGGATTATTTAATCCGGGTAAATAATCAGGAGGATTGTTAAAATAAACGTTGTCATCATAATAATCTTTCACCTGGTCTTTAATATTAAAGGCGCCTCCCATGTTAAATAAATATCCCACAACTTCCGGATGCCGGAATGCAAAATTTGTTGCATGATATGCACCGAAACTACATCCTGCAACTGTCACTTTATTATGTTGTGTTTCTTCGCGTGCGCGCTTCACAATTTCTTCCAGCACAAACTGATCATACAAAACATGATTTCGCGCACGGTCTGAAGGATGTAAATGTTTTCCATACCAACTGTCATTGTCAATGCTTGCAGGAGTATAAATTTTTACCAGCCCGTTTTCAATGTACCATTTAGCAGAATCAATAAGTTGAAAATCTTTATTCTGAGTATAAGAACCCATTGAAGTGGGGAAAATAATTACCGGGTAACCTTTCTCACCAAATACGAGCATCTCCATTTCCTTTCCAAGGATGGGGGAGAGCCATTTAAAATATTCTTCTTTCATTGTTATTGGGTAATTGGGTAATTGAAGTAATTAGGTAATTAGGTATCGGTCAACTCCATTTACCTAATTACACAATTACCTGTTTACCAAATTCGCGGGCGCAAAGATAAAATTTTAAGTCATTGTCCCTTTGCTGGCCCATCACTTTGAAACAGAATTCTAAATTTGCGCGTTTAATAAAATATGAGCGCAATCACTAACGGTGCGAATTCTGCTGCAGTTATCAATATCTTTTCCAAAGTACTTCAGCACGAATTTATCGTAAACATTCTTTTTCCCCCAATGTACAATTATACGAATCAACGGTTCAAAGTATTGTACCTGAATGACGGGCAGGATTTGCAGCAGTTGCAATTAAAAGAAACACTCAGCCGTTTGTATGCCGAAAATGAAATTGAACCTGTATTTGTTGTTGCCGTCCATACCGTTGAACGAATGCAGGAATATGGCATTGCTTCCCGTCCTGACTACCTGGAACGGGGCGCCCTGGCATCGGGTTATTCAAAATTTATTACTTCTGAGCTGATGCCTTTTATCAATTACAATTATCCGACTCTCACCGGTGCCGACAATACCGCTTTCGCAGGATTTTCACTGGGCGCTCTTTCCGCGCTTGACATTGTCTGGAACAATTCAGGTGATTTCGGAAGAGCAGGCGTGTTCTCAGGTTCATTGTGGTGGAGAAAAAAAGATTTAGAAAACGGGTACCGTGATTCCGACCGTATCATGCACGATAAAATCCGCAGAAGTAAAAAAAGAGAAGGAATAAAATTCTGGTTTCAAACCGGCACGCATGATGAAACGCATGACAGGAACAACAATGGTGTGATTGACTCCATTGATGATACGCTTGACCTTATTCATGAACTGAAAAAGAAAGGGTACAGTGATTCGGATATAGCTTACAGGGAAATTCAATACGGTACGCATGATTTCAGAACATGGTCTGCGGTAATGCCTGATTTTTTAATTTGGGCTTACGGAAAACAGAATTTGTTATAAAACAAACTCCATTTCATCCGCCCGAGGCGGACAAAGTTCTATTTTCACACCAGAATTTTTATGAATGAATAATTCCGCTGAGCAAAAAAAAATAAAAGTTCTTTTTCTTGCGCGCTGGTATCCCAACGAAACCAATATTCAGTTAGGCGTGTTTATTCAAAAACATGCTGTTGCTGCTTCCAGATATTGTGACGTGGCTTTGTTAAATATTGTTTCGCACGATCAGCTGAAAGAAAAATTTAAAATCACCTGTTCAGAAACTGCCGGGTTCCCGGTAATAATCGTTTACCACAGAAAAATAAAATCCGGTATTTTTCCTTTCAATAAAATTTTATCATTCATCCGTTATTTATCTGCACACCGGAAAGGAATGAACCTGGCCAGGCAGAAATTTGGTGATCACCATATCACACATGCTTATATTTTCATCCGGCCTGTTGTGCTGGCATGGTGCATGAAAATTTTCAGCCGGAAGCCTTTTGTCATCAGTGAGCAATGGTCAGGATATGTTTCAGGAAAATTTGAGAAGAAAAATTTATTTGAAAAGTTTTTGGTAAAATTCCTGGCAGCAAAAGCTTCCGCTGTAATTACTGTTTCTGAATTTCTTAAAAAAGGAATGCTTCGTAACAGCATCAAAGGAAATTTTTATGTCGTTCCCAACGTTATTGAAACGGATTCAAAACCGCTCTCAGTAAAAAATAATGACGGGCTGATAAAAATTCTTTCCGTTGCTGATCTTGTTGATGAAATAAAAAATATTTCAGGAACCATTAAAGCTGTGGCTGAAACAGTAAAAAATTACCCGCAGGTCAGATTGGATATTGTCGGGGGCGGACATGATCGCCAAAAGTTAGAGCAGCTTGCCGTAGAATTATCTCTCCTGGATAAAAATGTTTTTTTCCGGGGCATGAAAACCAATGAAGAGGTATATCAATATTTGCATCAATGCAATTTTATTATCATGAACAGCCGGTTTGAAACTTTTTCATCTATATGTGCAGAAGCCATGAGTTGCGGGAAACCTGTAATTGCCACCCGGTGCGGAGGTCCTGAAGAATTTGTCACTCCGCTTACGGGTATATTAATTGAACCGGACAATCAAAAACAGCTGGAGGGAGCTATAAAAAATATGATTGAAAATTACAGCAGCTATGACGAACAGCAAATAAAAAAGTATGCAACAGAAAAATTTAATGCTGACGCGATAGGAAAACATTTTTTTGAAATTTACACATCCATTCTTTCATAACCTGCCTGTATGTTCCGCAAATCGTTCTATACTTTTCTCAACAGGTTTTTCATTGCCATACTTAATTTTCTCACTATCGTAATTACTGCACGCTATCTTGGTGCAGAGGGCAGGGGAATCATCAGCCTTTTTGTGCTGAACCTTACCATTATTTTTATGATTGGCAGCTTTATTGGCGGGCCGGGCCTTGTTTATCTCGTGCCGAGGCACGATGCAACCAAACTGATGAACGCCTCTTACCTGTGGACGGTTTTTTCAAGTGTTGCCGTTTCGCTTCTGCTCTATGTTTTAGGCTTAGTGCAGCAGGATTTTTTAATTCATCTTATTTTATTATCCGTTATTCAATCGGTGGTGAGAATACAAACGTTTTACCTGCTCGCCAAGGAAAGAATTAAGGCATACAATTTTGTTTCAGTGATTTATCCGGCTGTACTTTTTATTTTATTGATTTATTTTTTTACGGTTGAAAAGAATGCAGGCATCCGGGAATTTTTTATTGCGTTCTATGCAGGTTCCGTTATCACAATGCTCATCAGCAGCGTGCTTGTTTATAAAAACCTTTCCCCTGCATTCAGCTTTGACATGAAAGCAATTTTTTCTCACGCTTTCAAACTTGGTTTTGTTATTCAATGCGCCAACATTTTGCAATTGCTTAATTACCGTTTTTCTTTTTTCCTGCTCGATCATTATTCCGGCAAGCACGATGTGGGGATCTATTCCACAGCAGGTTCGATAGCTGAAAGCGTATTGATTATTGCCAACAGCTTTGCTGTCATTCAATATTCTCAAATAGCGAATTCAAAAAATGATGATGAAAATGCACAGCTTACTATTCGGATTTCAAAAGTTGTTTTGCTGCTGACGTTCTTAGCAACCGTAGTATTATTACTGTTTCCGCAGGAAATTTTTACTTTTATTTTCGGAACAGAGTTCAGAGAATTAAAAAATCTTATCCCCTGGCTCGCTCCGGGCATTTTGCTGTACATTTTTTCCATTACAATCAGTCACTATTATTCAGGCTCCGGAAATCCGAAGATGGGATTAGCGGGTTCTGCCGCAGGATTTGTTGTAACACTCGTAGCCGGACTCCTGCTGATTCCCGAATATAATCTCAAAGGCGCGGCTTTAACAGCAACATTATCTTACATTACAACTTCGCTCGTGTTATTGATTGTTTTTTTAAAACAAAAAAAATTATCTCTTTTTGATTTTATTCCTGACCTGAAAAGTTTGCAATCCTTAAAGCAAAACGAATCCCGCAGAAATAAAAATTAACCAATTATTGTGACAATGAACATTTCGGCTATTCTTTCAAAATGGTATCATAAAAACAAACGCGACCTGCCCTGGCGCCACACCTCTGACCCTTACCTGATCTGGCTTTCTGAAATCATTTTACAGCAGACCAGGGTTGAACAGGGGCTGCCTTATTTTCAAAAATTTTCAGCAGAATTTCCGACTGTAAAACATTTTGCCAAAGCGCATGAAGATAAAATTTTAAAAATGTGGCAGGGATTGGGATATTACTCGCGTGCCCGCAACATGCATCATGCTGCAAAAGAAATTGTAAAAACCCCTGGCGGAAATTTTCCCGGTGAATTTGCAGAGCTGAAAAAATTAAAAGGCGTGGGAGATTATACGGCTGCGGCCATTGCATCTTTTGCATTTAATAAACCTCATGCGGTGGTAGATGGAAATGTTTATCGTTTTCTTTCCAGGTATTTTGGAATAGAAACTCCCATTGATTCCCCGAAAGGAAAAAAAATATTTTATGCTGTTGCAGAAGAGTTGCTTGATAAAAAAAATCCAGGTTTGCACAACCAGGCAATCATGGAGTTTGGCGCGCGGCAATGCAGGCCCGCAAACCCCGATTGTGCAAATTGTCCTTTGCATGCAGGCTGTAGGGCGTTTAAGATAAAAAAAGTAAACCGGTTTCCTGTAAAATCAAAAACACAAAAAATCAAAGAACGCTTCTTCCATTATTTTTTTATCCGGTGGAAGAGCAAAGTTTTTCTCCACAAACGTACAGGAAATGATATCTGGAAAAACCTGTATGAATTTCCACTCATCGAAACAAAGAAAAAAACTTCTTTAAGCGTATTATTGAAAACAGATGATTGGAAAAATATTTTCGGAACAACCAATCTGAATATTCACGAACCAGGTACATCTTACAAACATCAATTATCTCATCAAACTATTCATGCCCGCTTTTATGAAATAGCATTAGAAACAAAACCATCGCAATTTTTAAGAAAAAATTTTATGATGACAACGAAAAGTGATTTAGAAAAATACGGAGTGGCACGTTTAACCGACAAATTTTTGAAACAAAACAAAACCTTAAACCTTAAACTTTAAACCTTTTCAATTTGTTAATTTAAAAAAAACCCTGTACGTTTGCTCTAATCAAATAAATTCAACAATAAAAAAATAAAATCATGTCAGGAGTAAACAAAGTAATTCTGGTAGGCAGGGCGGGCAAAGACCCTGAAGTCCGGCACCTTGAAGGAGGAGCGAATGTTGCCAAATTCTCTCTCGCAACTTCAGAAACCTACAAAAAACCCGATGGCACTAAAGTGGAAACAACAGAATGGCATAATATTGTCTTATGGCGGGGACTTGCAGATGTTGCCGAGCGTTTTGTCCGCAAAGGAAGCCAGGTATATATTGAAGGAAAAATAAGGTCGCGTACGTGGGATGATAAAGACGGTGTTAAGCGATATGCCATAGATATCGTAGCTGATAATATGACATTACTGGGGAGAAAGCCTGAAGATGCGAATACAAATACGGGTACTTCTGCATCTTCTGAAGATGCCAAAACTAACTTCGAAGCTCCGCCTGTAGCAGCAGAGCCTGAAACAGGAGACGATTTGCCTTTTTAATTTTAACACCTGATCTGACAGAGGGCAAAGGGTTCAAGGTTCAAAGTTCAAAGTTTAACCTGTAATAAACTTTGAACTTTGAACTTTAAATCCCAAACCCTGAACAAATTTGATACTCTCCATCCTCAAGCCTTTCACGGTAGGAATTGCAATTGATTTTGTTGCAATCATTGTTTTGCTTTTTTTCTCCGGAATGTTTGCCAGTTCTGAGGTCGCTTTTTTTTCTTTGGGACCGGCTCAATTGGAGGAAATAAAAAATAATCTTCAGCGAAAATCAAACAGCATCATTAATAATTTACTTGCACGGCCCAAGCGCCTTCTCGCAACACTGCTGATTGCAAACAGCCTTGTGAATATTGCCATCATTATCATTTCAGCTTTTACCGTCAGCCAGCTTTTTGATTTTTCACTGCATCCCCGGCTTGGTTTTATTATCCAGGTTATCGTCATCACATTTATGATTGTTTTGCTTGGTGAAGTGATGCCGAAGGTGTATGCCACGCAGAAAGCTTTGCCAATGGCGCAGACGGTTGCTTTTCCGCTTTATGCGCTTGACAAATTATTAAGCCCTCTCAGTTATGTGCTGGTCTCCCTCACGCATGTTATTGAAAGGCGGCTTACAAAAAAAGGATACGACATTACCATTGATGAGCTTACTCATGCAATTGATATTACTTCAGATCAAACGACTCCGGCTGATGAGAAAAAAATTCTGAAAGGCATTGTAAAATTCGGCAACATTGATGTGAAGCAAATTATGAAAGCGCGCATAGATGTTGTGTCGCTTGAGAAAAAATTTCCGTTTACCAGGGTTTTGAAAAGCGTTGAAGAAGCAGGATATTCACGCCTGCCGGTGTACGAAGAAACCTTTGACAAAGTCATTGGCATACTTTATATTAAGGATCTCATTGCACACCTTGATAAAGAGGATGCATTCAAGTGGACCACATTGATACGTCCGCCTTATTTTATTCCTGAAAGCAAAAAAATAAATGATTTGCTGGATGAATTCCAGGAAAAGAAAATGCACATGGCAATCGTTATTGACGAATATGGAAGCGCTACAGGAATTGTTTCACTCGAAGATATTCTCGAAGAAATTGTGGGTGAGATCAGCGATGAGTTTGATGACGAAGAACCGGTTTATTCAAAGCTGGATGAAAATAACTTTGTGTTTGAAGCAAAAACATTATTAAATGATGTGTGCAGGGTGATGGAAATTGAGCGCAGTCTCTTTGATGAAATAACAGGTGAGACCGATACGCTTGCAGGATTGGTTTTGGAGCTTGCAGGAAAAATTCCGGTGAAAGGAGAAAAAATAAATTTCAAGGATTTTAAATTCACCATCGAATCAGCTGACCGGAGAAAAATAAAAAGAGTGAAGATTACAAAAGAGATTCACAAAAAGGAGGAAGTATAGAAATGATAATTAAAAGAATGATTCAGAATTTTCAATTTTCAATTTTCAATTTTCAATTGTTACTTCTTGTATGTTTGTCTTCCTGCGATCATAATTATGTTCCCAGGCCCCGTGGATATTTCAGGATAGATACCCCGGAAAAAAAATATTCAAGATTTTCACCCGGGGATTGCCCCTTCTCTTTTGAAATTCCGCAGTATGCAATTGTGGTGCGCGATACAAACCGCCTTGCCGAACCATGCTGGTTGTATGTAAGATTTCCAAGATTCAATGGTGAAATCTTTCTCAGCTATAAGGAAGTGAAAAACAATTTGAATAAATATCTTGAGGACGCGCACACGCTTGTGTATAAACATACCTTGAAGGCGGACCAGATTACAGAAAAAAGGATCAGTAACAGGAATAATGTGCATGGGGTATTATATGATATTGGCGGAAATGCCGCTTCCTCAGTCCAGTTTTTTGCGACTGACAGTTCCAGGCATTTTATTCGCGGTGCGCTTTATTTCAATGTGGTTCCCAACAAAGATTCCATTGCACCTGTTTTGGATTTTATTAAAAAAGACATCACACAGTTGATCAATACGATCCGGTGGAAATAAATTTTACAATTTATATACGGTAAAATAATCGTCTTCAAAAACGCTGGGATAGTTCAGCTTATTTTTAAAATCATTTTTATTGACAAAAATATATTTGCAACCTTTCTTTTTTATTGCATTCAAAAAATTTGCATCATTTAGTTTTTCATTATCAACTGTCCATCCTTTACGGTGAGCAAAAAATAATTGCTGAGGGTTACCTCCCCCGTTAATTACAATCTTATCGGAACGGTTTGACAGTTCATCGGCAATTTTCTCAAGGGTCAATTTATATTTTTCAGAGTTTTTGATTGTGAAATCATGCTGCTGATTAGCGATTCCTTCCATCACAATAATCAACAATGCTATTTGACGGAATCGAATATTTTTAACTTGAATCAATGCATACCCGGCAACGAGACACATAACCGGCACAACCGGGATGATGTAATAATTGTGATGATAGAAAAAAAATCCTGACTTAAAGATATAAAGAACAAAAGCAATAAAAGTAACACAGAAAACAAAAATTATTTTTTGATTTCTTTTTGCAAAAATTAAAATTAACCCTGTAATGAATGCTGCGAAACCTGTAAATGATAAGGCGTCAAAATAAAATTTTTTTAACGCCAGCGAAAGATGGCCGGTAATATCCCTTGCCCCTTCATCCAGGCTTTTGCCTGTATTGTACCAGGTTCCGTAAATTTCTGAGAGATAAGCGTTCCACACAAAATACCACCCATAAACTAAACTCAAAATAAAAACAGAGGATGCAGTAAAGATTAATTTATTCCGAAGGAGAATTTTATTATCAGCAAGCGGAATTAAAAATATGGAGAACAGGTAAACAGCAGGAATTTTTGATAGCGCACCTGTTAACCCCAAAATGATGAAAAATAAAAGTTGCAGCCATTTTCCATTAGTTAAAAAATTTAACCCGTAATAAATTGCCATCATAAAAAGAGAAATGCTAAACGTGTCAGGCATTGTTTTGCGCGAAAAAGCAAACCAGATGGAAATTAATAAAAGGATGGATGAATAAAATGCATGTTCCGCTGTAAAATATTTTTTAATGATTTTATAAAAATAAAATATTCCAATTGATGAAATCACCAGGTTGATGAGCCTTCCATACCAATTTTGAAAACCAAATAATAAAGAACCCAGGTACATCAGATAATTCATCACGGGAAATTCCAGTCCTACAATTCCGCTTTTTTCTTCACAGTCATCCACCCGGGGATAAAGAATATTTGCATCTGTTTCATAAAAATTCCTTGCAACCATTATACCCGTCACCTGCCGCCAGTTATGGCTGATTTCAAGAGGAGGATTTGTAATTCCATATAGCCGGATGACAAAAAAAAATACAATCCAGAAACGGATGTCTTTAAAAATTTTCTTTTGAAAAAGCATATTATTAATTTAGCTGATACAAACATACTAAACCAGTTTGCATGTATAATTTTTTTTCAGGATTTAAAATTGTACTTGTTTCTGAACAAAAATTTTAGACCTTCGCTGAAAAAATTAAAATGTCTTACGCACTAATCACCGGAGCAACCAAAGGAATCGGAAGAGCAATTGCTACCGAACTTGCCAGCCGCATGTACAATGTGTTACTTGTAGCCCGTTCAGAAAACTTATTGAAAGAAGTGGCCGATGAACTGCAATCTAAATACAGTGCAGCCTGTCATTATCTTCCGATGGATTTGTCGCAACCGGATGCTTCGGAAAAAGTTCTGGAATGGGTGGAGAAAAATAACTTTCCTGTCTCGGTATTAATTAATAATGCCGGGTATACCGTATGGAGCGAGTTTGAAAAATCGGATTTGAATGAACAGCTTAACATGATGCAACTCAACATGATTACACTGGTGAAACTTACCCATAAGCTCCTGCCTTTATTGCGCAAACAAAAACGATCTTACATCTTAAATGTGTCAAGTACATCCGCCTACCAGGCAATTCCGGCAATGAGCACCTATGCAGCATCTAAATCGTTTGTCCTGTTTTTTACCCGTGCCCTTCGGCTGGAATTAAAAAATTCAAACATTTCTGTTTCCTGCATCAGCCCCGGCACCACAGAAACTGATTTTATGAATCGCGCAAAAATGGATGCATTAAAAGAAACGGCTGCTAAATTTAATATGAAACCGGGGGTTGTTGCAAAGATTGCTGTAGATGGAATGCTGAAAAGCAAGGCTGAAATCATACCGGGATTTATTAACTGGTTTTCAGTCATGATGACTTATCTTTTACCAAAATCAATTCCTGAAAACATTGCAGAGAAAATTTATATGGGCAAAAAATGAGAAACATTTTGCAATTTGTAAATTCGCAATCTTCCGAAAGACACAATGACGATTAACGAAATAAAAAATTCTCTCTCCAAATACATTCCCGGTGCAGCGCTTGATACTTGTGTTGACTGGATTGCCGAGCATAAATTTTTTTTAAGGATCACTAAAAGCCGGAATAGCAAATACGGAGATTACCGTCCGCCCAAAAACGGAAAAGGGCACATCATCACGGTTAACCATGATATGAATCCTTATGCTTTTTTGATTACGTTCACACATGAAGTTGCCCACCTGGTCACCTTTATTAAAACAAATACGCTGAAAGATCCTCACGGGAAAGAATGGAAACATGAATTCAGGCAATTGATGACTCCTTTTCTTACCACTGCCGTTTTTCCGGAAGATTTGATTCATGAAGTAAAGAAATATATTCATAACCCGGCTGCAACAAGCTGTTCGGATGTGAATATGCTCAGAGCTTTAAAAAAATATGATACCCGCAATGGCGAATGGCTCCATCTTGAAGACCTTGACATCAATACTAAATTCAGAATTAAAACAGGGAGAATTTTTATAAAAGGAAAATTAGTGCGCAAAAATTTTCTTTGCACAGAAGCAAAATCAAAACATAAATACACGTTAAATCCCCTTATTGAAGTGCAACCGATGGAGGTTTAAAGTTTGAATAACCAAATTGCTTAATTTTGATGAGTTATTTTTCCTCTGAAAAATGCCTTGAGAATAATCTATAATCTTTAACCTCAAACCTCAAACCTTACTTTTATGAGCACCATTCTTACTGTATCTTCCAGCCCCGTTTCGGAAATGGCGGAACATCTTATCGGATCAGAAATCATAAAGCTGGCAAATGAAATCAATGAGAAAATAAAGAAAGGCGAAAAAATTTATAATCTCACTATCGGTGATTTTGACCCGAAGATTTTCCCGATTCCATCTGAATTGCTTAATGAAATCATCAATGCCTATAAAGAAGGGCAAACAAATTACCCGGTGGCTAATGGAATGCCTGAGTTAAGAAAAGCAGTAAGCGGCTTTATTAAATCAGTTCAGCATTTAAATTATACTGCTGATGAAGTGCTGATATCGGGCGGAGCGCGTCCTTTGATTTATGGAATTTATAAAACACTTATTGATCCGGGCGATAAAGTTATTTTCCCGGTACCTTCCTGGAATAATAATCATTACTGCCATCTTTCGCTTGCAAAAGGAATTATGGTGGAAACGCAGCCTGAAAATAATTTCATGCCAACGGCTGATGAAATCCGGCCGTTTATAAAAGAAGCCCGCATGATTGCTTTGTGTTCTCCGCTGAATCCTACAGGAACTGTTTTCGCAAAAACTCAATTAGAAGAAATTTGTGACCTGGTGATGGAAGAAAATAAAAGGCGCGAAGGGCAGGACAAGCCGCTTTACCTGTTGTATGACCAGATTTACAGCGTGCTTACATTCGGAGCCAATAAACATTATGACCCGGTTTCGCTGCGGCCCGGCTTGAGAGACTATACGGTGTTTGTGGATGGTATTTCAAAATCGCTTGCTGCAACGGGCATTCGTGTGGGATGGTCATTTGGCCCGAAATTTATTATTGACAAAATGAAATCCATTTTATCTCATGTGGGCGCATGGGCCCCAAAAGCAGAACAGGTGGCAACCGCAAAATATTTGTCGGATATCCAATCCGTGAATAATTTTTTAAATCAATTCAAAAACCAGGTTGATAAAAGATTAAATTCTTTTTACAAAGGGTTCATGGAATTGAAAAATGAAGGGCATCGCGTGAATGCTATTGTTCCGCAGGCTGCCATTTATCTTACTGTACAGATTGATCTTACGGGAAAGAAAACCCCCGATGGAAATGTGCTGAAAACTCAGAACGAAGTAACCTCCTATCTTGTGGATGAAGCAAAAATGGCAATTGTTCCTTTTTCAGCCTTTGGTTCTTCAGATGATTCAACGTGGTACAGGCTTTCAGTAGGAACCTGCAAACTTGAAGAAGTGGATTTGATAATTGAGAATCTCAGAAAAGCATTATCATCTCTTAAATAACTACATTAATTACTTTGTAAATAAACTCTTTTTTACAGAAGATTTTCTTTGCTTTGCGGAAATTTATAATCCGTCAACTTTCCTTCATCTTTTTCATCCGCCTTAGGCGGACGGAAAATTTAGAAATACTTTTACTAAATGAATAAAAATAATTATTGCATCATAATGGCAGGCGGTATCGGCAGCCGTTTTTGGCCCATGAGCCGGAATGCTTTTCCAAAACAGTTTCTCGATATTCTCGGAATCGGCAGAACGCTTATCCAGCAAACCTATGATCGTTTTCTTAAAATCTGTCCGAAAGAAAACATTTACATCGTAACCAATGAAGCCTACATTGAGCTGGTTAAAAAACAGCTTCCCGATCTTTTACCCCTCCAGGTTTTAGGTGAGCCTCACCGGAAAAATACAGCGCCTTGCATCGTGTATGCAAACTACAAAATTTCAAAATCAAATCCCGATGCAAATATTGTTGTTGCCCCAAGCGATCATATTATTTTAAAAGAGGATGCCTTTGTAAAAGCGATTGAAAAAGCGCTGGCCTTTACTGCAGATAAAGATTGCCTGCTTACACTGGGAATTCATCCCAACCGTCCGGATACGGGTTACGGATACATTCAGTTTATTGATGATAAAGTGCAGGAAG
>DATEMK010000515.1:0-3872 GCA_035275625.1 Bacteroidia bacterium
TTTCCTGCACTGGATTTTATCAACCCGGCTTCATAAAGCAGCTCCGGATTTTTGGAATTGGTCTGCATAGCCTTGTTAATATGCTTATCAGCTTTTTCAAAATTTCCTCTCCGGTAATAAACCCATGCAAGCGTGCGGTTGATATCAATGTTGTTTGGTCTGCGGTTGTATTCGGTTAATGCATGTTTGAGCGCAAGTGTATAATTATATGCTTTGAGGTAAACCATCGCAAGCTCGCTGTCGGCATAATGCCCGTGAAAACTTTCTGATTCATCCTGAACATTGGCTCCCAATTCATCCAGGCATTCTTTTAATTCCACTGAGGACTTATCATGCTGCTTCGTGTAACGGTATAAATCCGATAACTCTTCGCTGAACGAAAAGTCTTTCATACTTGCCTTTGCATTCAGAAAATAATTTTCCGCTTCTTTATAATTCAATTTCATTTTTTCAATTCTTCCTAATCCTGCATATGCATACGCATATTGCGGACGATAGAACAATGCTTTGCGGTAAGTCGTTTCAGCATCTTTTAATTTCCCGGTATTTTCATACAGCTTTCCAAGATTGATGCGCGACCATTCTGTTTGTTCTGCGCCAGGAATTCCTGCTGTGACTGCCATTTTCATGGCTTCGATAGCTCCCTGGTTATCTCCAAAAATTTCGCGCAGGTAAGAAATGCGCGAGTAAGAACGAATATCAGGGCGCAGCGAAACCATCTTATCAGCCATCTTTATTGCTTCGTTATAATTTCCTAATTCCACATAAGCATCTGTCATCACGCCATACGCGTAAGCGCTGTAAGAATTTAACTCAACGAGCTTCTCCCCTGCTTTGAGTCCTTCGGAAAAATGATGCTGCGATAACAGTAAGGTCGCTTTGGCGCAAAGCGCTTCAAAATTGTTTTCATCTTTTTTAAGCACTTCATCCAGCAGCGCCATTGCAGCGCCATCATAATACGCATGGTTTCCGGAAGCGCGTGATTCATTTATATAAGCAAGCGCCAGCGAAAGCTTTGCCTTTATATTCCCGGGATGCTTTTTTATTTCAACGAGGAGCGTTTGAATAGCGGCTTTTGCATTGAGCCACTCGCCCGATGCGTCTAATGTTCCTGTTCTTTCGACAAAAGAAAATTCCGGCTGCTTTTTGGCGCGTGTTAAAATAAAAAGTGAGAATGCTGAGAAGAGCATTATAAAAACGGCATAGATGTATTTTGTTTTCATGGCAGATAGTGAGGTTATTAAGTGATTTGAAAAAAACTTACGATAGCGGGATTGTTTTGGATTTTAGAAAACAAAAATAAATGCTGAAACGAAGTCTGTAAATTGTTTGTGGATGCCGGCAAATTTTTTCCGGCTGCCTGTAAATTAACTCCTGGCCAGTTGTCTCCCGATAAAAATCGGGACAGGTTTTCAAATTTTATTTAAAAAAAAACAGTCCCGCCAAATGGCGGAACCGTTTTTCACTAAACCTAACCTGCCTATATACTATTTTATTTTGCCACGGTGAATTTTATGGATTGCACGGTCTGGTCATTGTTTGCGACAATCGCAAAATAGATTCCGGGCCTGAGCTTTGATACGTTGTAATTTAATTCGTGCGTACCGCTGTCAACTGTTTTATCTGTAATTGGAGTGTCAATAAGCTTACCCGATTCATCAAGAATTTTAAGGGAGATACTTGTTTTTTCCTGTATGCGGTATTTGAAAGTGGTTTGGGTAGTTGCAGGATTGGGATAGTTAGTCATAAAAACTTCAGGCGTTCCGAGCTTTAAGTTAGCATCCTGTCCGGGATATAACCGGTTGGTGTTGCTGGCAAGAGTACCTCCGCAATTTGCGAAACCGCTGGCAGGAAGCGCCAGGTAAGGGAAATTCTTTTTGAAATCCTTATCATTTCTTTCCACACCGGTTGTATAGGTAAGCACATCTATTAAATCCTGTGTAACAGGGTTAGCGCCACCGGCTGTGTAATCATCATACCATAAACCGATTGCTGCAAGGACGACACCGCCCACTGCCTGTAACTCAATACGCGTTACATCATCTTCCAGCCTGCGGCCGTTAGGAAAGCCATCCATGTTAGGGATAAACTGCAATGCAGTGGTTGTATTGTAAGCGGGGTCGGTTAAACCAAGCACTGCTGCCTGGATCAGCCCGAGCGGGCTGAAGGCAGGATCGTTGCGCTGTGTAACGGGCACTGCCATGTTGAGGCGCAGCATGTCGCCAAACGTAGGAAGGAAATTATTGATGAATGGTTTTCCAGCTGCGAGAGGGTTCCCGTTTTTGCCGGTAGCGAGCTGGTAAGGCGCAAGGTTCGGAACTCCTGTCATAAAGATTGGAAGCAAATCAGCAGAGCGCGGCTGACCGGGACGCAGCAAATAATTTCCGAACAATGCAACATCAAATGCAGTTCCTGTTGTTGCAGGGTTTCCGAGAAGACCTGCAAGACCATCGTGGGTATTTCCGAAATCGAATGACTGGAGTGAATTACGCTGAATACGCAAAGCTAATAAAGCCGGAATAGCAGTTCCAAACTGGCTGTCGTCCATGTATAAAGCAAGCTCTGGATTGGTTAAATATTTATCGAACACGGTATCTTCACTGTAAGGCTTTAATGAATTCCAATAATCTTTCTGACCAATGGGGATCACCACTTCATTGGTTAACGGCATTCCGAGGCGTGAAATCTGAACCCACTGACCGATGTTTACCGGTTTGCCTCCAGTGAGGCTGCGCACTGTTATACGCTTGCGGCTTGCAGAAGCATATACACCTATAATAAAATCGGAATCAAGAATGTTGGCTGCCTGCGATACATCTTTTCCATCTTTCTGCAAATTAGCTATAGGAGCTTTGATGCAAATGGAGTGGATGTTTTTGCAGCTCAACCCGTCACGGGCATCAGTTGCACCTCGGGTTTGCCCTAAATCAAACACACCGCCAAGGTCAACAAAGAAAGGATCGTCAGAGGGTCCGCAAAAAATTTGTTCACCGGTTGATGCTGTTGCAATGGCGTTAGTACGCAGCGTAAAATAGTCAGGCGCGCCTAAGCCGACAGGGCTTGTAATGGAGCGGGGCCCGATATTGTTTGGGGGAACCACACCATTACTGACAATGGTTTGAAATGATTGCCCGCCATTAATACTACGGGTGCAGGTGTACGTAGTTTTTAAATTTTGCGCACCCAACCTGATATTAAAAAATGTAGTGGGGTCTTCATTGACCTGCGAAAATTCAAAACGGTAAATAATATCGTCACCGGGAGTGGCGGGATTATTTTTAACGTGAATTTCGTAACGGACATCTTCGCCAAAAGAATAATAGTTCGGCCCGCCCTGCGGAAGCTCGGCAGGAATGTAATTGGCAATGATGGTTACCGTGTTCTGATCATCCGGGCTGCGGAAAGCATAGAGGTCAGTGTTGTCAGCTAACGGATCATTAGCAATAAGTGGCGCTTCACGATGGCTTGATGCATCCAACCATTCGTTTTTTAATGCAAGAGCTGCAAACAATGCAACGGCAGAGAAGACTCCTGCAACTTTCAGAATTTTACTTGTTCTTTTTTTCATTTGTTTTTGAATTTTAATGTTTAAATTTTATTTGATTGTGGAAGAACTTACGGCAGGAAAAAGATTTTGGATTTCGATAAGTAAAAAATATTTTATAAGAAGCAAAATTCATTGACGCGGAAAGCCTGTTGAGCCAATATGTTCAGGCTGTCAAAATCCATTTATTGCAGGAAGGACTTGATATTCCATTAAAAATCACGGTTTCCCTTGATTTTTTTCATATCACGGTTTCCCTTGATTTTTATCACGGTTTCCCTTGATATAAAAAAGAAGCGCACGTTTTTGAAATAATGTTAAACCCCAT
>DATEMK010000516.1:0-8143 GCA_035275625.1 Bacteroidia bacterium
ACAAGGTAATCTGTATTAATGCGGATTGTGAAAATTATCTTGGAAGCACTAAAATGGTTCGCGATCACAAGCGTTTGAAAAATGGTGTTGTGATTTCGGTATTTGCACTTTACCTGCTGTTTTCTTTTGATGATTTCAGCATGCAAAATAAAGAAATGCAGACATGCACCCTGCTGGCTCCCCCGGTTGATGAAATTCCTTTAACAGTGGAGAACCTGGAAGCAGAGCTTGAAAGCCAGAATGTAATTTGCTCGCGCGAAGTGCTTGCACAGATAAAGCTTGAATCGGGAAACCTTGGGTCGTTCCTGCTGAAGCGAACTAATAATATGCTGGGTATGCGTTTTCCTTTCAGCAGGAAAACCACAGCATGCGGAATTTATCTCGCTTCAAATGATACTATTATTTACGGAACGCAGAAAGAACTGAGAAAATATATGAAAACAAATAATTACGCTGTTTTCAATTCGTGGCAGGATGCTGTGGCTGATTACAAGCTCTGGCAGGAAGCCTGTTTTAAAGTTACTGAACGTTATCTGACGTTTCTTGGAAATGTGTATGCTGAGGATTCGCTTTATACTAAAAAGATTAAGAATGTAGCTGCGAAGCAGGATTTGAAATAAAAATAATTGTTATATTGTTATATTGCTATATTGTTAACGGATGAAAAAACAATAGAGCAATATAACAATAGAGCAATTTAGCAATTCTGACACTTACTGCAATCTTATTTTTTCTTCTGTCAATTTATTCCTGAAAACAAATTCATTTTTCTTATCAAGGTCAATTACGATATGATCTTCTTTGTTGATTTTACCGGCAAGAATTTCTTTTGAAAGCTCATTCAGAATTTTTTTCTGCAGCACGCGTTTCAACGGTCTTGCGCCAAACTGGGGATCGTAACCTAACTGCGCCAGCCATTCAATTGCTTTATCTGTTATGGTGAGTTTGATTTCATTTTTCTCCAGCATCTTTGCCACGCTATTGAATTGAATTTTAACGATACCTTCAATTTCATCGCGCGTAAGCGGGCTGAACATTATTACTTCGTCAATACGATTCAGAAATTCAGGACGAATTGTTTTTCTGAGCAAATCAAAAACCTGTGTTCGCGTATGCGCAAAAACTTCATCGCTGTTCTTTTCCGTCATGTTTTCAAAATTCTCCTGGATGATATGCGCACCGATGTTTGAGGTCATGATGATGATGGTGTTTTTAAAATTTGCTGTTCTTCCTTTATTATCAGTCAGCCTTCCATCATCGAGCACCTGCAATAAAATATTGAACACATCCGGGTGGGCTTTTTCAATTTCATCAAGCAGCAAAACAGAATAGGGCCTGCGCCTGACTGCTTCTGTTAACTGGCCGCCCTCTTCATATCCAATGTAACCCGGAGGCGCACCGATCAGTCTTGAAACAGCATGACGTTCCTGGTATTCGCTCATATCAATCCGTGTCATAGAGTTTTCATCATCAAAAAGAAATTCGGCAAGGGCTTTTGCCAATTCTGTTTTTCCGACCCCGGTGGAACCCAGAAAAATAAATGAACCAATCGGACGTTTGGTGTCCTGCAACCCTGCACGGCTTCTTCTTACTGCATCTGCGACAGCAGCAATTGCATCATCCTGCCCTACTACTCTTTTATGCAATTCTTCTTCAAGACGTAAAAGTTTTTCGCGTTCGCTTTGAAGCATTCGCTTAACGGGGATGCCTGTCCAGCGTGAAACTACTTCAGCAATATCTTCGCTGTCTACTTCCTCCTTCAGCATCGCTCCTTTTGATTGTGTTTCAGAAAGTTTTTTCATTAACGCATCCAATTTCTTTTCCGATTCTTTTATTTTTCCATAACGGATTTCTGCCACCTTTCCGTAATCGCCTGAACGCTCTGCCTGTTCGGCTTCCAATTTATAATTCTCAATTTCTTCTTTAACATTTTGAATCTGGTCAACCACTTCTTTTTCTGCCTGCCATTTTGATTTAACCTGGTTGTGCTGCTCGGTAAGATTTGCAAGTTCCTCATTCAGCTCACTTAATTTTTTCTTGTCATTCTCACGCTTGATGGCTTCACGTTCAATTTCAAGCTGCATGATCCTGCGATTGATTTCATCCAATTCTTCAGGAACAGAATTCATTTCCATCCTGAGCTTTGCGGCAGATTCATCAATCAAATCAATTGCTTTATCCGGAAGAAAACGGTCGCTTATATAACGCTGTGATAATTCAACAGCCGCAATAATTGCATCATCTTTAATCCGCACTTTGTGATGTGTTTCATATCGTTCTTTCAATCCGCGCAAAATAGAAATTGCATCTTCGGTATCGGGTTCTTCCACTAATACTTTCTGAAAACGCCTTTCCAATGCCTTGTCTTTCTCAATGTATTTCTGATACTCACCTAAGGTAGTCGCACCTATTGCGCGCAATTCACCGCGTGCAAGCGCAGGTTTTAAAATATTTGCTGCATCCATGGCTCCTTCCCCTGCCCCTGCTCCGACAAGCGTATGAATTTCATCAATGAATAAAACGATTTCCCCTTCACCGGAGATCACCTCCTTTATAACAGCTTTTAATCTTTCTTCAAACTCTCCTTTATATTTAGCGCCCGCAATCAATGCGCCCATGTCAAGAGAGTAAATAACTTTTGATTTTAAATTTTCAGGAACGTCACCGTCAATTATACGGTGAGCAAGGCCTTCAGCAATGGCAGTTTTACCGACTCCCGGCTCACCGATAAGAACAGGATTATTCTTTGTCCTTCTTGATAAAATCTGCAGCACTCTCCTGATCTCTTCATCGCGGCCAATAACAGGATCGAGCTTGCCTTCTTTTGCCAGCCCGTTTAAATTTTTTGCATACTTGTTCAATGCATTGTAAGTTTCTTCTGCGCTTGCACTGGTAACTTTTTCTCCTTTGCGTAAGTCTTTAATTGCTTTTTTTAATTCTTTTTCATCCGCACCTGACTCGCGAAGCAATTTTGAAACCTTATCATTTCCCGCAAGCAATGCAAGAACGATGTGTTCGATTGAAACAAATTCATCTTTGAAATCTTTTAATGCAATGGATTGGGCTTTTTGCAAAACAGTATTGCAATCCGAAGAAAGATAAATGTTTCCACCGCTTACTTTCGGATATTGATTGATGAATGCATCAAGGCTGGTTTGAAGCTGTCCGACATTTACATTGATTTTTTTCAACAAAAACGGAACAACATTTTCATCCACATCAAGCAAGGCTTTTAACAGATGTCCCGTTTCAATTGCCTGGTGACTGTTGGAAGTTGCAAGATATTGCGCCTGCTGGATGGCTTCCTGCGATTTTATGGTGAGTTTATTTTGATCCATGGTTTGATGTACGATTCACGATGTACGATTTTAGTCTAAAGTTAATTTGATAAGTTTAATTCAAATCCTGCTCCCCATAAATTCAGCCATTTGAATTTTAAAGTCATATTGGCATTTAATTACAGTTTAAGAAGTCAAATATTCAGAGTGAAGAAGATTTATGTGACAAATGTTTTATCCCCGTTATTCATTACAATTCCGGAAATACATTTTAAATTTCAGATGATTTGTGCTTTATGATTCTAAAAATTACTTTTTTAAAGCCCTTAACAGGAAATTCACCAAACACCTCGTTCTTTTACGTTAATCTATGGTATTTGTGGGTGAATGTACTTGTCTTGTATCAATCAACCCGCTATCTTTGTAATGTAAATGTAATACATATAATAAAAAATAAGTAACCCCGTTGAATGTTTTGCGTACCCATCATCCTGTGAAAATATAAAATCCTGAAATGAAGAATAAAAGAAACATACTTATCCTTATTATTTTATTTCTGATTGCCGGAAAGCAGCTTTTTGCCCAAAGCAATTTTAGTAATGTCCTCGTCTCAAAAACAGTGGTTTTTTATAATGACACCGCTCAGCTGAAATTTGTTGACAATAAAAATTTATTCGCTGAAGGATGGGATACCCTGGCGCAACCAAAGTTCTGGCAAAATGTAATCTGCCTTTCTCCCGACAGTTGTATCATAAATTCTGCAGAAAAACGACAAGCCCTTTGTACCATTACCAATGAGGAATGGAAATGCCAGGAAGAATCTGAAAAGGAAGTTTATCGTGATTACCTGAAAAAAACTTATGGGTTGGATGATCAGACTTCCATTAATGTAACTACGGGTAAAAAAGAATTTTATGAATATAAAAAAGTGATTCCGTTAATCAGCATTGCTTCTGATGTATTTGTTCAAAATGGTGTTGATCCCTGGTATGCACAGACAATACTTCTTATCGAAAGCCCGGGAAAGGCTGCGCAAAAATCTTCAGTAGGAGCAAATGGTCCTTTCCAATTGATGAAAAGTGTTGCAAAAAAATACGGGTTGCGTGTGGGCAAAAATATTGATGAAAGAACTGATCTTCGCAAAGCCGCATCCGCTGCTTCAAAACTTTTAGGAAACAGCTTTATTCCTAAGGTGAAGGAATTACTTGATTCAAAAAATATTTCTTACAATGAAACTGATCTCTGGTTTCGATTGCTTGTTATGCATGCTTATCATGCCGGTCCCGGCAATGTAAAATGTGTGATTGATGAATTAAATCCGCAAGCAGGAGGAATTCCGCTGTTCACTCAAATCTGGAAAACAGAATGCCGCGGATTTAAAAATGAATCTCAAAATTATTCCCAGATAGCTTTAGCAAGCATTATTCTTTTTGATAAAATAATCAATAAAGAAAAAGACACTGTCTTCATGGTTCAGGGTGACCGCATGCTGGCAAAATATAAAAAAGTTGGTTTGTCAATTATGGATGCAAATAATTACCTGAACAACTGCCTTCATGCTTATGAAAATGATTTGGTGGAAGGGTCCGTTCCATTTGATTATTTCTTTAAAAAAATCGGAGCCGTTCAAAAAGAATTTGCTTACCTGGAATATAAAAATTCAACAAAAGAGGTAAAGAAAATGACAAGCCGCGTTCCTCTCAGCGTGGATCAATTCATTAAACTTGGCGACCAATTGCTGCGAAAGAAAAAAGTGGAAGAAGCAATCAGGGTTTTTAAATTGAATGTGGAACAAAATCCAAATTCGGCTCTCGCCTATGACAGTCTGGGCAGGGCGTATAAAATTTTAGGCAAGAATGATCTTGCACTTAAATACTCGAACAAATCCGCTGCTTTGAAAAACAGTCAGGGTAATAACGAGTAACCAATTTTTCTCACCTTTGTTTGGTTAGTATCCTAATACTAATGTCTTATTAAAGCAGTTTTTTTGATAAACTTTTCAAGCAGATAACTGTGGCATAAGCGTTAAAACTTATCTTTGCCATAATGAAAAAATTCTTTGCGAAACTGCTCCTGTTGATTCTTTTTCAGCTGCCGTTTCATACCTATTCTCAATCTTACCGGGTTCACAAAAAGGACACGATTAACCGTACCGATAAGAAAGGATTAAAGCAGGGAATATGGAAAAGATTTTTTGAAAATGATACTCTTTTCTCGATTACCACATTTAAAAACGGCAAGCCTTCGGGAACAACAAAAACTTTTTATAAATCCGGAAAGCTGCAGGCAGAAATCATGTATGCCCCTGATGGCAGGCATGCCTCTATTAACAGTTATTATGAAAACGGAAAAATCAAAACCACCGGTTTTTATATTGATCAGAAAAAAGACAGTGTGTGGAAATATTTTAATGAAGCAGATACACTAAGCGCCATTGAGTCTTACAAGTCAGGAATTAAAAGTGGCGCATGGAAAGTTTTTTACAGCAATGCCTCGGTTGCTGAAGAATTTACTTACATCAAAGGACAGCGCCAGGGCCCCTATAAGCAATATTTTGTGAATGGTAAAATAAAACTTGAAGCGACTTTTAAAGATGATAAGTTTGAGGGATTGGCAAAAACGTATCATCCGGAAGGCAAGGTTTGGTTTTCCGGCATGTATAAAAACGGGATGCGCGAAGGAGAATGGAATTACCTCAACCCATCAGGCACAAAAGACTCTACAGAAATTTATAAAAACGGTCAATTAATTCTTCCGTAAAAAAAGGTTTTTTAGAATTATCTTTGTATTTAAATTAAATGGCTACATTGTTAAATTGCTAAATTGTTATATTGTTAAAAAGACAAACTTCTAAATCTGTAATTCACCAATTAACAAGTTAACTATTTAACCAATCAATAAATGAGCAGGCACGGAAAAATATTAGTGGCAATGAGCGGTGGAATTGACAGTTCTGTAACTGCCATGATGCTTCATGACGAAGGATATGAAGTGATTGGCCTCACTATGAAAACATGGGACTATGCTTCTTCCGGTTCTTCAAAAAAAGAAACCGGCTGCTGTTCGCTTGATTCTATTAATGATGCACGTTCTATTGCCGTTGAAAAAGGGTTTCCGCATTACATACTTGACATCCGAAATGAATTCGGGGATTTTGTGATTGACAATTTTGTGAATGAATATATGGCAGGACGAACTCCTAATCCATGTGTACTTTGCAATACTCATATCAAATGGGAAGCGTTGATAAAACGTGCCGACATGCTGGATTGCGAATTTATCGCCACCGGGCATTATGCAAATGTGCGTTTTGAAAACAACCGTTACATCGTTTCAAGAGGAGCAGATCATCACAAAGACCAGAGTTATGTGTTGTGGGGGCTTTCGCAAAAATCTCTTGCGCGTACAAGGTTTCCGCTCGGAAAGTTCCGCAAACCAGAAATCCGGAAAATGGCAGATGAAATGGGATTTGGCGAACTTGCAAAAAAGAGTGAAAGTTATGAAATCTGTTTTGTCCCCGACAATGATTACCGCGCATTCTTAAAGCACAGAGTTGAAGACCTGGATGAGAAACTAAACGGTGGAAATTTCGTTTCAACAGAAGGAAAAATCCTGGGAAAGCACAGGGGATACCCGTTCTATACTGTAGGCCAGCGAAAGGGTTTGGAAATTGCACTGGGCGAACCTATGTTTGTCACTGAAATTGTTCCTGACAGCAATACGGTTGTACTTGGTTCATTTGACGATTTAAAAAAACAGGAAATGCGGGTTCGGAATATTAATCTTATCAAATATGATTTCATTGAAAACGGAATGGAAGCGTTGACAAAAATCCGTTACAAAGACCCCGGAACGATGAGCACGATTTCACAAAATGATAAAGGGATTCATGTGGTGTTTCATAATAAAGTTTCTGCAATTGCCCCGGGACAAAGCGCGGTGTTCTATGATGGCGATGATGTGATCGGGGGCGGGTTTATAGAAAAGTAATTCTACATTTTAAATTTTAAATTTAAAATCATGAAAAAATATATTTTACTGTTCGCTGCAGCTTCTGCTTTATTCTTTTCCTGCAAAAAGGATAAGGAAGCTGACCCTGTTTTTACAGGATATTCTTATGCTCCTGAAAATATCGGGCATGAAATAATTTATGAAGTGGATTCAATCGTCAAGAGTGATTTTGACGGATTGACTCACACCCATCATTTCCAGATCAGAGAATTAATTGCTGATACTTTTACGGATAACCAGGGGAGACCAACACTGCGATTAGAACGTTATAAAAGGCTTACAGCCAACGACCCGTGGGTTATATATAAAGTATGGACGGCAAATAAGACGAATGTCCATTATGAAAAAAAAGAAGACAACATTAGCTATGTAAAACTTGTCTTCCCTCCTGCTTCATCCATAACATGGAATGGCAATTCATTAAACACGCTTGATCAACGGGACTATAAATATGCCTCTTTTAATGTGCCTGAATCATTTAACAATCTTTCTTTCGATTCAGCATTGACCGTGATGCAATATGAGTATGGTGATTTTCTTGATACGGTTCATTACGAAGAAAAATATGCCGCTGGAGTCGGGATGTTTTATAAAATTGAAGACAGTTCCTATTATCATACCGACTTTAACAACCCGGCTTATGATTCCATTGTCTACCGGAGATTATAT
This sequence comes from Bacteroidia bacterium, assembly GCA_035275625.1. Lineage (GTDB taxonomy): Bacteria > Bacteroidota > Bacteroidia > AKYH767-A > OLB10 > DATEMK01. The sequence goes on from DATEMK010000516.1 coordinate 7,959, forward strand.
ACCGAAAAAATAATTTCATTTTCTAATTAGCAGGAATAATGAAAAATAATATCATTTCTGTTTTCTTAACCATTTCTGTTTTCTTTTTATCCTGTGGTGAAAAAAACAATACAATTTCTCTGAACAACAATTATTCATATTTCCCATCAAACATTGGTCATGAAATTATTTATGATGTGGATTCT
>DATEMK010000517.1:0-2059 GCA_035275625.1 Bacteroidia bacterium
ATCCTGTTTGCTGAATAAAACTTTTTTAAAACTGCAACTGAATTCTTTTTATTTAAAATAAAAATATTCATGGCTAAAACAGGAATAAGGAATTTTTAAACGAATATTTTCAGAATTAAAATTTCAATTTTTTATGCTGAAAAAGCTTTTGCGGCAATTAAATTTAATTTTTTCAGATATATACTTTTCTTTTCACTTACTAAAAAAGGTATTGCGATTATTTCTGCATTAAGTAAGTCTTGCGCAGAGTTATTGAAACTATGCGCTGCATTAAATATCTTTTGCGCGGAATTGTGGAAGTTGTGCGCGGATACAATGACATCTTACGCAACTGTAAGGAAGCATTGGGCGGCAATTATGAAATCTTGCGCAACATTTAGTGAATTATGCGCGACATAAAGGATGTTCTGCCCGGTGATAATGAAGGCTTGCCCGGCATTATGTAAGCTATATCCCGTTATATGGTATTTGTGCCGGAACTTGTGCAGGTTTTGTACGTCAATTAAGGAATTGTTTCTTTGCTGTTTTAACGAGTGTTCATGGTTATGGAAATAACAAGCAGGGTTGTTTAAATCACAATTGCAACATTTTCCTGCATCATCACGTACAATTATGTCGAAAAATTCTAATTACTATGGGAAAACGAGACCAGGAAAAGAACTCCTACCCGTGCAGGCAGCATGAATTGTATGATACTGCTGAAACAGCATGGAACCTGTTTGTACTGCACCTCGGGGATTTTACAAAATTTAAAAAATCGTACAGCACGAAATTCTATGAAGAACGCATGCAGGATTTGGAACGCGCAAAAAGCATTAAGAACAGAACCGTATTGCAACAGGAATTTACTGAATTAAGAAAAGAAATGGCGCTTGCTAAAAAGGATGTGTTGTATTATTACCGCTGCACACTGCAATATATAAAAGGCAAGGGACCCGTCAGCCCGGATAAAGGAATATATTTTGAAGTTAACAAATCGGATTATAAGAAGGCAGCAAATAATAACTGGAGCAGCTGTAACGGAATTAAAATGACTCTTGAGTATGTTCTTACAAAGCGCAAAGATGATTTAATAAAAGATTATGATGTTCCTGAATCCTTTTTTGATGAGAGCATAGGAGCTTGTAAAACTTTTTCTAAACTTTATTTCAAATATTACAGGCTGAAAACAAATATGAAATGCACTGCACAGGATAAGGTGAAACTGAATAATATTATTTACCGCGACCTTACTCTTTTACTGAACAATGCGCAATTTATTTACCGCAACCGGAAAGATATGCAGCAGCTTTTTCAATTTGACAAGCTGCTGAAAACCGCCCGGAAAAAGAAAAAGAATTCAACAACTGCTGAAACCAAACCGGCAGTGCTTTCTTTTTTGAATAAAGTGGCTGCGATGTTTTAAGCATAATTTCAATTCCAGTTATCAATTTTCAAATCATACGGTGACGGTTTTCCTTTTCCTGTTTCCACATACTCACGAAGGCTTAAAAGAAAGACAGCCCACTTCATGCTGCAGTGAGCCATAAACTCAACTTCTTCCTTCCAGTTTTTGTGCCCGAAGATCACGATGGTCTGATCGTCCTGTTGTGATAGTTCGAAAGAGATTTCGGTTCCGATCCATTCTGCCGGTCCCTCTGCGCAGCGCCACCGGACAGCCTTTCCAGGGTTCAATTCATGCGCTTTCATAACCATTTTACCAATTTCTTCTCCCGACTCCGAATGAAAGCGAAACAATAATTCACCACCCACCTGCTCAGCACCCGCCACATCCTCAGTCCACCAATGGGCAAGCCCTTTTACAGTTGATAAAGCATTGTAAACTCGTTTTGCAGAAGCCTTTATCCCGATACGGTGTATAATATCAGCCATTTTATTATTGATTTATAAATAAATTATTGTTCGATAACGGATTTCAGATTTTATATATGGACTCCGATGGACCCTGAAGAAACCGGGGATAAAAATAAACCTTTTAAAGATATTAAATAATTCACGGAAACATTCTGTACTGCTGAAGCCAAACCGGCAGTGCTTTCTTTTTTGAATAAAGTGGCTG
>DATEMK010000518.1:0-2858 GCA_035275625.1 Bacteroidia bacterium
AAAGTGCTGGCAGAGATTATGAAAACTTCTGCTGAAGATATTTCCATTAAAGCGACTACGAATGAACAGTTGGGATATGTGGGGAGAGAGGAAGGAGTTTGTGCTTATGCGGTGGTGTTAATTGAGAAGGTTTAAGGCTTAAGGTTGGCTGGCGCGTTTGAAAAATTTAACGTTTCCCCTTTTGTCCTCTACTAATTGTTTTACTGTTTGTCAATAACTTTTCAACACTTAAATAGGATTTTACCGGAGAAAAGTTACATTTGTGATATGTCAAAGGCCTTTTAAACCTGGCGTTATTGTCTCATGAAAAAAAAATGGGTTGTGAAACCCCCATGTGAAAAGGGCGTTGTTGAAGATCTTTCAAAACAGCTGAATATTAATTGCGTTTTAGCGTCACTGCTTGTGCAGCGGGGCATTACAACTTTTGAGGAAGCGCGGAATTTTTTCCGCCCTGAGCTGAAGATGCTTCATGATCCTTTCCTGATGAAGGATATGGATAAGGCCATTGACCGGATTGATGCTGCCATGCGGCAGAAAGAAAAGATAGTGATTTACGGGGATTATGATGTGGATGGCACTACAGCTGTTTCGCTGGTGTGGCTTTTTTTCAAGGCACGGTATGAACATATCAGCTTTTACATTCCCGACCGCAACCTGGAAGGCTACGGCATTTCGTTTAAAGGGATTGACTGGGCAAAAGAAAATGGTTTTACGCTGATCATTGCATTGGATTGCGGTATTAAAGCGAATGACAAAATTGATTATGCAAACAAGCTGGGAGTTGACTTTATAATATGCGACCATCACCGCCCCGGAACTGAAATTCCGGATGCTGTGGCGGTATTGGATCCCAAGCGTGATGACTGCAGCTATCCGTATAAAGAACTTTCGGGCTGCGGAATAGGGTTTAAACTGGTGCAGGGATATGCCCAGAAACATAACCTTGGCTTTGAAATTCTTGAACCTTTTCTCGACCTGGTGGCGGTAAGCATTGCAGCGGATATTGTTCCGATAACGGGCGAAAACCGGATACTGGCTTATTATGGATTAAAAAGAATAAACAGTAAGCCGCGGGCAGGCATTAAAGCAATTATAGAGGTAAGCGGGTATAAAAAAGAGCTTGCGATCAGCGATGTGGTGTTCACCATTGCACCGCGCATTAATGCGGCAGGACGGATCGAGAGTGGCAACCAGGCAGTTGAATTATTGATTTCAGATTGTGCTGATTCGGCAAAATTTAAAGGGGACGATATTAACAAGCAAAATATTACACGTAAATCTTTAGACCAGAGCATTACCGAGCAGGCGTTGGCGCTGATTGCGCAGGATGAAAAATTTCTTGAGCGCAAATCAACCGTGCTTTACGGCCCTGAGTGGCATAAGGGTGTGATCGGGATTGTTGCATCACGCATCATGTCGGAATGGCATTACCGTCCTACCATTATCCTGACGGGAAACAATGGTCATGTAAATGGTTCCGCACGAAGCGTAAAAGATTTTGATATTTATAATGCTATTGAATCGTGCAGTGACCTGCTGGAACAATTTGGCGGGCACATGTATGCAGCAGGGCTCACACTGAAACCTGAAAATGTAGAAGCTTTCCGCGAACGTTTTGAAGAAGTTGTTTCAAGCACCATTGAGGACCGGATGCTGGTTCGCGAAATTGAAATTGATGCTGAGTTAAAGCTGTCTGATATCACACAGAAATTTTATAACATTCTTAAACAGTTTGCTCCCTTTGGCCCGGGAAATATGGCGCCCGTTTTTAAAACTGCGGACGTGAGTGATACAGGGTATTGCCGCATGGTAGGAAATAAAATTCCGGGACACCTTAAATTAACTTTAAAAGAAAAAGGGCATAAAAAAGAAGTTGACGGAATTGCTTTCCAGTTAGGTGAGCGGCTGAAAGAAATCCAGGGCAAACAAACGTTTGACATTTGTTATCACATTGAAGAAAATATTTTCAGGGATGAAAGGAATCTTCAGCTGAATATAAAGGATATTCAGTTTTGATTTATCAATTTTCAGTCTCTTTCTTTTCATCTAACCGCAAACGGTAAATAATTCCGGCTCTGAAAATTAACCCGTCATTTACATTAAGATTCATATAATTTGTGGAACCGTTTTCACGGAAGCCTGTACGATATTTTCTCAAAACAGATTGACCAGCTTGTAAATTGAAAACAATGTTTTTTGTAAAATAAGTATCAAGATTAATTTTTACGTGGTTATCATTTATTCTCAAAAAAGAATGATCATCAACGCGGTATGAATTCGTTATAAAAGCAAGTTTAATTCCGCCATAAAAAATTTTACTGAATTCATATTGGAGGTTTAACTGGTTAGGCAATACACCGAAAATATTTAATCCTGGCGAAACTTTCCATTCTATTCCAAGCAATGGAAGGATGAAAGGCCCGAAGAATTCACTGTTGTAATAAACCCCGAATTTGTAAGATAAATTTTCATTTTTCTTGTAAATACCCAATAAAGCTCCCCCAATTTGGTAATCGTCACCGTCCACTTTTTTCATGTCAGAATTTACCCGCGGGATGGCAACAAAAGCTGTTGACCATTTTTCATTTTTCCATTGCTTAAGATATGTTAAGGAAAGCCCGGTTCCATAAAGCTCCTGTTTGCCAGGAAACGAAAATTGTAATTGATAATAATCGCAAAAAGGATTTATAATAAAATAATCTTTCTTGATTTTAAAAGCTGCCTGTACACTTGCTGAAACCAACTGTGTCTTTAAAGGATTTTCATCTGAATGAATCAGGGAATTGTCAGGACTTTGCTGGTAATAAATGTTTGCGATATCAAAATAGGGCTGAGCAACAGATTTTAAATGGAGGAGA
>DATEMK010000519.1:0-18046 GCA_035275625.1 Bacteroidia bacterium
TAAGGATAGCAGCTAATAAAATCAGTCCGGCAAAAAAGAAAAAATTATTTCGCATGTAAACCCAGGAATTTTGTATGCTGTAAAAATTTTCTTTTTCCTTTCTAAATATGAAAAGAGTAATTGCATTAAATAATGACCCTGAAAATCCAAGTATTGCCATAGTTAAAGGCAGGTCGGGTTCAGGTTCAAATTCTTCATTCATGAGACGGAAAATAGCAATACCCATCGTAAACAGTATGGTTATTGCATTAAGAAGAATTATAATTAAAGAAAGGATGCGGTATTGCCGCATATGTTTTTTTTCCTCTGACTGCATTATGACGAGCCTGAATGACCAAACTGAGGATACTAAAATTGAAATCGTAATTAAATTAAGACCGCCATTAGCCACTAAAGTAACAGAGTGTATGTCCAAACCTGTAGCAACTTCAATTACAAGGAACATTGCGTAAGTTAAAAGGACAGGAACTGCTATCTTATTTCCCGCAAAGAATAATTTCTTTTCTTTTAAAGGAATTTTATTTTTTGGCATTGAGCTGTTCAATATGATGAGCGAAGAACCCTTACCGCTAAATTTCCTGCTTCTCACAAGAACAAACAAACAGGGTTTCACACATGTGATATTTATTTCTTTATATTCACCATCATTATAATATATTTTTCGGCATCGGCTATTGTTTTAATCTTCTCGACAGCGTCATCCGAAACAGAAATATTAAATTCTTTTTCAATTTCAATAACTAATTCTGCCATGTCGAGCGAATCGGCATCAAGGTCTTTTATGAATCTTGCTTCAGGTATGATTTGTTCTTTATCCACATCAAGTTTTTCAATAATTAAATTTTCGAATCTTTCCTTAAAGTTCTCCATCGTACTTATTTTTTAAGGCATTATAAATCTGATTTATGCCAAACCATATTTATCCATTTGTGCCAGGTCCAGAAATGGAGGCTTATTGGTGAGCGAAGAGATGCAAAAACAAGGTCAAGTCCATTGCCGCCTTCAGCTTTCGGCCGGAAAGAATTATGAACCCTAACATGAATTCCTCCCTGAATGAATGCACCCAATTCATTTTTGTTTGAAAACTTTTGCTGCAATTTTATTTTTGATTGCTTCAGCAAATTGCGGTCTTCAATAAAGCGTTTGCGAAAAATCGCTTCGATGTATTTCGGTTGTGGAATCCAAGCCTGTAATGATTTTTTGTTTTTCTTTTTCAACCATTTTTCAAAACCCGAAATTATATCTCTATGAAAAAACAAAAATTCTGTACCTGTGTGCCGAACCATGTGCCAGTGCATATGTCTATCTAAAATTCCCGAATTTTCATTCAGGTAATCAGTCACATCTTTTTGTGTTGCCATAATTTTAATTTTTAAAATTTTTAGACTTGATTTAATTTAGTCAATTGCAATTATTGGATAATAATTTTTTTGGTAAGAATTGATTCTCCAATATAAAATTCAGCAAGATAAATTCCTGTGGGTTTGCTGCTTAAATCAATTACTGATTTTGAACAACTAATTGCAGTTTGATAAATTAGTCGCCCTTGCAAATTATAAATTCCTATCTTACAAGTTTTATTAATTAATGCATTGTCAATTACAACTTGAAACTTTCCGTTTGAAGGATTAGGATAAACAAACAATATATTGTTCTGCACATGATTTTGTTCCACTGCAGTAGTACCTGTCACTACTATGTATCCATCTTCCCCGTGAGGAGTTGCCGGATGGCAGACATAATGATAGTTGCCTGCAACGGTTACTACATAATCAAAGGAAAGATTGCTTGCATTAATTGGTGCATTAAACAAAGATGCACCGACTGGAATGTCAGAGGCATTTATAGGACCTACGATGTGTCCTCCTACTACCCAAGTCCAATGAATAGTATCACCCACCAAAGCATTCACTGTCACAGGTAAAAAATGAGAAGGACTATTCTGACAAGTAACAATGTGAACTGTAGCATTTGCCGAAAATGCTATAACGGTAAATAAAATAAGTGTAATTGATTTTTTCATTTGGTTTTGATTTTTAATTTTTTAGAATTGTCAGATATGAGGTTTATTTATGAAACACTATTTTGAATTAATCCTTTTGAAATTTTTTGCATGATGAGATGGCTGTCTCCAAATTTGCAAAGTGCATCACAGTTTTTTCTCAACTCTGAAAACAGAATATACTTTATAGGGATGTTAATTTTTTTTATGGATGGTCGTGCTAATTGTATTTGCACATCTTTCTCACGTGAATCAGGCACTACCAGATAGAATGCTTCGTCACCATCGGCTATGGTGTATGATAAATCTGTTAAACGTAATATCCCTGAATAAATGCTGGTGCTTTTTTCCACTTCGAAAGCGCAGAGCACATTGTTGGTTCCTTTCTGAAACCATAATACATCAATCAGTTTTATTGTAGTGAGGGTTTCTTTTTCAGTTTGTATTTCAGGATATTGATTGCAGCAGAGAAAAGAAAAATTATTTCCATTGTATGATTTGGATTTGTCGTTGCTTGCGCTGAAAACATCGTATCCTAATGCCTGACCGATTTTTAATAAATGATATTGCATTTCGGTGTGCAAATTTTCTTCCCGCTCATCCTGCTGAATTTCTTCCTGTCGCCTTTCAATAAGTTTTTCTAATTTTTTTCTTTCTTCTTCTGAAAGATATTCATCGCTGCCTAACACTAACTTTTGAGAGCCGATTTCAAATAACATTCCTGCGATTGCTCCCAAGTCGTTAGACAAATCTTGTTTGAAGTTATTGTTGGTACTGATAATCACTTCCCGAATTTTCAAATACTCACTCCAAGAACCCAATTTCTTTTTGTCTTTGAATAAAAAATTAAATCCGTTTACGATAGCCGTATTAAAAGGAGGAATAATAGTAGGATGCAAAAAATAAAGTATGCTTGCAACTGCGGGACCAAGTCCTTTTATTTTTAATTCATCGAGGCGGATAATTTCTTTGATGATTTGGTCTTCACGGATTGCGTTGTAACAGTTTTCTAAAAATTGCCCGAATGATTTTTTGTTATTTTCATTTTCATAAATATCAGGTATGCGTAATTTCGGTTTCCAGTAAAAGGGATGTGCTGCTCCGATAAAAACCTGTTTTTGCTCAGTGATACTATTTAAGACAAATTCCAATGAACTTCCCTTAAAATCATTTCCGAAAGAATTATTTTTAATATCATCAATTACTTGTTTTACTCCGCGCCTGATAGAGCGAAATGCTTTCAGCCGTTCATCATTATCGATGAACCATGTGTTATACACCGACTGCGAATCAGATTTGTATTGCTGTATGATTTGCTGAAAGTTCATTACTAAAACTTTTACTTACTGCTAATCTTTAATAAAAATTTTATATGAATTAGATTGATTATTACTTTTCACTGTTAAAAAATAAATTCCTGCATTAAGATTTGTTTTTAATTTCATTGTTTTTTCTTTATCATTCCAATGTATTGATATTAATTTTTTACCTGTCAAATCTGTAATTGTAATCTCAGATGAAATAGCATTAGTTGGAAGGTACTGAATATTTATTTCACCTGTTGAGGGATTGGGAAAAATATTAAGTGCGGATGAATTGAAAATTTCTGTAACAGAAGAAACAGTTGAGTATTCCCACAAATCGTTTTTGTTTGTGCCATCCCATCCGGTTGCGACATATCCGCTTGTACCAATACTGACTGCCACTGCACCTTCACGAATAGTGCCCCCGAAATCTGCTTTTTGTGTCCATGAATTGCCAACCGGGTCGTATTCCCAAAAATCTTTTGTGTCTGCACTCCCTGAATAACCTGTACCTACATAACCCAGACCACCAATTGCAAAACCAATATTATGTTCCCTTCCACTACCTGAATAATTTGCTATTTGAGTCCATGTATCATTGGTAGAATTGTATTTCCAAAAATCATTGGTATATCCTGTGCCGATGTATCCGCAACCTACATAACCATCAGTACCAATTGTAAAAGATACAGCAGCATGACGGGCAGTTCCAGCGTAGTTTGTTTTTTGAGTCCAAATATCAGTTGAGGGATTGTATTCATACCAATCATCATATAAAGTTGAACTTCTTTGACCTAAACCCATATAACCTAAAGTTCCTATTCCAAAACCAATCGGGTGATGCCTTCCAAGTCCGGGAAAATTTGTTTTCTGTGTCCAGGCATCTGTTGAAGGGTCATACTCATAAAAATCATTGTAGTATGTATTTCCTACTCTGCCGCATCCAACATACCCTTTATTGCCAATGCTAAAACCTGCGGTTGCATAACGAGCAACACCGGGGAAATTTGCTTTTTGCGTCCATGTATCTGTTATGGGGTCGTATTCATAAAAATCATTATAGTAAGTACTATTGTTCCAGCCGGTTCCAACGTATAATTTAGAGCCTATGGCAAACGCTGCTGCATGATAACGCGCTGCACCCGGAAAATTTGTTTTTTGTGTCCAAACATTCTGACTTAAAACCTGAACGCTAATTGCAAGAAGCAATGATGTAGTCAATAGGATATGTCTCTTCATAAAGTTATTTATTAGTATTTAATTCTTTAATTTTTTCAATAATTGTTTCTTCATCTCCATCATAATATCCGACCTTACTCCAAATCACTTTTAATGACGGACCTACTATTATTGTACTTGGAATATTTGTAATGTTTAAGGCTCTTTTTAAATCGGCATTAAGGTCGAGGAAGCACGGGAATGACCAATTCATTCCACTTATCATTGGTTTAATACGGGATGAATTCCTGGAATCATCCATATTGATTAAAACAATTTCAGTATGATACTTTGTGTTTAGTTCTTCCTTAAAGTCCGTTAGATTTTCAATCTGCTTTTGGCTGATGTGAGACCAAACTGCCCAGCAGATGAGGAGCGTTGTTTTTGAAGAATCAATTACATCACGTATGTTTTTTCTCTGACTTTCAAAATCGGTTACCATTACAGAGGGCAAATCCTGCTGTGCTTTAGCTATAAAGGAATTTAGAAAAAGAGAAAAAATAATTGTGAAAATGACATAATTTCTTTTCATACTATTTATTTTCAATACTGAATTTGTTTCTTACTTATGCGAGGATAAATGCATAACAGTTATTTTCCATTCACCGCGTATTTTTTTTAATACAGATGTTGTTACAGCATTTCGTTCTGATACTTTTTTACTTTTTCTTCCCACAATTTTGTATTTGAATATTTCTGTAGCAAAAGCATAATCGCCATCAAGCACCACGTTCGCTTTGTAACCGGAATACTTGAATGACTTAAATTCAGATAATTCCGGACCTATATGATGCACTTCATACTGCTGATAAGTTCCTTCCACATTGCCTGATTCAACTATCAGGGAACTGTCGGCAAATAATTCTGCTGTGCCGATTGTATCGAGCTTTTGCATGGCTGAATTGTAAGTGTGCAATAATTTTTTCACAGCATCCACCTCATTTTGAGCAAACACAGTTGCGTTAAAACAAATAATAAGTACTGCACCTGTTGCGAGTATCTTTTTTGTGAAGTGTAATAATGATGCAGTCCGCATTATTTGACAGATTGATAAATTATTTTCTTCCGGATTATTATTTCATTCATTTTTATTTCCAGCACAAATAACTTATTATTTGAAGTCAATTCCGGTCGCCAGCAAATCTCTTGTTTACCCAAACTGTGTTTAACTGTTTTTGCATCAATTGTTCTTCCAAGTGCATCAAACAAAGTCAAAACAACACTTTCATTTTGTGTTTTTGGTAATTCAATAGTTAGGTTATTGCTGAATGGATTCGGATAAACATTAAAAGCATCAGAGTTGATTACTCCAATTCCAGTTGACAGAATAGAACCAATATGTAAACTATCAATGTAAAGATTGTTTCCGCCATCTGTAACATTTATAATTTTAATACGCACATTGTTGAATGCAATATACGGGTTCAGATTTATTGTTGCCAGTTTCCAAACCGTGTTGCTATCGGGAATATAAGGTGTAATTTGTGTTGGTCCTGTTGTCATTGCAGCACCTGTGCGATAAAATACCTGAGTAAAGGTTAGTCCGCAATCCGTAGAAAGCAACACGAGGAGTTCATCTGAGAAGTTAACATCACTTTTAGCATACGCCCAGCGAAAAGTTAAATAAGGTATTCCGGTAAATGTTGTCAAGTCATAATCAGGCAAAATCATTGCATCGCTTTGTCCGTAATTTGTATTGATAAGGTTATTGATTTTTGCAGATGCATAACCTTCATACATCACGGCTATTGTATCACGTTCCCAGGTGATGCCGTTATCAGGATTGTCAATTACAATTCCATTTGGAGGAAATATAATTTGTTCAAATGTTTCATCATAAGGAATTGCCTGACCTGGTTGAGGTAATGTGACATTAATGTAATTGTAAAATGTCACCGTATCGCTGCCAAGCGAACCCGTTGCAATTAAGGTTACATCAAAATTGCCGAGTATGTTATAAGTCACGGTTGGATTTAATGTAGTATCCGTTGCAGGATTTCCCCCGGAAAAATTCCATTGAAACGATGTGGGACTATTTAATGTTTTATTAGTGAATGTTACAGTATTATTTTGACAAATTTGTGTCCCATTGGCAACAAAGTCTGCCACTACATTGCAGGGAGGAGAAACAAATCCACTATCACATCCTGTTGCTGTAATGTTTGAGGGTTGCCAGATATCATAACGCATTATATTTAACGTTGCCTGCATACGGTCACGCTGTCCGGCAGTGAACATGCTTTTACAAGCATCATTAGTATAATCCATATAATTTTCTACCTGGTCATTTACATCTGGAACATCATTGTGACAAGTGTTTATATTAGGGCAATTAAAATTAGGGTTGATGACAGGAGGCGTATCGCAAACTAAGTCACCCTCAGCACAGGTATCAATTCCGCATCCTCCGTTAAATGTATGATACAATCCAAACCAGTGACCACTTTCATGAGAGCATGTTCTGCCTAAATTATAAGGTGGTTGTGCAGTGCCTACAGTTCCAAAAGCATTATGTACCATTACCACTCCATCCTGGTCAGCCGGTCCTCCGGGGAAAGATGCATAACCTAATACACCTCCGGCAATTGTTTTAACTACATAAATGTTAAGATAATGTAAAGGGTCCCAACTGCTGAGTTGAGAAAGGGCAGGTCGCTCGTAGCTGTCATGATAAGCCAAAGCAGATTTTATCCTTACAATTCCATTTGTACAATCACCATCCGGGTCCAGTTTGGCAAGACAAAATTCTATTTCAGTATCCACGCCATTTCCGTAACCATTGGTGCCAAAAATTTTACGATAATCCTCATTCAGAACATCAATCTGACTTTGAACTTGAGCATCGGAAATGTTTTCGGCTCCGCCATCGTGAATGATATGCACCACCACAGGAATTTTAAAAATACTTCCATGCGATAAATGTTTTTGGGAAAAATTTTGTTGAATGTAACTGCTTATTTGCTGCCCGGCTTTCTGAACAGCTATATAATTTTCTGATTGATATTTGTCAAATAAGCAGGGAACGGTTTGTCCATTTGATTTATTTAAACCAGCAAACGCCATTATGCACATTATTTCAATGCAACCTGGGAGGTAATATTTTTTCATAAAGTAAATTTTTTTATCATTAATCTCATTTTAATTTGAGCTTTTCATTTAACATCCAAGGGATTAAAGAAATTTTAAAAAAAAGGAATTAGATACGTTCATGTTTAATTTGCTATATTGCTTAGAAGTACCACTTTGGTTTATTCAGATGTTTAACGTTGAGGAAGTATATCAATGCAATTTTGTCTATTATATAACCATCGTAGCATTTGTCTGTCCCTTGTCGTAAGTTCTACTTGTGCTAAATCTGTATGTATGTGCCCATGTGCAGTCCCGTTCATCAAATCATCCTGATAATGCGAATGTCCTATTCCTAAAATATGTCCCATTTCTTGTATCAATACCTCCGCTGTTCTTCCAAAATGGTCAGAACCCGGTGGACGCATAGTTATGCCCATTATATAAGTTGGATTAGAATTGGATAGCTTTGCTACACCAAGTGCGTTGTAAGGCAATCCAGAGCCGCTCCAATCAATGAATAGACCTGCTTGAGAATAGTTGATTGTATATTCAAAAAGGGTATTCGTGAGTTCAACTGTTGATGCTGCATTATTCCATGTGTCAATTGCCTTTTTGATGATTTGAGTCCAATCATTGTCAACCCCCATTTGTAAGTGATTAGAGTAAACTTTTATCGGAAGATATTCATTAGGTATTCTTCGTGGCACATTATTTAAACCTAAAAATTCATAATCGTCAGGTCTTGAATTTGATGTAACAAGAGAATTATAGAAGTAAGCGCTTACATTGATTTCAAAATATGCGGTTCCACCACGTCCGTAAGTAACATCAAATCCCATCAAGTCATTATAAACAAGAGGGTCACCATTTTGCATTTTAGAAGTCACTTTTAGCCGATACGTTGAGTTTACAGGAAGTGTAATGTTTATTTCATGCGATGCCATGTTTTGGTCGTCCACAAAATAGATAAACTGTAAGTGGTGATGAATGTGGGCAGTAATTCGGATATCCTGATAAGATGAATTATAAAATGTTACATAATTATAATCTGCCCACTGCCCATATTGGGCATTCATAAGGATAGTTACATCATCGTAAGTAATATGGTTAGGTCGCAATATAACAGATTGTGCACTGCCAGGGAATGTCAGCATTGCCGAAATACAAAAAATAAATACGTTCCTCAAATTGTGCATCTTCCTTATTTGTTTTTTTCCAGCAGTTATATTAATCAGCCCAAAATGGACTTCTTGTTCTTCTTCTTGTTTCTTCAATTCTCTTAATAAACACCATGTGTTCGGGAGTTTTTTCATAAGAATATCCTAATGCCGAAATGTCAAAAGTGCTATCAACTGTTACATTGAATGGCTTCATTATGTCTTTTAGATTATGCCCTGGGGGCCCATCAATTAGTGGTGCATAATGCGGTGGCGGAGGTGCGTCACCGTTATTAAAGTCCTTCATTTTTTGCTCTTGCCAATCAGCCCAAATCTTGTCAACAAAACAATGATGTAAAAAGAAAACCGGGTCATTAGGCGATGTCATTGGTTCCATTGACCCACCAACCCATAAGTGAACGCGGTTGTGCATTTGAGAGCTTGTAGTAGCAACCCTATAATCTCCCCGTTTAGTTATCCACCCTTCTAATCTATTTCTAAATCCTATTGTGAATGGACTACTATTATAATTTGGAGTGTCATATAAATACTCATTCATGGTTAGTTCTAAATCGCCCTTTGTTGGCAAGGAATTAACTGTTGAAGCAAAATTCCTTCTTAATGCAGGACCATCATGTCCGACAGGGATATTCCAATTGCCATTTTTGTAAGCAAAAGGTCCCGATGCAACTCGCCACTGGTCAGTTTCTACCCCATTACCGCCCATGAAGTCATCTGACCAAATTATTGCCGTCTTAGGGTCCTCAAGTTCGGAATCTTGTGTCCAATCCCAGTATGGAATAGTTATTTTGGGATTAATTTGCTGCAAATCTTTTTCTACGGAAGAAAGAAATGCTCTATGCCAAGGTAAAAATGATGTTCCACGATGTGCGCCATTTCTATAATCTGGGTCGTGTGGTTCGTAAGATAAAACTGTTGGTGTCATTACAGCATGATGCCAATGAACATATTCATCATAGCGACCATCTTTTTTTAGTTTTAAAAGTGCCTCAACAAAAATCTTTTTTTCATGAGGTGTCAAACTTCTTAGATTTTTTCTGATTTGATTTCCATTTTCCATCATTTTATCCTTTTTAATTTTTCATTGAGTTTCGCTTATCGATTGATTCTATCTTACTTTTCCAATTCTTTTAGTTTAGCTTTCATTTGGACAATTTCTGCCTGCTGGTTTTTAATAACATTCCTGCATAATTCTTCTATTTCTGGGTCCTGTATCGAAGCTTTTTTACACATTAATATTGCTGCTCCATGATGGGGTATCATTGATTTCAAAAACTGTTTATCCGAAACTCCACTTTGCTGCCTGATGAATGCAAAGAATGCTATCAATGCAACAGAACTAATAGCAATAATCAGGGCATTGAGTTTTTTATTCATATACATTGTGCTCATTAAAGCGACCTCAATTATTATCATAGATGCGCTCATGAGACCAGCCATATAAAATTGATTTACGTTAACAAAAACATTGGAAAAAGAATTAACCATTGCGTACATGAGCAAGTACATTGAGATAAAGGATAGTACCGCCATAATGAGCAGTTTTTTGTAATGCTTGGAGTGCTGTTTTGCTCCATGCATAAGTTTTTGATTTTCCATTTCCATAATTCAATTATTTTTAATTTTTCATTCTTTGGTAAATAGGATGTCCGATAATTTAAAATAACCGCAGTGTGTATGCATAATGGTTTTTATTATTCGTTGTTTTTTAACTTTACACACACTCAAGCACTGCGGTTTATGAACGCAGGAAACGCAGACACAGGGACCCTTCTTTATTTACCCTGTGCAGACAACATAAAGTGAAAACCCCCTTATAAAGGGAAAGCTTTATGCGCCTTTCTGCGCCCCTGCGATACTTCTTCATTCTTATTTAACTTGCTTTCTGTTTAAAATATTCCTGATATATTTTTCGGCATCATCTACCGTCTTAATTTTCCTGACATCTTCATCAGGAATAGATATTTCAAATTGATTTTCAAATTGCATCGCTAACTCAACCATGTCCAATGAATCGGCACCGAGGTCCTTTTTGAATCTTGATTCGGGCGTGATTTGTTCTTTATCCACAGCCAGCTTGTCAATGATGACATTGTCGAATCTTTCTTTAAAGGATTCCATTATTCACACAACACCATTATATGAACGAATATTTTCACTTTCTTTTTTTAAAAATTCTTTAATGCTGATGATTATGCCCATCTCCTTCAGGTAGTTTTGTTTTTTTTACCGGTTCTTTACCGTCATAAACAAATTCCTTACCTTTTCTTTTGTCCAGCAGCTTGCCTGAAGAATCGTAAACCAAATAATAAAGAATGTTTTGGTCTGAGTTTTTTGCTCTGCGGATATCAATTATATAAGTGACAGTTCCATCCGGAGCAGTTTTTTTTACAGCATTTGAAACCGTGTAATCATGGAATTTACTTTGCAAATGTTCCTTAATTGAACCAGGCAAAGAATCACCCGGAATTTTAATTTCTGTTTGTGCGTAGCAAATATGCGTCAGAGTAATCAATAAACCTGCTAAAAATAAACAACCATAAATAATTTTCAGCTTTTTCACTTTCATGTTTAAATTATTTTATAATTCCATTTGTACTTTTTTTATTTTTTTAAAAAGGCAGGAGAACGATTTACTTATGTTCTCCATAACCTTTTCTATTTAAAACAAAAAATTAATGATGATGATGGTCTTCGGTCTTGGATTTTGCTTCCACCAAATCCATCCCGCATTTCGGACACTTTCCCGGTTTGTCACTCGTAACTTCAGGATGCATGGGACATACATAGCTCATGCTTTTTGTTGAAGCTGTGCTGTAATTTTTAAATTTTGCTGAAACAGTTTTTCCTTTTATGGTGAACGATGCAATGCAGCTTTTGTATTTCACCACATCTTTATTGTTAACCATGAAACCGTCATCACCACTTGCGGTAAGCGTTTCGTTCACGCTCTTACCGTCAGGCATAAGGAAAGTTGCCTTAGCTGTTACTCCCGAATTGCTCATCATTTTTGCGTCACCATCAAGCAAGTAGAGCATTACCATTCCATCCTTAACTAAAATTTCTGCATGGTTGGGGTCGGCTTCCTGAACAGTGCCTCCGTGAGGACCTTTGCCTACTTCACCCACGTGGTGGTTTTCTTCTTTCTCCTTGCCTTTTTCCTGGGCAAATGAAACAGTTGTTCCTGCTGCAATCAGCGCAAGAAGCATGGTCATAGATTTAATTGAATTCTTCATTTTACTTTTTGTTTTTAATTGTTTGATTTTGATTTTTAGATTTATTTATTTTTTAAGTGTGATTCCATTTGGTTTAGTTCCTACTGTAATAGTTTTTGAAACAGCATGAGCCATAATATCGGCAACTGATACAGTACTCGCCAATTGATTAGTAATGTAAGCTGTCATGCTATTAAAAGCAATTGCATGAGCACCAGCTCCGGTTGCAAACTCACCGCCATGGGTCCAGGTTGAACCTATTCTTGTCCAGTAATGTACTTTACCGTTATCAGGGTCACTTACCCATAATTCGTTCATCGCGGAATTGTAAGCAGCCATCCCCGGCATAAAACCCAATGGTACTGTTTCTTCCACTGACATGCTGGGAGCATCAATCACGCTGATACTTTGTCCTTCTTCATTGTCAACATACATTTTATTATTGCTGCCCGCCCAGGCTCCGACAGGACCCATTCCTACAGGTATAGTGGTCATCACAGCTTTTGTTGAAGCATTTATTGCAGTAACATCATCACTCATACTATTGGCAACGAAAGCCATTGAACCATCAGCGGAAAAAGTTACTTCAGCAGGCATCATGCCCACATTAATAGTATTTTTTAATGCATAAGTATTCGCATCATAAACATGCACAGTGCCCATGGTGTCCATCTGTGAGGTCCAGATTTCATTACCGTCAGGAGAAAATATTGCGTTGTGATTCATCATGGGCAAATCCTGAGTTTTCACCACAGAAGCTGTTACTGCTCCTAATACTAAAAATTTCCCTGTCATTCCGGTTGTGTTCACATTATGACCCCCACTTAAATCCATACCTGGAACGCCAATCGCTATTTGTGTTTTAGCACTGTTAAGATATACGTGGTGAGGCCACATTACATTTGAAAGGTTAATAGTTCTTTTCACTTCATTGGTGGACAAATCAATTACTGAAATTGAATTGCTGCCACCATTTACCACATACGCTGCATTGTATGTGATGTTATCTGAAACTGGAGGGGTTTCTTTCTTGTCTTTTTTACATGAGGCATAAGCCATTAGTACAATTGCTATAACCCATATAGCTGATTTTACATCTTTCCTTTTCATTTGATTTTGGTTTTAATTATTTTTATTTAATTAATTTGTTTTAATTAATTCTGTAAAGCAAGTTTATGAAGCTGAAGCCCTTCTTAAGAAAACAAATAGAACAATGCCCATGTAAGGACCTTTGCCTACTTCACCCATAGGATGGTTTCTTCCTTCTCCTTGCCATTTTGCTGGATAGATGAAAAAGTTGATTCTGCTGCCAACAGCGCAAGAATTATGGTCATTGGTTAATTGAACTTTTCACTTTCTTTTGTTTTTAATTGTTGATTTTTATTTAGAATTAATTTTTAAAAACGGGCTGCCAAACTGAGACAGCCCGCCAATGAAAAAAACTATTTTTGAATAATAATTTTTTCTGTTTTGCTGAACTTGTCCGAAATGATATTGAGCGAATAAATTCCGGAATTAATTTTATTGAGATTCAGTTGCTTCAAACCATTTTGATTTACTCCTTTTTCAGAATATACCAATATACCTAAATTACTGTAGATATTAATTTGAATTTTCCCTGTTAAATCCTCTGGCAATTTAATATTGAACATGCCGGTTGACGGGTTTGGGTAAACAGCCATTTGTGAATTTCTTTCAGTTATTGAAATGCCTGTAAGGGTGTTAATGTTTATATCATCTATGTAAAGATTATTCCCGCCATGATTTCTGTTTCTGAAAACAAGAACCAAGTTTTTCTGACCCACATAAGAAGCGAGACTAACCGTTACAGGAGACCACTGGGAAGAAGTTGGCGTAAATGCGGAAGTTGTTGCAGGAGCCGTGGCTAATGTTGTTCCCCAATCTTTAAAAATAGAGATGAAATTATCTCCGCAATCCGTTGACGCAAAAATTTCAAGCGTATCAAAACCGGTTGCGGATTTAGGAGCGTAAGCTTTCCAGAAATTCAATGTAGCATTTGCCGGAGCGTTTGTCATATCAATCGGCTGAGTTGTTAATTCGTCCATTACCCCATTTTGCGTTGCTGTAGCAGAGAAGTTATTGAAATAGGCAGAAGCAATTCCGGAATGAAATGCAGTTGTAGTACGATTCCATCCCGTGCCGCAATCATAATTCCTGTTGCTCCAGTTTGCGGGTGGAAAAGGTAATGTTTCAAAACCCTGGCTTAAAGGATAAGCAACATTTAATGGATGACCAATAAAATTTTTTGACATTCGGTCATTTACAGGAGTTGCATCTGTTGTTCCATTTGGATTTGATGTCCAACAGTAAAACATGTGGTCTCCCGCTGTTGAAGTCATAGATGAAAGTGTAACATTTGCAGTCAAACCTGTTGCAAGCGTTCCGGTCCATGATTGCGTTTGAGTAGTTCCATTGTCAATTTTATAATTAATAGTTGCAGATGTAAGAGAGGTGGAACCAAAGTTTTGTATTGTAATTTCGGGTATAAAAGTCACGGTAGTATTATCACATGGAATTCCCGAAGGAGTTATAATATCAGAAATTCCTGCGTCAACTGCTGGCAAAGAAGGCGGAGTACACCCAAGTGAGGATTGTAGTGATAGTCTTGTTGTATTCATACAGGCTAACATTCTTGCTGCTTGTCCGGCTGAAAACATGTACATGCATTTATCATCAGTATAATCCATAAAGTTCATATACATATCACCTGTTGGCTGATTGCTGCATGTAAAACCATGACACGAAGGACAACCAAAATTTGCAGCTTGCTGTGTGGGAGTATCCGCAACAAAATCATTTCCGCAGTTTGCATCACCCCAAATATGACGGAGATTAAAACAATGGCTGAATTCATGAGTTACGGTACGCCCGTAATTATAAGGAGCGCCCGTGCTGATTCTGCCAAAAGCATTATACAAAATAACCACCCCGTCCGTGTTACAGGCTCCTCCGGGAAACTGTGCGTACCCAAGCAATCCTCCACTCAGGTTTCCTACCCAAATATTCATATAGCTGCCGCAGGGCCATGCATCATCACCTCCCGATGAAGTAAATTTTATCGCGTTTCCTGAGAAAGAAGTTACTGTTGTGGATACATGTCTTATTCCGTTCGTAGGATTACCGCTTGGGTCACGTGTAGCAAGGCAAAATCTCATTCCGGTGTCACCTGCCTTTACACCTTTGAAAAACGGAGGCATCTTTGTCACATCAGAATTGTATCCGCCCCAATCTTCGTTAATAACATCAATTTGGGATTTGACCATATCATCAGAAATGTTTTGTGCCGCTGTGTTATAAACAACATGCACTACAACAGGAATGGTCATTACCGTTGCAGAAGTTCTTGCATTGGGATGGGTGTTAATCCATTCCTGTGCTTGCTGTTCAATCCCATCCATACGGGCTTGCAGACCGGGGTCCTGCGTTTTCAGCAGCTCCATGTATTCATCTGTTCCGCAACGGATGCGTTGTTGGGTTTGAGCATAAAGGTTTGGTACATTCAACATAAGCGTGAATGCACACAGGCTCACAAGAAACCTAAGAGTAGTTTTTTTCATTGTAGTTTGTTTTTTTAATTTATTAATGATTGTGATTTGATGATTTATGCATTGTATTTTTTTAAGAATTCTGTTGCTTTAAAAACCGCAGGGAACATTAACTCATGTGGGATAATTTACTTAAACCCGTAGCTAATGCCCCTACGGCAATTTTCTGTGTATTCAATTGATTGGTGATATTCACTTTTATTTTTTGATAAGCAATTTTACAGTTTTGTTTTCCGAATCCGATTTTATATTCAAAGAATAAACTCCAGTGGTAAGTTCAAAAAGATTAAGCTCAACATGCTTATTGTTATTTACAGTAATTTTCTTTTCAAAAACTTTACTTCCGAGCGTATTGAAAATATTGATTACGAAATTTTTTTCAGATGCCGGATTCATTTGAATGCTTACAATGTCGGCTGCAGGATTTGGATAAACAGAAAAAGCAGAATTATTTTTTATTTCACTGATACTTGTTGCCGTGTTAATATTTATATCATCCACATACAAATTATTTTCATATTGGTTGATATTTCTTATTTTGAAAATAGCAGTTGTCGCTGTTGAATAAGCAGAAAGATTAATTGTTTCCTGTCTCCATTGCGCAGCAGTTGGGGTAAATGAATTATTCGCCCAGGTAGGAGTTGTTGTAGTGAGTGGTATCCCGAATTTTTTATACAGCGATGTATAAGTTACACCGCAGTCTGTTGAGATTAAAACTTCAAGTGTATCAGAATAATTGGGATTTGTTCCTGGGTCTGTATATAGACGATATGCGAGATAAAAGGTCATTTGTGGATTACTAATTGATGTTAAATCAAAATTGGGAGTAACCATTTCATCAATTTCTCCCCAGGCATTGTAATTATAATTATCTATCCATAATGAACCCGCTCCTCCTGCATTACTTACAGTTGCTCTTGCCCATGTTGTGCCCCCATCATTATTATTGATGCTCCATCCTGAAGGCGGGAATGCAACTGCAGTAAAGCTTTCGGAAAATGGAACTGCCTGACCGGAAGAAAGAACACTGAATGATGATGATGAGGTGTCGTTTGAATTATTCGGGTCTGGTATGCCGTTAGGCTGTGTTGTGAATGAAGTGAATGTATGACTTCCCACAACGGTTGTTATATTAGGTAATGTCACATTAGCAGTTGCAAGCGAAGCAAGAGTGCCTGACCACGCAAACGTTTGAACGGGATTATTATCAATACGATAATTTATGGTTGCAGAAGTTAATGCTGCGCTTCCCCAATTTTTAATTGTTACTGATGGTGAAACAGTGGTATTGCAACTGCTTCCGGTTGGCGCAATAACTACCGGAATTCCTGCATCATTTGCCTGCAATGTTACAGGCTGAATTCCGATAGAATTTATAATTGTAGGATAAAAATTTGTTACTGCCGCTACCATGCGTGTTGTCTGACCCTGTGTAAACATGTTCATGCAATTATCGTCACTGTAATCCATGTAATTCATAAACATGTAACCCGGTGATGTAGTGGCACAAGCATCAGTAGCAGGAAAAGTGAGACAACCAAAAGTAGCATCAGCCTGGTTAGGGGTATCGGCAACTTGGTCATTGCCTGTACAGGCTCCCCCATCATCACCCCAAATATGAAAGAGATTAAAGCAATGACTTATTTCATGAGTGGTTGTCCGACCTAAATCGTAAGGGGGATTAACTGTGCCTACTCTGCCAAATGCTGAATAAAGACATACAAAACCATAAGTATTGCTTGGTGTGCCAGTAGGAAATTCACCATAACCAAGTAAACCGCCTCCAAGATTTCCCACCCAAATATTAAGATAAATGGTTTCATCCCATATATCTGAACCTCCTTGTGCATCAAATTTTATCGCATCATTTGTTCCGAATGAATTAACAGAAGTTTGAACGCGAACAATACCGTTTGTCGGATTTCCATTAGGGTCGCGTCTTGCAAGTATAAAGTGGTAAGGCATTGTTCCGCTAATAGGCTGCCAAACCCCAGGAGTATTAACTGTATCAGCATTTGTACGTGAGAAATCTTCATTCAATACATCAATCTGTGAAAATACTTGCGCATCAGAAATGTTCTGAATGGCGGTTTTCCAAACCACATGTACTACGACAGGAATGGTGTCCGGTGCAGTGCTTGATATTTTGTAATTAGGATGATTGGCTATCCATTGTTGAATTACCTGTTCATTTTGCAGAAACGATTGTGCATAAGCAGGGTCGTTTTGCATTTTCCAATTGTGGTGCTCCATAGTACCACACCTTTGAGTTGTTTGTGCTTTGGAAATCGCAAATGCAAACATCAAAGCAATAATCAAGTAAATTGTTCTTTTCATTTTTTTTTGTGATTTTAACTGGTTAATTTTTTATTTATTGGTAGTTTATTTTAAATTATTTTTATTTTGATTAAAAACCGCAGGGAACATTAACTCATGTAGGATAATTTACTTAAACCCGTAGCTAATGCCCCTACGGCAATTTTTTATGTATTTT
>DATEMK010000520.1:0-4048 GCA_035275625.1 Bacteroidia bacterium
CTGAATTAACCCTTAACGCTGATCAGCAAAAACAAATACACGAGGTGGTATTAGCCAACCTTAAGCAGGAAGAAGCTGATATGGCTGCCGCAAACGGGAATGCCGAAAAAGAAAAAGAATTAAAAAGCGCCCGTGTGAAAACAAAAAAAGAAGCGTTTGAAAAAATTCTGAATCCCGATCAGTTTGCAAAAATTGAAGCAAGATGGAAAGCTGAAAGTGAAAAAGAAAACGCAATGAAAAAGTAAACAGTAATTATGATTTAAAAGAGGCTGCCCTTAAACAGGACAGCTTCTTTTTTTTGCTTTCGATTGGCTGACAAACGAAGAAAGGGGGTACGTATCTGTACCTTGTTATTAAGGGCTCAGAAATATGTATCTTCGCTTGTAGATTTTTTTCAGGGGATAAAACCTAAAAAATTATTTAAATTATTTGCATTTCATCTATACTTAAAAGCAGCAGATAAAAGATGAACAAAATACAAATGACAGTAACAGGAATAACAACCAGGCGATTAATTATATGACTAAATTAAAAAGAACTGCTTCGGATGATGCAGACTTTCAAAAGCTTGTACATCTTCTTGACAAAGACCTGGAAATAAGAGATGGAAAAGAACATTCTTTTTATGCTCAGTTTAATAAAATAGACAAAATCAGGAATGCAGTTGTTTATTACGAGGAGGGGATAGCTGTTGGTTGCGGTGCATTTAAGGAATTTGATAATAAAACAGTAGAGATAAAAAGAATGTTTGTGCATCCAAATTTTCGTTCAAAGGGGGTAGGAGCGGTAATTTTAAAAGAGCTGGAATTGTGGGCTTCAGAAATAAATTATTCCGAAAGTGTTTTGGAAACAGGAAAAAAACAACCGGAAGCAATAAGGCTTTATCAGAAATCCGGCTATGCGGTTATTCCAAACTTCGGACAATATAAAAATGTTGAAAACAGCGTTTGTATGAAGAAATTAATTAAATAATATAGTAAAAACTTTACGTTTCTGATATCTTAAAGGTCTGCACAAGAATCGGAAGGCCTTTAAGTGACACTAAGAAAATCAACAACTGAAAAAAGATATTCATGCTGATACCGGAACTGTAACACTAAGGTGAACCGCAAAAAAAAACGCCCTTTCAAAAACAGAAAGGACGCTTTCTTATAAGAATTAAAATGATCTGAAAAATTTATTCCGCTTTTACAAACTTTCCGGTCTTCACATAATCGTTCGTCACCAGCCTGTAAGTATAAACTCCATCTTTCAAAGAAGAAATATCAGCAGTAAAACGATTTAAACCCGCTGCCTGTGAAAGCCGGTTAATCAAAACCTTTACTTCTTTCCCGTTCAAATCCATTAAGGTTAAAGAAACTTCTGAAGGATCAGTAAGCAGGTATTCAAAGTTAATTTCATTTCCTGCCGGGTTTGGATACGTGGAAAACTGCACGGTAGGATCACCATTATAAGCAGGCTTCAGGTCTTTGAATTTATCCATAATGTTCTCCGCCACTCCATCCCTCTGCACGGCATTTACACAAGAAGAAGGAACCGTTCCGATCTGAGCATCAAAATGACATCCTTCCCTGGCAATAAAGCCGGGATTCAATATGATATGCCCGCCAGCAAAAAATGTAACGTTTGCCCCGGATTCTACCGAAAAGGAGCTGCCCACAGGAGAATTTATATTGCCGTCTGCCTGGTATTGCATATCTGTTGCAGCAGGCAATGAGTGGGAGAGAGGTCCGTGGATATTAAAATCAGCGGTTGAAGAAAATAAAACCGGGAGGTCAAAATCAAGGCGGGAAACATAATTCTGCCACTGCCCTGTGCGGTTGTCATTCCATGAGATATAATTTTTATTTGCCCATGCAGTATTTCCAATGTAATCACCGCAGTATCCTGTGGCAAAACCGGGTATTGCGGCCACTATATGACCCACATCGCTTACTTTAATATTATTCCAGGTAGTGCCTCCATTAATAGAATAAGCAACATAAGTGTTCGTGGTAAAGCCGGTTGGCTGGTCAAGCGACAGGTAAGCAACGGATACAGTACCCGTAGCATCATCCACTGTTACGCATGGAAACCAGTTTTGGCGTCCCGCTGAAATGCTTATTTCTGTCTCAGCGCTCCAGCTGGCACCCTGGGTATCTGAATACCGGATTAAAATGACAGCTTTGCCCACACCGCCTTGCTTGGCGGGATAGGCAATATAAACCCTTCCGCGATGGTCTCCGCAGCTTTTATCAACCGCCATTGTAGGAAAATCATTAACGCGGGAATTATTAAAGAGAGGATCAGTGCCGTTCACCCGAATTCCTGCATAAGAAAATACAGGGGTTAAATCAATGAATGAAGCCCCGCCATTGTTAGAAGCTGTAAAACCAATTCCGTTAGCCGGAACAGATCCTGTACCGTAATTCGCCCAGCATACATAAACTTCACCATTCGGTCCTGTCTGCACATTAGTTCCCTGTCCCCAGTTATTGCGCAGAATAATATTTGGAGTGTAAGATACTCCGCCATTTGTTGAGCGGTTAAACCGGACATTATAAGTACTTGAGAAATCAGTCCATGCTGTATAAATATAATTGAGAAAAGGGCTTCCCGGCATATTATCAATCGCCATCATTTCCTTATCAAAGCTAATAGGAGTATAGGTGGATGTAACTGGAGGACCCCATGTTGTACCCTGGTTAGTGCTGTTATATACTTTATACCCGGCACCGGCCCAGGTCATTGTTTCAAGGTAAAGTTCGCCATCTGCATCAACCGCTGTGGTGGGATCCCCATAGCTTTGTACCCCATCGGGCATATGATCAGATCCGATCCAGGAAGCGCCTCCATTCTGGCTGACATAATACCCCTGGTAGTAAGGAGTGTTTGAGCTTAAGATAATATTATCAGGATTTATTTTACTTACCGTCATATGCTGTTCGCTTTGCGCATCTGATGACGGAAATGCCTGCACATCGGGATTGTCAGCTACGGTAATCGAATTATGATCATTGCGCTGAAGAGGAGTGTTTTGAGGAGAATGCTTGTAGAGCCGGATAGGTTTTTTTTCATACTTGCTCATATCAAGCTGCTTGGTGCGGTTATCGAAAGGAGGAACGGCATGCTTTATATAGCCTTCTGTTGAACCTTCCCGATCCTGCTGACAATATGCATTCCATCCGGAAGTGCAAAGCATGATTAAGAGGAGAAGAATTTTTCTTTTCATAGCATTTAGTTTTATACTGTTTAAATTATTTGTTATGAAAAAAAATTATTTCTTCAACTCATTAACCTGTTTCTGCAAATTATCAATTTGTGCTTTTAATTCATGGTTTTCTTTATTCAGCTGAAGAATATAAAGCATGGCTTCTTCAATCTTTTCCATTGATTTTGCCTGCATTTCACCAAGCATGATACCGCTGCTTTTTATTTCACCGGCAGCAGGAATTCCCGGCAAATGTTTATGATCATTGACCCACTGCTCCAATTGGTCTAACGGCATGAGGGTATGATTTTCAGAAAAAACATAATCGGGCCACACACCTTTCAGATCCACACGAACTTCTTCGGCAATGAGTTTTCCACCGATGCTGGCAATGAAGCCAGTAGCGCCTGTAGTAGTTCCCACCAAAAGCTGGTTGGATTTCACTGTACCTATCACTTCCAGCTTTACACTGGGGGTGGAAGTTCCGATCCCGACACTTCCGTTTGATTTTACAAAAACACGAACAGTGTTGTTAGTGCGGATTTTAAAATCCTTAGCATCGGTTGTACCCACAAACTGGGTGTTGGGATTAGTTCCTGCATTACCTGTAAGGTTCCACGATTGAGCAATTGTTTTGCCCGCAGAAACCACCATTATAATTCCTGCAGCGAGAATGAGTTTTTTTGTCATTTTGAATTTAGTATTAGAGTTTGAATAATAAATTTTTTGGGAAATATACGTATATTTTTCCAAACCTTAATTGCATTTTATTTTTTTATTAAAAAAGATTAAAGCGGCTGAATGGCCATCCGTATTTGAAATCCAAAGAAGTAAAATCCCATGAAAAGGGAATGGTTG
>DATEMK010000521.1:0-2311 GCA_035275625.1 Bacteroidia bacterium
CACGATGGACATGCCTTTTAATTTTTCGCTTGAAAGCTTTATTGAATCAGCATGTATGGAAAATTGAAGTCCCGCCTTTTTCAACCGTTCAATAATATCAATATTTTTTTTCTCTTTGAAAAAGTCAAGAACACTTTCCGCAATGCGCTCCCCGACTTCAGGCGCTTCTAATAATTGCTCTTCCGTAACATTCATCAATTTGTCAATGGATTTAAAATACCGGGCAAGCTTTTTTGCAACGGTATCTCCAACGTAACGGATACCCAATGCAAACAACACTCTTTCATAAGGAACTTCTTTCGATTTATTTATTCCGTTGATAAGGTTGACCGCAGATTTTTCGCCCCAGCGTTCTAAATTTTCCAACTGTTCTTTTTTGAGATCATAAATATCAGCAATATTGTGAACTAAATTTTCTTTGAATAACAATTCAACCGTTTCCGAACCGAATCCATCAATGTTCATTGCTTTGCGCGAAGCAAAATGTTCCAGCTTTCCTTTTATCTGCGGAGGGCATCCGGATTCATTCGGACAGTAATGAACCGCTTCCCCTTCCCTGCGAATTAATTCACTTCCGCATTCAGGACAATTGGTAATGTAATGCGTTTTCTTTAATCCGTGCGGACGTTTTGAAAGATCTACAGCCGTAATTTTAGGAATAATTTCTCCTCCTTTTTCAACAAATACAGTATCTCCTTCACGGATATCAAGCTTTTCAATCTGATCCGCATTATGAAGTGAAGCTCTTTTAACAACAGTGCCTGCAAGCGTTACAGGCTGAAGATTTGCAACAGGGGTTATCGCACCTGTCCTTCCGACCTGGTAGCTGATGGAATTTAATTTTGTAACAGCAGCTTCCGCTTTATATTTATAGGAAATTGCCCATCGCGGAGCTTTGGCTGTAAAACCTAATTCTTCCTGGTGCCTGAATAAATTTATTTTCATTACCACTCCGTCAATTTCAAACGGCAGTTCCTCACGGCCTTGCTCCCATTCTTTTATATAATCGAAAACCTGTTCTAAATTTTTACACTTTGCAACATGCTCTGAAATTTTAAACCCCCACTCTTTTGCTTTTTTCAATCCGTCATAATGCGATTTGAAAGGAAGATGATCTCCGTACATCGCATAGAGGTAACAATCCAGTTTACGTTGCGCAACAATTTTGGAATCCTGCAATTTTAACGTCCCCGAAGCAGTGTTGCGCGGATTACGGTACAAACGTTCAGCAATTTCTTCTTCATTAAAACCTTCATCAGCCAATTGTGCAGAAAGCTCCTGGTTCATTTTTTCAAAAACTTTGAGAGGTAAAATCACTTCTCCGCGAATTTCAAACTCATCGGGATAATCTCCTGCGCTTAATTGAAGCGGAATGCTTCTGATGGTTTTAATATTCGCTGTAACATCATCCCCCTGTACGCCATCACCCCGTGTCACCGCCTGGGTAAGTTTCCCTTTTTTGTAAGTTAACCCGATTGCAACCCCGTCAAATTTTAATTCACAGACATATTCATAATTGGAAACTGCTTTTTGAATACGCTCATCAAATTCTTTTAGTTCATCTTCAGAATATGTATTCCCCAATGACATCATCGGGTATTTATGCTTCACCGTTTTAAATTCTTTGGTGATCTCCCCTCCTACTCTTTGCGTGGGTGAATCAGCATAAGCAAATTCGGGAAACTTTTTTTCAAGATCAATTAATTCTTTCAGCAGCATATCAAAATCATAATCGCTGATCACAGGATTTGACTGCACATAATAATTATAATTATGCCGGTCAATTTCTTTGGTGAGCTTTTCTATTTTCTTTTTTGCTTCTTCTTTGGTCATATTGATTTAAAAGGTTCGTAAAGATAATTTACTAAACTTAAAGTCAAAATGCCGTTCAGAATATTTATTTTTGAAACCTGTTAAAATGGAACGCTGATTTTGCGGATCAGGCGGATAAAAACAGATTTTATGCCTGTGCTCATTAAATAAATGACTATACAACAAATTCTCACCAGATACTGGGGCTTCACAAGTTTTCGCCCGATGCAGGAAGAAATCATCAACTCTGTTCTTGCCGGAAATGATACGCTTGCCCTGTTGCCTACAGGAGGTGGAAAATCAGTATGTTTTCAGATTCCCGCTTTAGCAAAAGAAGGCATCTGCATTGTCGTTTCTCCTTTGATTGCTTTGATGAAAGACCAGGTAGAGAGTTTAAAAAAGAAAGGGATCAAATCCATGTCCATAATTTCAGGGATGAGTTCACGGGAAATTGATATTGCATTGGACAATTGCATTTTCGGTGATTTTAAATTTCTTT
>DATEMK010000522.1:0-9549 GCA_035275625.1 Bacteroidia bacterium
AAATATAAAATTATATCTTTCATTCCAACAAGAAAAATTATTGAAACAACTAGAACAAAATTCCACAAATAATTTTATTTACCGGATTCCATTTTCCGACAATGCATCAATTGATCTAAGGATATGGATTTTAATTCTTCCTCTTTTGTATATTTTTAGTGAAATTTATTTATTTATTATAAGGTGCAAACTAAAAATTCTGTTGCAACTAGCAGGAAAGGAAAAATCAGATGTTGCCAAAAAAGACGATACATTTCTTATAAACAATATTACTTCTCCGTTTGCAAATTATCCGTTTAAATATTTAATTTCTGTTTTTTCTGTTATTGAATCATTAATTTTAACAGCACTTTTTGGATCGTTATTAATACTTATTCTTCCCAGTAGTCTCTCCTTTATAGAGTTGATTTTAATTCCATATTTATTTGTTATTATATATGCCATTGGTTACGCACAGCATGTTGGAATTAAAATTAAAAAAAATATTTTTGAAGAAAACTATCAACAAACGGCCATAGAAAACGTATTTTATAAATTGAAAAATTGGATTTTTAAGTTTTTTAATCTTGTTAGTTCAAAAATCACAATAGTGTCTGCCAGTTTGATTATAATCGGAACTTTATTTTTATTTGTGGGTCAAGGGTGTAATGAGGAGAATTATCTAGTGAAAATAAAAGGGATTAAAATTGTAGAAAGCCCTTTCTCAAAGGGAGAGTCTTTTTTTATTACTTCCGAACTTACCATAATTTATAATTTGTTTTATATCCTATCTCTGGTTTTTTCGACCGGATCAATTCTTTTTTTTATATTCACCTATAAAAAAAAGGAAAATGAAATAACAAGATCACTGACTTTTAAAATATTATTTTTCGTTTCCGGTTTCTTAAGTGTAGTTTTTTTATTTCAAATTACCTCAAGATATTTTATGGACTCGGATTTATATCTTGTACCAATTGTTTTATTCTTAATTGTTTATTGGATAATAGTATTCAGACAGTCATTACTCCGCTCTGAACCACGAGATAACTTTAAATCAAGGGTAAACCGGTTAATTGTATACTTGTTACCCTTTATACTTGTTGCCCTTTATTTTTCAGTTTCATTATTTAAAAGGCTACCCGGACTGGTATTATTCGTTTTTGGATTATTAGTTTGTTGGATAGGATATTATGAAATGGTGTCAAAAAATAAGAATTCAAGTGAAATCAATAATTCCGCTTAAAATTAAAACTTTCTTTGCTCGACTATAAAGCACCAGTAGTGGAAGAATATTGATGTGAGCCCGGGAGAGAAAAAGCTGATTATGATGGAGCTGAAACCGTTGGTATAGCCCCACCTAAAATCCTTCCCGGAGGGGAGGACTTAAAAAATTGAAACTCCGTTCGGATGAGCGGGGTTTTTTTATTTGGTTTTAACATGACAAAAATTCAGTTTGTGAGGAAACAAACTGAGGCGGAAATCGTTATGCATTACTAACTTCGTGGCATGACAGATGTTCACGACAAAAAAACAAGGAGTTTCAACATGAGTCAAATTAAAGGTAAGAATACCAAGCCTGAAATTCTGGTTCGAACGTTTTTACATCAGCATGGTTTTCGTTTTCGTTTGCACGTCAAAAATTTACCCGGAAAGCCCGATATTGTTTTACCGAAATACAAAACTGTAATTTTTGTACACGGATGTTTTTGGCATGGACACCACAACTGCAAATATTATGTAGTGCCGAAAACCCAAACTCTTTATTGGTCAGAAAAAATAAAAGGCAATTCACAACGTGATAAGAATAACTTTCTAAGAATTAGAAAAGCCGGATGGAAAGTTATTACGATATTTGAATGCAAATTGAGAAGGAGATTAAGAGAAAGTACACTGAAAAAATTAAAAGAACAATTGAAGTTGCAGAGTAGAAATGAACAATAAACCCTCATATAATGTAGGAAGTTTGTTTGCCGGAATTGGCGGAATGTGTCTTGCTTTTCAGGATGCGGGAGCAAATCTTTTGTGGGCAAACGATAATGATAAGTTTGCCTGTGAAACCTACCGAGCAAATTTCAACCAGAATAAGTTATTTGAAAAAGATGTCAGAGAACTGACATCTGAAACCGTCCTTAAACTTGGGAGTACTGAAATACTTACGGCAGGTTTTCCCTGCCAGCCATTCTCGAAAGCTGGAAAACTTCTAGGATTTAAAGATCCACGAGGAAATTTATTTTATGAAATAATAAGATTCATTAATGAACTTAATCCTAAAGCAATATTATTAGAGAATGTTCAAAATTTAAAAACACACGATAATCAAAATACATTTCAAACTATAGAGGATGAAATTAAATGCCTCGGTTATTCTTTTTACCCAGTTATCCTAAATACTTTTACACATTCATACATCCCGCAAAATAGAGAACGCGTTTTCATAGTTGGCTTTAGAAAAAACATAAAAGATAAAATAAATTTTCAATTCCCTGGTAAGATTAATAAAGGGGAATTAAAATCAATGAGGGATTTCGTAAACAGAAGTAAAAAAGTCGAAGAAAAATATTATTACACTCCTCGATCGCAGTATTATGAAATGTTTCGAGAAAAAATAATCAATTACGAAAGACTATACCATTTAAGAAGAGTTTATGTGCGGGAAATTCAGAATGGCCTAAGTCCAACATTAACTGCGAATATGGGACTAGGTGGACATAATGTTCCAATAATAAAAGATAGATGGGGCATAAGAAAGTTAACACCAAGGGAGTGAGCAAACTTTCAGGGGTTCCCGAAAAAATTTATACTTCCTAAAAATGTTTCAAACCAACAATTGTATAAACAAATTGGAAATTCAGTCACAGTGCCTCTTGTAAAGAGAATTGCTGACAATATTGTAAATACTTTGAGTGCGTTTGAAAAGAAACAGCAGCAAATCAAAATTCTTAAAAAACCCTCACTTCACGTTGCTGAAGAAGTTTACAGTTGACAAATTTCTTTTTCAAACAATTCCCTTCCCGCTTCACTTATCAGCCGGTTTTTGTATCCGTTGTATTTTTTAAAACTCCTTACTACAACACTTTTACTTTGAACCTTTGTTTCAGCAAGCAATAATTCTCCAAGAATTTTAGAAACATAATCATTATGGCTTACAAGTTTATCATCAACAATATTGTTGATATAATCTCCAAAGCCACCTTGCCGTGTTTTTAGGTTCTGACTTATTTTATCAAGCAAATTATATCCATTCATTTTATCATGAAGGCGGAGCCCGATAATCCAAAGCCGCCTTGGAAAAATTCTATGATTTTTATTTTTCCCGATTAAATGGTCAAAAATATTTTTCGCTGCTTTATCCATATTAGTTTTTGCTCTTTCTTCCTTCGCCCATCTCCATTGAATCTTCTCAAGGAAATAATTTAGAGATAGCCATCTCCAAAAATTCCAGTCGTTAATCAGTTGCCTGTCAATTTTCAAATTATCATGAAAGATTTTCCCCAGCTCAAAATCAAGATTCTGTGGGGAAATATTTCTATTTTTCTCTTTCAGTTTTTTTATCTCTGTCTTTACCTTCTGAATCATCTGAAGTTCGTTGTGAGTTACCTCTCCTTCTTCATGCAACTTCAGCTCAGCACTTATATACTTAAGAAAATCCTTTTGATACATATTCAGCGCAGCAGTTCTATTAGATGAAACAGCTTTGTCTGTTGATTCCGGGTTGAGTTCTTTCTTAAAGTAATCGTGATTGTTTAAATACCGTTTCATTGAATTTCTTTTTTAAGTTTTCTTTCGAGTTTAATATTTTTCAGCAATTCATTTCGGAAGCTTATTCCTGATTTATACTGAATCTCTTCGAATAATTTCTTTGACCATTCAAGGAACTTTTGCAACTTCTTCTCAGTGTCGTTGTCACTTATCACTTCATACATCTCACTTTTTTCACATTTGCATAAGGTAGAAAGTTTTTCGACAAGTGAATCATATTCCTTATCAATTGGATTACTCTGACTTGTAAATATTACCCACTTTAAATAATGCTCTAAGAATGCAGGCATAATGAAAATGAATGTATTGTTTACTGTCATCAAATTGTTTCTCTTAAAAAACTCTTCCAATTCATCAGAATAATAAATGATAGGAATGTCATGTTTGTTTGCTTCTGAAAATTGAAAAAGCAAATCTTTCAGCTTCTTTGGTTCAATTGGCAGAAAATTTCCGCCAATCGTTTTCATATTGTCAATCTGAATTTTAAATGCCTCGTTCTGAGAGAGAATAGATAAGCGCTCAGTTGCTTTGAGAGGAACTTCTTTAGAATATTTTACCTCTCTGGTAATAAAAGATTCGATTTCTATTTCTTCCGATAACTCACTCAAAGGAATTTTTGCTTCGATTACCTTTTTGCCGATTTCACTCAATTTGATTTTGTGTTGCTCTCCAGACCAGCATGTTTTATCGCATTTAATTCTCAAGCGTAACAAAACAGCGTCAGAGATATTTTCATCATCGTGAAGTAATTCCTTAACATCTTTTAAATAATTGCCAGCTTCCCACTTCGGAGTTATTTTCAAGTTCATAACTTTTGATTTTGTACGAGGTATTAAAATTTCCCCATTCGAAAGCTCTTTACCGTACAAATTCAGTTTGTCATCTTCAATGAGAAAAACTCCATCAACCGAATCCAATCTAACCTCTCCAGTAAGTTTGATTAAATTATTTTTGACCTTGTATGGTTCAATCTCGATATTCCTTTCTTCCATGTCTTCTTGTTTTTAATTTTCCTGAATTGAAATTCTTATCAATGGCTGTAAATTCTTAAATGAATTATTTTTTGCTATTGAGCATGTTTTAATTGCGACTTTGAACGATTCGTTTTTTTCATTCAATAAAATTGCAGGGCTTTTGCCTTGCTCAAGGACTTTTCCTTTATCATCGTCAATCAGCGTTATGATCTCGAATTCAGCTACGCCCAGTTCCTCGAAGTCAGAAGTTTTACCTTCCAGAGATTCGAGTAATGGATTAAAAGAAACTATAACATTTTTTTCTTTATCCTTTCTTTCAACTATTAAATGATACACGAAGCTGCCATCCGCTCCAATCTCCGGGTAATTGTCATACTTTAAATTTTTAGTTATACTGACTAAAGACTTTCTCTCTTGTTTTCTGCCCTTTACTTTTAGCGAAGCAAGCTTTTGAAAAATTTGACAAATCTCATCATTGGTTTCACGCTTCCTGGCTTCAGCAAAAAACTCACGGTAGGCATTATAAATTTCTGTGTTGAGCAATTCGTAAATTACTCTTGATGCTTTCATTGGTCTCCCTTTACTTCTCGGTAAATCTTCAAACCTTTCAAGATAACTTTCAGTGTTTACTTTAAGATCATCAGAACACCATTGGTTATGGTCGGCATTTTCTGAATAACCTAAAAATAAATCAGCATGTTTTTGCCCTTCTTCATTATAACCACTTTTTGTCATTAAGCCACTGAATAAAATTGCCTCAGTTCTTATTTCCTGATCCGTTAAAAAATCCAGTTTATTATTATAGTAGTTCGAGATAAGCATTCCTTTATTTCTGACCAGCGCAGTTTTATTTATTGTTTGCCAATCATTCTCAAATTTTTCGTGTTCGTCCAACTTTCTTATTACTAAATCAAAATTTATTTTCTGCGGCTTGCTTGCATAGTCAATTTTTCGGTCCTTTCTGGAACTCTCTTTTAACGCAGGAACTTCTATCGTAATTCTCTTCATATTGAATCTTGCGTTTTCTTCCCGCTCTTTATAGTACCAATCCAATATCTCAAGTTTGTATTTCAATGGCTCAATGGGAGTATACAAATACTCTTTATCAATTGTCACGAGTCCACCGCTTTCAAGAACAACTTTAATAATCAACTTTCCCTCGTAAATCGGAATGTACCAATTCTGCAGCGTCTGGCTGATTATTTCATCCGAAATTTTTTTGTGAGTAGGATTTTCAATGTTGCTTATGAATGCGGGAATAAAAAAAGAAGTTCCGTAATCGTCCTCACTTCTCAATGGCATGTAAAACTTTTCAGCTTCTGCATCTGCCTTTTCATTTATGAAAGGCAAACCTTCTTTCCCTTCTCTGCAATACCAGCCATTTCCATCAAAGCATTCCTTTTCTGAACCGTCACCATAATCTACGTATGGTGATAATTGAGTACGCCCTATAAATCTGCGCTTTTGCTCGTTCCATTCTTCTGACAAGTTACTGTATGCAAACCAAGTTCTAAAAGCAGAACTGAAAGTATAGATTGAACTACCTTTGCCCCATGTACCGCCTGAGGTGCTTGTCTCTTTTACATTCGTATTTATTTTTCTGCAAAGTGCATCAAAGTTTGATGATTCATTTTTGTTTCTCAATTCCTCAGGTCCGGTTAATCCTTTACAATTTTTTTCAATTACCAAAAGGGAAAAGCAAGGAGCGTCTGTAGTTAATAAATCATATCCTTGCTTCAGTCCTTCCTTTTCATCGGTGTTTGCCTCCTCATAAGATTTTAAAAACTTATCAATAAAATCTTTCCCAAGATTTTGTTTGAGTTCTTTCACATCATTTTTCGAATGTTCAATTACTCTATACTCCAAAATCACAGGGCGGTCTTTGTGAAAAGGAACATCATTTGAGTTTTGGTCAAACTCTCTGGTAAATGTTCTGATGGAATGTTCTCCCAAATCTTTCCTACGAGATGAATTTGGATCAAAGCCTGCATCGTTTTTTCGTACATTAAAATGCCAAGACATAGTTTTGAGATTTAAAATTTAAACTTGTTAATTGTTTTCTAAAAATGATTTTCCTGAATCACTTACATGATATATTACATATATTCCATTTTTTTCTTTATCAAGCAACCGCAGTTCAGTAATCCGTGAGGTTAAGCCAGCTCTTTGTGTGTTTATAACGGCATCAGAAGCATTCCATAATTCTTGAAATTCATTTTTCATTTCTTTTTTAATGGCTTCCCGTTCATTAAAACCTTCATTGATTTTATTAAGCAGCCATTTAATCGCATTATGCTCATTGGGTACGTTGGTTTTAATATGTTTCAAATAATAATCAATCTCTTCCTGACTGAGACTTTGTTCAAAGGAGGAATTATCCAAAGAAGGATTTGAAATTTCAGCGAACTCAACTCCTGATTGGGTTAGTCCTAAAAGAATTTTGCCTTTTCTGCTTTCTATATCAACATTTATAAACTTTAATAATGACATTGCACCATCAAGCAGTGAATCTTTTCTGGAATAAACCAAAAACTGTGACTTATATCGTGTCTGGCTCTTCTTTTCCATATCAGGCAAACCGGCAGAAATTTTTTCGCTTCGTGTTTTAGAGAGTTTTATTTCATAGTTCTGAATCGCATAATTTATTTTAACAGCGAATTGAAGTGCTTTGTTAAGAAAATTGTCCATCTCTATGTACTTATCATTTTCCAATTCTTTATAAAGCACGCGGAGTCCAATTTTTACAGGCAATATTTTATTGATTTGTCCCCATATCCACATTTGTTTGGGTTCATTGTCGGCTGATGTTAAAACTATACCGGATGGATCAGGATAGGGAACCGTTTGAGGGTGAGAAGTGATATTGTTTATTCTGTAGGTTTCCCATTTGCTTTCAATAGTGTTATTCTGTTTAGTTTCAGGTATGGACTCAGATTCAATATTGTTTGAAATTGGTTTTGCATCCGATGTTTCTAAATGAATTTGATTCTCGATAGCCACATTTACAAATTGGGATATTGAATTATAATCACCCTTATTAATTAAATCCTGGATTGATTCTGCATGTTTTTGATTAATGTCAATTACATATTTCATTACCTAGTTATCTATACTTTAGTAAAATTTTGTGCAATATTACTACACTTTATTTGTAAAATCAAGTAAAGTATCTAATATTTTGTTAAAATGTTTTTATTTAATGCATAAGTAAATGAAAATCATTGACTTTATTTATATTGAAGTTTAAATTCCTTTTTTGAATACCATGGCTGAAGCCGATTGATTTGTTGATTTTATTCTCCGCCATGAATGGCGGAGTTAATGGTTGTTTTTTTTAACTGTTGATGCGAAGGGACTGTCTACTAAAACAGATGCAGCTGAAAAACCCCTAACCCTCTCCGATAATCCTGATAATTATCTGGACGGGATAAATGCCGGGAGCAAAGGAATGAGATGTTGGAAGATTAAAAGATACTGCGGAAAATCAAAAAAGCATCAATAGAACACCATTATACCGCTGCCCCGTATTTTATTTTCAACTGTTTGTTCTGTTGTTCATGCTCGAGCAGCCATTTCTTTCTCCACAAACCTCCGCCATATCCCGTTAAATGTCCGTCAGAACCTATCACACGATGACAGGGAATAATGATCGCAATGCGGTTCATACCGTTTGCATTCGCAACAGCACGAACAGCTTTCGGTTTTTTAATGGCATTCGCCTGCTGCTGGTAACTGCGTGTTGAACCGTAAGAAATAGTTTGCAATTCTTTCCATACCTGCTGCTGAAATTCAGAGCCTGGAGTAAATAAAGGAACAGTAAACTCTTTTCGGGCACCTTCAAAATATTCATTGAGCTGCTGGCGGAGCAAAACAAAATGCTTGTTCTCTGCCTGGACAATTGTGGCATTTAATATTCTTGTCAAAGTTTTAAACTCTGTTTCGAGCATTCTTCTGTCGCTGAATTCGAGGAGGCAAATCCCTTGTTCCGTTGCACAGGCAATCATGGGCCCTACCGGGGTTTCCAGGCGGGTAAGGTTTATAATTCCTTTCTCTTTACTATTGGAAGGCGAAACACCCATCACAGATTTGAACGAGTCATTAAAGCCGCTCAGTGATTCATATCCGGTTTCATACGCGACAGAAGTAAGCGGTTCACCGTTTTGTATTTTTTTGAATGCAGTATTGATGCGAAGCATGCGCTGGTATGAATGAAATGTGATTCCATGATTTTTCTTAAACCACCTTCGGATCTTAGCCGGTTCAATTCCCCGCGTACGTAAATCATAATCTTTAAATTTTTTCGCAGGATTACCGTTCACTTCATTCAGGATTTTTCGGATATAGTTAGGGGTTTCTCCGAGTTTTTCGAGAGGATAACACACTTTGCACGGCCTGTAACCATGCAGGATGGCATCTTTGGATGTTTTATAAAACGCTACGTTTTCTTTTTTAGGTTTGCGCGCTGTGCAGCCGGGACGGCAAAAAATGCCCGTTGTTTTAACTGCAACCACGAACAACCCTTCATAGGAAGTATCTTTCTCAACAAGCGCTTTATACATTACTCTTTCAGTCAGCATCCGGTTATATTTTTAAGATGCAAAGTTAACTCCATTGCAAAAGTTTAACAACCGAAAAATGGACAACTATTTTTTCAAAACAAAAAACCAGGGTGGGGTGCAAAGAAAAATCAGTAGTCCCGGGCATCCGCCCGGCTGAAGCCAGTCGGACGGGGAATCGAACTGCCATCCAGAGTTTAGGAAACAAGGGTGTCCGAAAAGATGAATATTTCGTCCCTGACGGGACTTTCAGAAGGCTGATCGTCTTTGTATTCTACCAA
>DATEMK010000523.1:0-4145 GCA_035275625.1 Bacteroidia bacterium
GCGGAATTTCAACAAACAATTTATCTTTCGCAGGGTTCGGATAAACTTTTACTTTTTCAGAAAATAAAATTTCATGAACCGTTGTAGTAGAATCTTGAATAATCAAAGTATCTCCACCGATAGTTACATTTCTTATATTTTCATCTTTATCAATTATAGTAACATCAGAAAGTGTGAAAGTAAGTGTATCGAATAATGAGGGGACAGAGGCCATTCTTCCGGACACGTTATCCACCGTCACGACTGTAATTTTTGCAATCTGCCCGAAGCCGGAAATATTATTATGATCAGTTCTTGTCATCCCCACATGCAACTGGCCATTCAACGGATCATTATGCTGAAGTGTAATCATATCCGTTCCGATAGTTCCTATCCATGAAGTTGTGAAATCAATGTTGACAGAATCCGCTCTTACTAAAGCGGTATCATAATTCACGGTGAAAGCTAATCCGTAAATACTGTCGGCAGGAATAGTTGAGGTTCCAAACATAAGCGGAACATCAATTTGCTGGCTTGTTCCCGCAGTATCAACTACTATATCAAAATATAAAGTCGGATCAAGTAAGTTTTGCACTGTGGGTAACAATTTGAATGGATGAGTTTGTCCGTAATTCTGAATAATTGCAACAGAATCTGCATCATTAATTATTCCGTCACCGTTGCAATCAACATGTTTATAATCGGTTCCTGATGGAATGCTTTGGCCCCAATCATTTGCCGGTTGTCCGGTCCAGTTATTGGTTGCCCCGGGACGAATTGTGCCCGTGCTTCCATAAGCAAGACCTATGGGCAATAAATCAAGATTATTGGCAACTCCATCATAGTTAGCATCACCCGGCCAGACAGAATCACAGCTCAAAGTAATAGAAGCTATAGCCATACAAATGTTTGCATCGGTAACAGTAATTGTATAAGTTCCGGCAGGAATGTTCTGCAAGTCTTGTGTGGTATTAAAATTTGACCATATATAAGAATATGGAATAGTCCCTCCGGATACAGAAATATAAATTGCTCCGTTATTACCTCCGAAACAGGAAACATTTTGTACAGAATCAATGACGATTACTGGTCCCCCGATATTGTTAACTGTGGCCTGATCTGTTTTTATACATGCGTTTGCATCCGTTATCGTGACAGTATAAATACCCGGAGAAAGATTAGTTATGGATTGTGTTGATATTCCATTTGACCATTGATAGGAATATGGACCTGTACCGCCATAAGCATATACAATAATGTTTCCGTTCGAAACACCGCAGGTCGCATCTGTTACAACAATTGAGTCGTTCAATAAGGCTGGTTGCGTTACAATACCTGAAATTGAAATCACGCAATTATTAGAATCAGTTACAGTTACTGAATAAATCCCCGGAAAGAGATTTGTTATACATTGTGTTGTTGAGGTATTACTCCACAAATAGCTATAAGGAGTTGCTCCGCCTAAAACGCTGGCACATAACAAACCATCATTTCCATTAAAACAGGAAATATTAGTTGTGATAAGATTTGCCGATATATTACAGGAATCAATGGCAAAATCGTCAATGGCTATTCCGTCCATCGTACCTGTAGCATTCGCATAAAATCCGAATCTTAATTGCACAAGTGGCCATGAACCTAATTGCCATTCATAAGTAGATTGCCGCCATCCATTGGAAGCGCTGTCCCACGCATGTAAATTATTGCCCTGGTAAAGAGAATCATTATACCAATTCGTTGCATTTGTATCCTTGAAGGTGCCCAAAACACTCCATGTTAAACCGCTGTCTAATGAATATTCGAGCCATGCTCCATCCCTTGTGACCTCTGTATGCCGGTTTTGCCAAAAAGAAATTTGCAAATTATTACCGCTTGAAAAATTAAAATATGGAGAATATAAATAAGATTGCATAGCATTTTCATAGCCGGAATCAAGCCCGATAACCCAGCTGTTTGCTCCCGAGTGTGGTGTATTAACTACGCCATAATTCGGAGTACCAACCTGCCATCCTGATAAATAATTTGGAATAGCAAGCGAAGAAGCCCATTCAGATGGCGCTTCAAAATCATCGCTAAAGGGAGGGGTAATAATAGAATTAGAACCGACATAAGTATAGCAAATTGTATCTGACGATGGCGCTGTTGTCCAAAAACAAAGTGAATATTGTCCGGTTGGAATTACGAACGGAGAAAAAATTATCGTATCAGAACTTCCCGCTCCCAAATTTCCTGTCCAGGGAAGGACAGTTGGGTTTCCTCCATTAACAGAATAATTAAAGTTTGCAGTGGTAAGAGTACTTCCGGAGTTATTCAAAAATTCAAGACGTATATTTAACGCATTCCCGGATTGTTCAATCGGGGCAGGCGAAATCAGGTTACTAAACAAAATTTGCTGTGCATGGACTGATTTACAAATTAAAATCAAAGTGAGAAGAAAGCCATGACGGAAGAATATCTTTTTCATAAGAGTATAAATTTAGTTGTTTCTTTTCATTTTCATTAGCAGACAGTAATTCACGGTACAAAGAAACATCCGCAAAGAGCTAATAACAAAAACATTTTTTGGCACTTATCGGATTAAAAAAGTTTAAAATTTAAAGTTTAAAGTTTAAATTTAGAGTTAATTATGAATAATAATGACTTTTTATAACGTATTTTATCGGAAAGGTTTAATTTCACCCCAAACAATAATGCACTTGAAAACCTGTTAGGTTTGTACACATTATGAACGAAACAAAGCTTATTCAATTGTTGAAATCCCTTTCTCCCTGGGAATTGAAATCATTTCAGCAGTATGTGGTTTCGCCTTTTTTTAATGTCAATGAATCCGTAACAAAGCTTCTTGAGCTTTTGATACACGGACATCCGGAGTTTGAAGAAAGTGAAATTACTTTTGAAAAGATTTTTAAAAAACTTTTCAAGAATAAAAAATTCAACCATCAGAAGTTAAGATATGTGATGACCGATCTGACTTTATTGCTGGAGGATTTCCTGGCGTATTCTGTGTTTGAAGAAAAAACTTTTTATAAAAAGAAATTTTTGCTGCAAAAGCTAAAAGAAAAAAATCATGATAAATATTTTCAGCAGCATTTAACAATAGGTTATGAGCAACAGGAAAATTCCTCTCATCGCGATCTGAAGTTTTACAAACGGCAGTTAGGTTATGACGAACTGTCTTATGAATTCACTTCTTTAAAAGACAACCGCGCCATTGACACCAGCCTGCAAAGCCTTTCTGACAACCTTGATATTTATTACCTGAGTAATAAATTAAAATATGGCTGCGAAATTTTAAACCGCCAGAACATTGTGCAGGTGGGGTACAAGATTCCGTTTCTTGATTTCATCATTGATTATCTCAATAAAAAATCTTTTGACCACGTTCCTGTCATCTCCGTTTATTTTCAAATTCTGCTCACACTGAAAGAACATTCAAATGAAAAGCATTATCATAAATTAAAATCTCTTTTAAATCAGCAAACCGGTTTTTCCATAAATGAATTAAGAGATATGTATGGATTCGTTCAAAACTATTGCATCCGGAAAATCAATACAGGCAACACCAAATACCTGAAAGAGCTTTTTGAAATTTACAAGCTGATGCTTGACAAAAAAATTATTCTTGAGAACAAAGAATTGGGGCATTCTCATTTTAAAAACATTGTGGCAATCGCCTTGCGGCAAAATGAATTTGAATGGACGGAGAATTTCATTTCAACATATTCCACATACCTGAATAAAGAATTGCGAAAAAATTCTGTCAACTATAATCTTGCACGGCTATATTTTGCAAAAAATGAATTTCGCAAAGCATTAAAACTCTTAACCACCGTTGAATTTACAGATGTGTACTATCACCTTGATTCTAAATCATTGTTGTTAAAAATTTATTATGAGATTGAAGAAACCGAGCCGTTGTTTTCGCTCATCAGCACATTCAGTGTTTATTTGCGCAGGTCAAAATTAATTTCAGATTACCAGCGCATTATTTATTCAAACCTTGTAAAGCATGTGAAACGGCTGGAAAAAATTAAATCAGGAAGTAATTACTCTTTGGAGAAAATAAAAAATTCCGTTGCCGCTGATTCACAGATTGCTGATATTGGCTGGCTGAAAAGTAAAATGGAAGAACTGGAAGAATGATGGATCCGAAAATCATAAACAAA
>DATEMK010000524.1:0-10933 GCA_035275625.1 Bacteroidia bacterium
TAAGCCGATAAAAATGTGCAGGAAGTGAATTCCCGAAATGAGGTACAGGTAAGAAACCCGGGCATGAGTTTGCAGCATGAATCCCGAATCAAATAATTTTATCCATCCTGAAACTTGCGAAGCGGCAACTGAACATCCCAATAGTAAGGTTACCCCCAGTGAAAGCACCAGGTTTTTTAATGAATCTTCTTTAAAAGCAGTTACAGTTTTGGAAACAGAAAAGCTGCTGAATAAAAGAAGAAGCGCACTGAGAAAAAACGGTTTAGGCAATTTAAA
Source organism: Bacteroidia bacterium (assembly GCA_035275625.1). Lineage (GTDB taxonomy): Bacteria > Bacteroidota > Bacteroidia > AKYH767-A > OLB10 > DATEMK01. Next base: position 277 of record DATEMK010000524.1, read on the forward strand.
ATTTTCAAGAGGCAATGTTTTTGATAAACTCACAAGATATAGAAAAGTGATGGACATAAAAACAACTGTGCTTCCCAGCAATCCGAAAAAAAGAAAAGTTTTATAAGGATGGAATTTTTCAATCCGCGAAAAATCCATCAGCTTTTTCCTGTCGCTTTTTGTTTTTGGGCTCATTTGTCAGTTCAAATTTATGAAAATTTCCCCGATTACCCATTTAGCCGGTTAACATAATCCATCCTGCTTAGAAAGATTTCATCCCCGGGAATACCCTCTTAAGATAAGCAAGCTTTGATTCACTTGCCGTTCGCGGAAAAACACCCTGATTGGCAGTACGGATGTCCTCGATGGAATAAAAAGAATTCGGATGATGGTCATTAATCAGCTTAGCTACATATTCCATATCCTTTCTCTTTATAACGGTCAGCAGCACTTTCACCGGGCCTTTGGAGCCGTGTCCGTCAATAATTGTTACACCGAAATTATTTTCATTCAGCTTCTGAACCAGCGAGGCGGTATCGTGTGCTGTGATAATTCTTAATACCTGTTTACCAAGAGCAAGCCGTTCTTCAATTTTTATTCCCACAAAAATGCCCATTGAATATCCACCGGCAAAACCAATATAGCACATCACATTGTGCAGGTTTTTTATAGTCTGGCTCACCGCGAGCAGCCAGATAAGCACTTCAAAAAATCCGAGAAACGGAACGATGTAACGGATATTTTTTGAAAGAAAAATATTCCGGAGTGTCCCTAATGTAACGTCACAGGTGCGTGCGCAAAAAATAAGAATGGGAAGGACCACCCAGTTAAACATATCGGTCTGTACAAATTCGGAGCTGAACATTTTATTCTGAAAGTTTAGAAATTCTGATTTATCCCATCAATTTAGTTACTCAATTACCTGGCCGCCTAATAGCGTTTTCACCAATAAAGGCACGCCTTCCCCTGCGGTTGTCTCCATCAGTTCAAGATTTGAAATATACGGAAGACGTTTTGCTTTCGGGTCCACTAAATATTTTTTTGCATCTTCTGAAGCGTAATTGACCAATCCTGCAGCGGGATAAACATCTAACGAAGTCCCGATAACAATAAGTACATCGCAGTTGGAAACCATGTCAATGGCAGGTTCCATCATCGGAACCATTTCACCAAACCAAACGATGTGCGGACGCAGCTGAAATCCTTTTTCACACAATTCTCCCATTTTAATCTCATTGTTTTTAACATCATAAATTAATTCAGGAAAGCGTGTGCTTTTTGATTTCATTATCTCGCCATGCAGGTGCAGCACTTTTTTTGATCCTGCACGTTCGTGAAGATCATCAATATTCTGTGTGACGATTTGTACGTCAAATTTTTTTTCAAGTTCTGCCAGCGCTTTGTGAGCTGCGTTTGGAGATGCATTCACCACCTGCTTCCTTCTCTGGTTATAAAAGTCCAAAACCAATTCAGGGTTTTTCTGAAAGCCTTGCGGGGTAGCCACTTCATTAATATCATACTCTTCCCACAATCCCCCCGAATCGCGGAAAGTTTTTATACCGCTTTCAGCGCTGATGCCTGCTCCTGTGAAGACAACAATTTTTTTCACATTGCAAAATTGGAAAGAAAACGAAATGCACTTTTTTAAATTTAAAAAAGTTTTCAGCTAATGAGTTGTTAATACCACAAGAGAAAGAAGCACTTCATAAAAGAATAAATTTTATTTTTGGTTAACAAAACTAAAATAAATGGCACCAATCTTCAACGATATTTTAAAACTCAGTATTCCTGAGCGCATCTTATTAGTAGAAGCAATATGGGATAGTATTGCCAATGATTCCAGCCAGGAATACAAATTAAATCCTGAGCAAGTTAAAATTCTTGAAGAAGAATTAGCAGCTTACAGCAAAAATCCTGATGAAGGCTCTTCCTGGGAAGAAGTGAAAAAAAGAATCACTGGCAAATGAATTATGTTTTAATAATTCGCAGGCGGGCAGAAATACAAACAACTAAAGTTTAGAAATGGTACGAAAACAACGGACCGGACTAGGTGATGATTTTTTGCTCTGTGCAAATGCCGCATTAATGACTATTGTCAAAAATCCTTTTATGTTTCAGATTAAGCATAAAAATATTCGTTGTTCACTTATTCCAAGATTTCCTTACGGTATATTTTATCTGGTTGACAATGAAAAAATAAATTCAATCTTTGATCAATGTCAAAAATCCTTTTTGCCTGAAGTCGGATCCGTCATAAAAATGAGCAGCAAGTACATAATAATACGTTCCGTCAGGAGCCCATTCACCATTTGTTGCATACCCGTCCCACCCGGTTAATGTTTGTGAACCCTTGTAAATTACATTTCCCCACCGGTTGTATATTTCTATATCAAGTTTGTAGTGTCCGGGAAATCCGGGAAAGAAATCATTCATGCCATCACCATTCGGAGTAAACACATTTGGAATAAAAATAGTATTGCAATGTTCATCAATTGAAATTACCACCGAATCAAAATCACTCCGGCAAACTCCTGATTCTGTGAACAGGTAATAAGTAACCGGCTGTATTAAGGAGGAAGTTTGAAACGCGTACCCGGTATAAAAAATGTTTGAATATGCAGGAGATGCTGACCAGTGTACCGGATCATTGCTGACAGCGATAATTAAAACAGAGTCTCCCGCACAAATCACGGTATCAGAAACTTCAGGTGCTGTAAGTGTATTTGGAATTTCTGTAATCGTAATACTTGCGGTGTCTTTGCAACCATGTGTACTGGTGGTGATCAGCGAATAATTTCCGCCTTGTGATGCATAGAAATTTAAAGCGGAATCTCCGGAAGGCAGCCATAAATATCCTGACATTCCTGTGTTAGCGGAAAGCAAAAGCGAGTCTCCGCTGCAAAAACTTAAGGAAGTATTCGCTGCCTGGATCTGCGCAACCGCTGAATCCTGGTAAACAGTAAAGCTCAAAGGTGTGAGTATCCCGCACGAGGTAACATTACAATGATAGGTGCCGGGTAACGTAACGGTCTGGCTGATGCCGCTCCCTGACAACGGAGGCAGCCATTGAATTACACTTCCGGGATTTGTTATAACCGTAAGTGTTACCGTTGTGTTGGTGCAAAATGCCGGGCTTGGAAATGCAATGATCAAAGGAATATTGTATTGAGTCACCTGTACCGTATTGGATACGAGGTCGCATCCGGGAGCAACCGTTTGGATGCAATAATAAAAACCGGGAGTGTTTACATAAACTGTATTGAGATTTGTCCCTATGCTTCCGTTAGGGCCCTGCCATTGAAAAATGCCGGTGCCTGAACAGATCAACTTTACAGAATCATTCGGGCATATTAATCCGTTAGCGGGAATCATGGTAACATTTGGCTGCGGATAGAATGAGACTATAATACTGCCATAACCATTAAGCGTTGCGCTGCATCCGAAAGAATTTGTAACAACCAGTGAAGTAGAAACCGAATAAGTGCCGGGCTGTGTTACGTAAATTGTATCATTTGTTTGCCCTGTTGACCAATGATAATTGTTAGTATCAGGAGTTGCGATCAGCATGGCTGAATCGCCAAAGCAAATATAAGAAGGACCATTTACTGCTATGCTTAAACTGCCTGTTGGTGTGGGATGGACAATAACATGCAAACTTTTATTGCAAAAAACCGAATCAGTATCACAGGGATTGCTGCGAATGATCCATGCGTTAATGATTACAAAAAAAGTTCCTACTTGTGCCGGAGTAAAATAATTTGTGGAGGGTGAACAATAGGAAGGTGTACCGTATGATAATATCGCGCCCGATGTCCATTTAGCTTTGCTCATGCCTGGAAAACAATTTATGATAGTACCACCGGGGTTTGAAAGCTGATCGTAAAGATACATTGTGAAATGCTCACCGAAGCACAATTCAATTGTATCGTTGTTATCGGTATCTTCAAGGCATCTCATTCTCGGTTGAACTGCAGGGAGCGCATTTCCAACAATTACCTCAACGTAATTTGAATTGACACATCCGAACTGGTTAGTTAATGTACAGTAATGATAACCCCCGGTGTTCACGGTTACAGGATTTTGACCTATGGGAAAATTATCCCATTGCACAGTATTAGTGCCGACATTCGGACAAGTTAAGGTCACTGAATCAGGAAGACAAAGCGGAATAGGTTGCGTAACAGATGCATTAATATTAATTCCTTTACTATCGGTTATTAAAGGTTTTGCAGGATTCGGATGAGACAAAAAATAAATAGTATCACGATTTGTAAAGCACCCATCAACTGTAGTTACTTTAACATTATAATATCCGGATGTCGAGACATTGATGCTGCTTACTGTTGAGCCCGTGTTCCATAAATAATTAAAATCAGGATCTAAATCATAAAGAGTATTAAAATCAACTCCGAGAGTAGAACTTCCACATATTGAGATGGTGTCTTGGCAGCTCAGATTTGGAAGGCTGTTACCAATACATACATCATTGAAGGGACGAACGCATGAAGTTCCGGTTCTTTGGAAATAATCATAAGGCTCCCTGTTTATATCAATATTTGCATTAATAAAAATATCACTGTTGCCATAAGAATAAAAATAAACAAAATCGGTATAGTTATTATCAGAACAATATGTCAAATTACCTAAAGGTACATAACTATAGTCCATTCCATTTATTCCGTGAGGTGTAAAGGAGCCAGGTTCAAATGTGGAGAAAAAACGACTTATATAACTGCCCGTGTTTGCAATTGAATTATTGGGCAAAACCGTCAGTCCAAACAAATAATCATTTTGCTGACCGCCATAGTGCCTTGCCCACATCCAGTTTCCTGAATTATCGTAAGAGGCAACATACGTATCCAGATAACCAATGCTGCAAAAAATACCATTTCCATATTGAACGGAAAAAGATGAAAACCTGCATCTGAAATTACCTCCGATAATTACTTCACCATTGGTTTTTGTTCCAATTGCCTCCGCTGTAACTGAAGCAGTGGAACCATCCGCATGGGACCAGACCAAATTGCCCGAAAGGTCAAACCTGCAAACGAAAATATCGTTTTGATAGCTGCTGCTTAAAGTGGGATTTGTGACTCCTCCGAAAAAATATAATGTACCGTTGAAGTTTCCTGTAATATTCACATCACTGTTATGAACTGCAACTCCTCCCATGTTTACGACTGTTCCGCTTCCCATCCATCGAAACCACTGTTCTGCTCCTGACCCGTTGTATTTAATCAGAAACATGGCATTGTACATCGGATTATTATGCTGCACGTCAAAAGTGATGGTGTCGCTGAACATTCCGCTTACATAAATATTTCCGCTTGCATCGGTTGAAACATCTGTGCCGCGATCGGTATATGTTCCTGAACCTTTTTTTGCCCAGAGAAAATTTCCGTTATTATCGTATTTCGCAGTGAATACATCGATAGAACCTGCCTGGCTGGTTAAAGTAGTGCTGCCAAATGAACAGCTTCCAGAAAACTCACCCGTCACAATCACATTTCCTGAATTATCAAATGTTACTCCGTTACCTGCATCACTGCCTGTGCCGCCCGCTCTTTTTACCCACTGCAATGTGCCTGAAGAATTATACTTTGCGATGAAAATATCCTGCTGTCCGGCAGAGGTAATAATTTGCCCGTCAAAATCTGCAGTAGTATAGAAAAATCCGGTGATTAAAATATTACCTGAATTGTCCGCATCAATCGATAATGCTTTATCAATGTTTAATCCGCCCGCTCTTTTGAGCCATTGAAGGTTTCCCGCAGTGTTTGTTTTAGCAATAAAAATATCATCGAGCCCCGCAGAGTTAATAATCGAGCCATCAAAAGTTGCAGAGGTTGTAAAATATCCCGTTGTGTAAATATTATTTGCGCCATCTGAAGCAATATCCATTCCTTCGTCAATCGTTAACCCGCCTCCCCGCTGCATCCAATATTGTGCATGCGCAAAATTTAATACCAGGAACAGAAGCGGGAAAATCAGAATTGTTTTCATAATATTTAATTTTGAAGAGGTTATTTATGAATAAGAGTAATTCAAAGAACAAAAGTTTCATCGAAGTGTAAATAATTTTTAAAACCTCCCGTATTTTGGCAGAAACTATTTTTTGAAACCAGGTGAAGTCTGAAGTTTAAAAAAAATATTTTTTTCATGACCAGGTAATTTTTTTATCTATGCTGATTATTCATTAAACGGCAGTTCTGTTTTTGTAAATTTAAAGTAAACGTAGATCACTTATTGTCAGATTCAAAATTAAAATTCGAAATATATTACCTGTTCAAAGGTTAATTGATTTTCAACCAGGCGAATTTATTAAGGCCGGGATTTTAAATCTTAACAAAGAAACTCTCAAAAGCTGATTTCGCAATAACCTTACTTGTTCACCAAATAGTTTATAATAAAAGTTATAAGAGTCAGGGTTTAGCAACCGTCCAACCATTTGAAATTTTAAAACCTCTCAAAAATTCTTCCGCGAAAAGCTTTTTCTTTCCCTGCAATTGAAGCTCAAGAATTTTAATAAAGCCGTTTGTGCCTGCAATCTTTAAAAAAGTTTTGCCATCCGTTTCAATTTTTCCCGGGGAAAAAAGTATGGAAGAGATCTCCTTTTCACAATTAAATATTTTAACCAGGTATGTTTGCTGATCCGGTGAAATGATTTCGGTAAAAGCACCGGGATAAGGACTCAATCCCCGTATTTGATTGTGGATGACTTCCACATTTTGATTCCAGTTTATTTTGCCATCTTCTTTGAAAATTTTAGGAGCCGTTTTCAGCTGTTCGTTTTCTTCTGCCAATTCTGATTGCGGAACTTCTTTGAAATTATTTGCTTCAATTGCTTTCACAGTTTTCAATACCAGTTCTGCTCCAATTAATTTCAGTTTGTCATGTAATTCACCGGCAGTTTCATTTTCACGGATGGAAATTTTTTCACGAAATAAAATATTTCCTGTATCCACTTCATGCTTCAGAAAAAATGTGGTGACTCCTGTTTCTTTTTCTCCGTTCATAATTGCCCTGTTGATGGGCGCTGCTCCGCGATATTGGGGCAGGAGGGAAGCATGCAAATTAAATGTTCCCAACCGCGGCATCTTCCACAACTCTTTTGGCATCATGCGAAAAGCAACTACAATAAATAAGTCAGCATTAAGATTTTTTATCTCACTTAAAAACTTTTCATCTTTCAATTTTCCAGGTTGAAATATTTTGAGGTTATGCTGATGCGCAAATTTTTTTACAGGAGATGGTGTCACTTGTAATCCTCTTCCTGAAGGCTGGTCGGGAGCTGTAACCACACCCGCTATTTCATAATTATTCTTCAAAAGAATTTCAAGTGACGGCACTGCAAATTCAGGCGTGCCGAGAAAAACTATTTTGAATTTATTTTCAGGCATTATTCTGTTTTTGCTTTTATGAAATCAATATAAACAGTTTTTCCTGCCATGCAAACTGTATTCTTATTGGTGACATGATATTTTATCATCACTTGCATTTTGTCTTTTTCAAACTCAGCAGGAAGATTTTCCGGCTGGAGTTTTTCTTTGTTTGTTAATTCAAGAAGAAACCTGCACCCGTCCACTTCGCTGTAGTCAATTACAGTTGCTTCAATTTGCTTTGAATCCTTTCGGGGAGAATCAGCAGGAGTGCTCTGCTGAACAGCCACAATGTTCTGTTTGCAGCCGGAACATGCTATCAGTATGGCAGAGATAAGCAGGATAAATTTAAATGATGAAACCATATTTACAATTTAATTTTTTTCCAGTGATTGCTTTTTAAGTAAATATAAGAAAATACACCCATCAGCAGCCAATACAGGATTTCAACCACCCATACCCATTCCACGCTTGCACCAATTACCTGTGCACAAACAAATACATATATAAGATAAATAAAAATATTTACGATCTCCATCAGCATGGCAACTTTAGTGTTTCCTGTTCCCGATACTCCGCTGAATAATACAAAGCTGGTGCAAAATAAAACCATTGCACCGCACACTATATAAAAGCTTCCGATGGAATCATGGATCAATACAGGGTCTGAGGTAGTAATACCCAGCATAACTGACGGGTAAATTGTATTGAATAAAATCATCACCGAAGTTGTGATTAAGCTGAGCGCACATATTTTTTTCAGCAGTGACAATACCTCCTCTTTTTTTTCCTGTCCGATGAGATTGCTGGTCATGCTGTTTGCAGCAGCAGCAAATCCCCACACGGGTGTCATCATGAGCATATAAGTGGTGCGCACCACATTGGAAATGGCAAGCGCGTGCTCCCCTAATTTTTCTATAAATACAAAAAGCAAAAACCAGGCGCCCATCGAAATCAAATGCTGCAGCATCACTGGAGCTGACAAATTCATCACACTTGAAAAAACCAGTGCTTCTGATTTTTTAAATTGAAATAATTCATACACCTTAAATTCCTTTTTGAAATAAGTATATACTAAAAGGTAAATAGCAGTAATGGTTTCTGCAATAGCTGAAGCCAGCCCCGCACCGCTGATGCCCATTGCCGGTAAGCCGAAATGACCGAATATTAAAGCATAAGCAAGCACCACATTAATTCCTGTCATGAGGAATGAACTGTAAGTAATGATGCGTGTGGCCGCAATGCCTGTATAAAAAGAACGAAACGAAACAGTGATCATAACCCCGATAATTCCCCAGCTGCGGTAAGAAATAAATTCATTGGCTGCAATTTTTACCTTTTCGGAATTAAGAATGGAATCAAATATAAAAGGCGAGCCAAAGAGGAGGAATACTAAAAGCACCAGCGAGAAGAGGACCAGGATTAAAAGAGAATGATCATAAATAATTCCGATCTCTTTAATTTTCCCTTCGCCCGATTTACGGGCAATTAATATCTGCGCACCGATACCGATTCCAAAACCAAGCATGATGAGCACAAAATAAAAAACGCCCGCAATTCCTGAAGCGCCTAACTCCACTTCACCCACACGGGCAAGAAATGCAGTATCTGTTAATCCCAAAATAGTCTGGGCAAGACTTCCTAACATAATGGGATAGGAAATTTTCCAAATATCGCTGTATGTTGCTTTTACTTTTGTCAAAAGGTTTCATTAAAAAAGGAGCGCAAAGTTGCGATAAATTCATCACCTGATTTTAAAGCTGAATCGAAAAAAAATAAATAATCAGGAGAAATGAATTTTGAGCATTTAAAGATGAATTCAATGATTAGTATCTTATGGGAAAAGACTTCTGAGAGCTAAAGAAAGAAAGTTTTCATGGTGAATGAAGATATTTCAATGGCTCATCTGAACATTTTTTCTTTTCAATATTACAATATCTTCATTATTAAAGTGGATCAGCCATTCACCCGAAATTAAAAGAGCGTCTGTTTTTGAATTAAATTCTTTCCTGCTGATAGGATAGGTGTTTTCTTTGAGAGAATAAACAATATATTCTGCGTCTTTTATTATTGGAAATTGGTAAATATTATCCCTTAGAGCCAGGTGGGGAACAAATGGATATTGCGCGCTTACAATTGCAGTTTCGGGAATGTTGTTTAGCTGCTCATGAACAAGATCTGCATTATATTTTCCCTTGTAATGATCCGCTTTGTAAATTCTTATTCTGTCGGTATCCGTATTAATGAAAACAGTATGATCCATCACTCTTATTGTTGAAATAAGGCATCCTGTTAAAACGACTATAGCAGTAATTTTCGCTCGTTTCATATTTTTAAATTCGTTGAGAACAGAAAAAGCGCCAATCGTCAAAATGGGAATAAATTCAATGGAATACTGACCATTTATGCCCCACATAGAAATATTATTATTAAATAGTTTTTGAAAATAAATGGGAATCAGCATTATCAAATAATAGGGTTTGAAGAATAACATGTAAAGACCTGAAAACAGAACAAGCAGATGCATTTCTGCTTTCACATAATTTCCAGCGGGATTATTTGTGTGATTTACAAATAATGTTTTTATAGTTTCAGACGGGTGAATGATTAAATATTTCAATGCTTCAGAAGGACTGTTGCCGATATGTGAATAATTAAAATGAGGATATATTCCGTTTCTTGACAATCCGGGCATTATTACCTCAACCACAAAAATGAAATACATCACAGTTATTGAAAAGAAAATGAATAAATAACGAATGGAAATTTTATCTTTTCTGAATTCAAACAATAAGCCAAGGCAAATAAATGCTATCCATAAGGAGATATTCTCTTTGGATATTAAAATAAATACAAATGCTATAGAAGAGGCTGCATATTTTTTTTGTTTAAAAAAATAAAAAAACCAGGGAACAATCATTGCAGCAACCACGTTGCTGTGGTAGTCAAAGGCTAAAGCAGTATAAATTCCATAAAACAAATAAAAGTAAACAGTTGCATACAGGGCAAGTTTATTATTAACAACGGTGAAATATTTGTAAATCCCAATTCCTCCTGCAAGAACAGAAATTACCTGGACGATCAAAAGTGTGTATGTTTTAAAAACCAAACACAACGGGGAGAAAATCATCAGATACAAATCAAAATGATCAGCGAGTAAATTTTCAGCGTTTTCCTTAAAGACGCAACTGTCATTCCATTGAAAGTGGATGTAATCATACAACGCATTAGTATAAACTCCTAAATCCAATGCGTATGTTTTAAAATAATAATGATTAAGCAGTGACAGGATGGAATAA
>DATEMK010000525.1:0-4315 GCA_035275625.1 Bacteroidia bacterium
CTTTCGGGTTATTCCGATTTTCTAAACCCGGTTTTCTTTTCTTCAAAAGGCCGGCACAATAAAAAAGCCGGAGACAATGTCCCCGGCTTTATTTGTTCTGCTTAACGATTTTTATTGAACCGCCACACGGATTGTTTTGGCTTCTGTTCCTTCTATTTCAATAATTAAGAAATACAATCCTTTTGAAACGTTGCCAAGATCCATTTCCTTAAGGTTGTTTCCTTCCTGTGCAGTATTCGTTTCGATGGAGATCAGCTTGCCTGCAAGGTCGGTGAGTCTGAGTGTGAATTTCTTATTTGCGGCTGCATAGAAAGAAATGTTCAGCTTATCAGAAGCCGGGTTCGGGTAAACATTCAGATTGACCGGTGTTTCATTTTGAACGGATGACTGTTCTTCAATAGTGCGGCAGCTTAAGTTTACAGAAATCGTTTTTGACCTTATAGGAGAAGACCCGCAGGAATTGTTTGCTCTCACCGTCAGTGTTACCGTAGAGGAATTTGCATTTACATATCTCACTGTTACTGAAGTTCCGTTCGTATTACCCACAAAGGTGGCTCCGCCTGAAACAGTCCATGTATAAGAGGTTGCGCCTGTAACAGCAGCTATTGAATAAGGTACTGAAGCATTGCTTTTGCACACCGATGCTGAACCGGTAATAGTACCGGGCTGGGCAGGAGCAGGTGAAACAAATATACAGGTATATGCGCTGGAACCGCAGGCATTATTTGCTCTTACACAAACATTACCCGCTACATTGAATCCGTTTCCGAATGTTACGGTAACTGAAGTTCCCTGGTTGCTTGTAATATTTGCGCCTGACGGAACAGTCCATGTATAGGAAGCAGCGCCTGCAACCGGGCTGATGGAATAATTTTTTCCATTGGCATTACATAAATTGGAAACCGGGCCGGTAATAGTCCCAGGGGCGTTAGGAGCCAATCCTGTTATGGTGGCCGATGCACTGCCGGTACAGCCATGTGAATCTGTAATCATCACCGTGTAGGTTCCGGCAGAACGGTTGGAAATAGTGGGTGTTGTCAAATTTGAAGGGGACCACAGATAGGTATAGCCGGGTGTTCCGCCTCCGGGAATCACGGTTGCACTACCAGTGGAGAGGCCACAACCGGTTCCTGTAACGGATGTGGTTCCCGATATAGCAGATGGCTGCGTTAAAATCCCGTTTGCGTAAGCAACTGTATAATTTGAAGGTGAGATGAGTGAAACTCCGCCCGGAATAATCTGGTACGTTCCGCCAGCCGGAATTCCAACTGCCGGAGGATTCAGTGTATAGGCAGGGCCTGATGCAATTATTGCAGCCGCTGATTCACCATATTGAAAACCGGTTATTGCAGATGTATAAGCCGGAAGGCTATTACAGAGCGGAGTTTTATTTTCCGCTGTAACAGTAAGTGTTGCAGGAGTGACAGTGTATGTATTCAATCCATAGGTGATTTCGAAATTATTTGAAAGCAATGCGGCAGGTGCAATGAAGTGAGTGCCCACGCTAACGCCTGTTATCAGGTTTATGGATTTAAAAATATACAGTGTGTCATTAGCAGGAGCGTTTGCATCCTCTTCATCTATAATAACAACTATTTCTGCTCCGCTGGTATCACCTGTGGATGCACTGTTAACAATGGGTGAGCCATTTACCAGGCCGCGCTGGTTAACCGTTGCCGTTCCGTTAACCAGGCCTTTTTGATTAACCAGCCCCTTTTGATTTGCCAGCGGATATCCGCTTGCAAGACTTGCGTTAAGCGAATCAACCTGGTAATCGAAGATGGAAACCAAAGCAATGTCCACAATTTTGGTAGTATCATAAACAGGAAGATTATTTACCAATCCTTTCTGGTTGACTAATCCTCTCTGATTCACTAACCCGCGCTGGCTGACAATGAAGCTAAGATTTATCAGGTCGGAATTCACGAGTCCCCGCTGGTTAACTTCTGCCTGGTCATCTACAAGAGCAACTGCATCCGTTATATTTTCAGAATGAGTATCCTTTAGTGAAGTGAGAAAAGCAGGCCGTTCTGCGGGTTCAATATTTGTATCATCATAAACATAATCGAATTCAATTTCTGAACCGTCAATTTTATCACCGTAAATAAATGTCATTTCCTTCGGTGTAATGGCGAGGGGCATTTTTTGAATTGTAATCAGTCCGTCAGTGAAGATAAAATTGTACAGCTCAAGAAGCCCGATGCTGAAAGGTCCTGCATCCGGATGAATAAAATAAATTCCGGTGTTGCTGGTACTTGTCGCAGGCGTTGTATATTGAATATTGTTAAGCTCAAGTCCGGCCAGCGTAAGGCCGAAAGCTGAAGGAGGCAGGCCATTAACAGTAACAACCGAAGTAAATACAGGAAGCTTTTCACCAAATTTTTTAACTTTATTCTCAGCAGTAATCACTACATTCTTTTTAACAGGGGTAAAGAAATACAAAGTGTCCGAGTTACCTCCATCAGCGTTGCTGGGCGTAATGGGAGGCGTATAAACATAAATAGGAGGATTTCCGAAAAAATTTGGAATAGTAACGGACAGCTGGGTTGTGCTGATGAAAGCAGTCGGTAAGGTATCATCCCTGAAAATAACAACTGACTGTGTGGTCATGTAGTCGCCTTCAATAATAACAGGAAGAGGTACCGAACCCGGAGTAATGGTTGTATCGTAATTTAATGAAATCAGGTCGGGTGTGGGAGCAGCAAATGTAAGCATGGCAGCACCGATATCTATAAACCCGGAGCCTGAATTAAAATCGAAACCCGGTGTTCCCATATTTGTTGCCGTGCTTTGCAGCAATGTTTTCATCTGGGAAGCATTTATACCGAGATTATAAAATTTCTTTTTAGCGCTCATCAATAATGCAGCTCCAGCACCTGCATGTGGTGCAGCGCATGAAGTTCCGAAGAAATTCGGAAATGCATCATTCTCCGTATTAAGGCTGCCAAAAGCGACAGTGGTGTTCACTCCGTCAGGCGCGCAGAATTCGGGTTTGTTTCTGATAATTCCGTTTACAGGTGTTCCACCGGTGGATGAAAATGTTTCAAGCTGCGGGGGATTGAATCCGTAAGACTGTGTCCTGTTATAACGTACTGCTCCCACCGCCATAGCGCTGTTCGCATTCGCCTGCCCCACGATAGTAGAGGTTCCTGAATTATATTCATCAATCACAAGGTCACCGCGGAATACTGCATATTTAAAAGAAGGATTGTTAGGACCTGATTCTTTGGCTATAATAAGATTGGCCGATGCATTTCCACCAACTACAACAAATGATAATACTTCGATAGGATCCCCTCCTGTATTATCGCGGTTAAAACCAAAGAGCGTGGTTCCCGCAGCATTGCTAAGATAGATATCCATATCATTATTGGTTCCTGTCTGGGTTTGTCCCAGCGAGTATATGGAATCCAGCCATTGTAAAACAATGGTATAAGTACCCGGAACAAGTGAAATCTGCTGGTAAACGTCCCCTCCACCGAAATTATGAGCGGAACCCGGAATTCCTAACGGTGCAGGCACTGGTGAAAATATATTTTGATAGGATTTTGAAGCGTAATTGCCAGCAGCAGAAAAATAAGAAACTCCCTGCGCTGAAACTTCATCTACAGCCTTTGCCACAACACCATCCTGGAAGAACGGAGAAGTTATGAATGTAACATCATCAATTATTACATTGCAATTATCCTGTTTAAGGTCTCTTACAGCCTGCGCAAAATCTCCTTCACTGACAAAGCCTGTGCGAAAAGCAAGGGGTGATTTGGGCGCAATGTCATGCACAATCTGCATCATCGCCCTGCCTTCATCACTCCGCGGACCGTATGGAAAATCCTGGATAACATGGACAGGAGTTGTATTCACGGCATTTCCAATTCCGGGCAAATCTCCGTTAGAAACATCCGTAAATGCAGGATTGCCGGACAAAGTATTGTAACTGTCGGAAATCACACCCACTTTTATTCCTTCGCCTTTTACGTTGAACCCATTCCGGGCAAAATCTGAATGCTGTACAATATCTCCGGGTGAATTCGCCACTCCGCTGTTATTCACCGGAGGAAATACAGGGCGAACATAATTAACCAACAGAGGCAGACTGTCCAACTTAGGAAGATTTACAATCGGAAATTTTCCTGTCAGAATCAGTGAATTTGGGCCATTGCTGACAATATTGGTCAATCCGTAAGCAGGAGTTTGAGTTACTAAGTTTAAACAATTCTGAGTCTGACCATCTATGGTTATTATTTCTATCCAGACACTGTCATTTGACAGGCGGAAAATATTTTCAATCGTGTCCTGTATGCTTCCGAAATTCTGG
>DATEMK010000526.1:0-6042 GCA_035275625.1 Bacteroidia bacterium
TGCTTGACGAACTGGCAAATGACAAAGAAAAAAGTATCGGCAGCTTCGGAATTAAATTTGCTGCTCCGAACGGAAAGAGCATAGATATCCCTTTTAAAAGCGTAACAAGCAAAGTTGATTATGCCCCTGGTTTTATTTCAAAACGAATTGACTTTGATTATTTTCTTGCCGGCAGGATTGATAAACAGTACGCAACGTTTTTACAAGCAGCTGAATTAATGGATGCCAATCAAACTTCTGAAGGATTTGAATTAACAATAAATCAAAACGGGGTTACGAAAAATATTTTTTCAAAGCTCGTGATTGCTGCAGACGGTGACCGTTCTGTGATTGCAAAAAAATATGGCGGAAAAGTTGTTGAGCCTGAACATTATTGCGGAGGCATCCGCGCGTATTATAAGAATGTTTCCGGCATGCATGAACAGAATTTTATAGAGCTGCATTTTCTCCATGAATTGCTGCCCGGGTATTTTTGGATTTTCCCTTTGGCAGACGGTACTGCTAATGTCGGGGCAGGAATGCTTTCAAAAAATCTCAGCAAAAAAAAAGTGAATCTTCGTGATGCCATGCTTAAAGCCATTGCAGAAAATCCTACGATAAAAGACCGTTTTAAAAATGCAACTCTTGAAGGAAAAATTACCGGCTGGGGCTTGCCGTTAGGTTCTAAAAAAAGAAAAATATCAGGAAATAATTTTCTGCTCACCGGTGATGCCGCCTCGGTTATTGATCCCTTTACAGGCGAAGGAATCAGCAATGCCATGTATTGCGGGATGACGGCAGCCGCTGTCGCTGAAGAATGCCTGGCAGCAAACAGTTTTGATGAAAAATTTTTATCGCGGTATGATGAAACTATTTATAACCGCTTATGGAGTGAATTAAAACTTTCGCACACCCTGCAAAAGCTCTGCAATTATCCCTCGCTGTTTAATTTTGTGATCAACAAAGCGGAAAAAAATAAAACATTCCGCGAAACCATTTCCTGCATGTTTGATGATTTGGATTTAAGAGAAAAACTGAGAAAGCCTTCTTTTTATTTCAAATTAATTTTTAATTAATTTCCAAATAAGTAATGAATAAAACCAGCCATATACATCAAAGGAATTTATTAAAATTATTTCCCCTTCATTTTTAATTGCTCATTCATAATCTGAATAAAACCTTCCGGCATTTTTCCTCCCAGTTTTTCTTCTTCAACGGCATAAGAAATTGCTTTTTCAAAATCTCCTGTTCGGGAATATAATATGGCAAGATTTTCATGGAGATGCAACTGGGTTGGATACAGGAGAAGCATCCGTTCCCATATTTTTTTTGCCGCATCATAATTCTGACGAGTGAAATAAAGAAAACCCAAATTTGAATTTATATTATTGTCCGCGGAATCCAGCAATAATGCTTTTTCAAAACACAAAATAGCGTCACTGTCATTTTTAAGATTCATCAATACAGTTCCTAACCCCCTGAAATCTTCTATATAACGCGAACCCAATTTTATTTCCGCTTTATAGTATATTTCCGCTTTTTCCAATTCACCCCTGTCGGCATAGATAGCGCCTAACCCGGCATTGGCTCTTTTTATATCGGGCTTTAGTGCTAATGCTTTCTGAATATAAATTTCTGCATTTTGCTTATCGCCTTTATTAAAATACTGGCTGCTGAAATTTATCTGTGCTTCAGAATCGTTTGGAGAATTCAAAGCTGCATTCTGCCAGAAAACAAAAGCTGTTTTAAAATATTTGCTGTGATTAAAAGAAATGAAAAAAAATATAACAATAGCAACCGTGCTTATAATTATTCCATTCCTTCCTGTAAAAGGTTTATTTTTAAAAACAAAAGATTCATTTAACAAAATTAACATTCCTATCAAAGGCAAATAAGCACGGTGTTCAAAAATATTATCATTAAATATTTTGGGAAGAGAAAGTACAGGGGCTAAAAATAAAATGAACCATATAAAACCAAGCAGCATTTGCTTATAATTTTTTTCTTTCGAAAGGAAAAGTGAAACTGTAATTATTAATACGGAAATTATTCCCGGTAAATAACTTGTATCCTGTTGAGTCGGTTTTACAGATAAATTAAACGGCAATATCATTTTACCAATGTATTGAACTATGGCTGGCAAGCGGTAAATTACAGTGTGAAGTAACATTTGCAATGTAACTTCATTTTCTGTTTTTCCAATTGCTTTAGCTCTGAAATAAAAATAGGTGAGCGTAATGATTATCCATATAAATGAGCAAATAAATGTGTGTTTTGAAAATAATTTTTTTTGCAAAATAAAAGTCGAATACAAAAGACAAATCACAGGCAACAAAACGGCCGTTTCTTTTGTAAGCAATCCGAAAAAGAAAAAAACAAAATGAAAAACCAGGAAAACAATTTTTTCTGTTTCAATGTATTTGATGAAATTTATAAATGAAGCAAGAATAAATATTGCTAATAAAGTATCATTCCTTCCGGGAATCCATGCTATGGCCTGCGTTACTATTGGATGAACCGAAAACAGCAAAGTCAATAGTAAAGAGGATTTCTTTTTTATATTTATTTTAATGAATAACCGATAAACGAGCAGGCAGGCAATTACATGATACAATAAATTCGAAAGGTGATAAATAACAGGGGAGGAGCCGCCCATTTGAGCATCCG
The DNA here is from genome assembly GCA_035275625.1 of Bacteroidia bacterium. GTDB lineage: Bacteria > Bacteroidota > Bacteroidia > AKYH767-A > OLB10 > DATEMK01. The sequence continues at coordinate 2,647 of DATEMK010000526.1, forward strand.
CCATCATAGATAGAATTAAAAAGGGGCGGTAGTAATCATACGTGGAAACAAAATGTATGAAGCTCCATATTCCTGTTGAGAATACTTTTGAAACATTAGAAAAATCACTAATCAATTTTTTATTTTCAACAATAAATAATTGATCATCATAATTCAGGAATTCAAAAAAAATTGTTCTTCCAAAACAGGCTATCGGAAAAAGAATTATCAGCAAATAAGGATAATTAAAGATGGTTTCAATGAAACCGCCCTGCGATTTTGAGATTACCGGCTCTTTAAATGCACTATCTTTTTTAGTTTTTTTCATTCTTAAAAGCAGCGCATAAAAGTAAAACTATTTCAGAAAAATAATATTAGCCACAGATACACAGATTGATCAGGTACGTTCATTCATTAATCTGTGAATCTGTGGCAATTTAATCTTCAATTTTCAATTTCTTTCTGCTTCCCTCGTACAACTCAAATTCCAATAATCTGCATTCAATCTTTGCATTATAAAATTCAATTCTCCGTTTTGTTTTTAACCCAATTTTTTTTGCAAGGTCCGGATTGCCTGTAAAAACATAACCTGTATATCCTTTGCATCTTTTTTTAAAAAAATCACCAATACTTGTATATATCAGTTCTAATTCTGTCTCTTCTCCAATCCTGTCGCCATAAGGCGGGTTTAACATCACAACACCATTGCCACCAGGAATTTCAGTTTCCGAAAAATCACAAACTTTAAATTCAATTAAATGATCAACACCGGCAGTCATTGCATTTTGTTTTGCCGCTTCAATCGCTTTCGGATCATAATCAGTTGCAATGATTTTAAAAGATAATTTCCGTTTTACTTTTTCTTTCGCTTTTTTCCGTTCTTCAAGGTAAACTGATTCATCATATCCTTTGATGTGCATAAAGCCATAATTTACTCTTAACAATCCATTCACTCTTTCTGCTGCAATCAATGCAGCTTCTATAGCAAGTGTTCCGGATCCGCACATGGGATTAATGAAGTGGGAATTTTTATCCCATTTGCTTGAAAGAATCAGGGCAGATGCAAGAGATTCCTGCATAGGGGCAAGAAAAGGAATTTTGCGATAACCGTGTTTGGAAAGTGATTCTCCTGAAGTATCGAGATATACCGAAACTTTATTATCCTTCCAGTAAACATAAATCACGGTCTTGCTTTTATCCGGACCGGAATCAGGGCGGGCATTGAATTTTTCCAAAAAATAATCTGCAATCGCATCTTTGCAACGCTGGTTTACAAACATGGAATTATTAATTGAAGGATGTTCTGCATAAGACATAATGCTGAAATATCCATTTGTATCCAGTATGTTTTCCCAATAGATTTTTGTTTTTATCCGTTCATATAATTCATCCGGGGAATTTGCAGAAAATTGATCAATCAGAAAAGTAACCCGGTTCGCAGTACGAAGATTCAGATTTAGTTTGATTGTATCAGCAAGTGTTCCTTCTGTTTCAATAGAAGTATGACTTTCTTCTATAACCGGAAAACCAAGCTGAATCAACTCCTGTTGCAGGTATGGCGTTATTTTCAGAGGACAACTGACAAGTATTTTGCTTTTATTTTGAAAATCCATTACGAAATTATAATTACGGGAATTTGTTTTTAAAAAAAAGTGTTCCTAACTTGCACCGCTTTTCATATTGTAATTGTTAACCAAAGATTAATAAATTATAAAATGAATCACTTCAAATCTCTGAAAATCGGCAATAGCCCGCTTTTGATGATGGGTTGCACAATAATAGCGTTTGGTGTTACTCATTTTTACTTCGCAAATGGCGAAAGTCCGAAAATAGCAATTATTATTGGTCACATCCTGCTTTTTCCCGTATATCTTGTGGATGGAATTGTCTCTTTTCTTGATATAGACAGCATCTTAAGCAACCCGATTGCAATTTTCCTCGTTCTTTTTATCACCTACTCGTGTATTGTTGTTGTTGCAAGCAAGATTTTTGAGTGGAGAAGATCGGGTAGTGAATAATTCTTTTTGTGAAAAGGATTCGCAAAACCATGCCCGGTTCTATTTGATTTCGAAACCTGCATTTTTTAAATGCTTCCAAAAATCGGGATAAGATTTTGTAACCACTGATGGCTGAATGATGCTTATTTCACTGTTCAGGGCAAGGGGTGCAAATGCCATTGCCATCCGGTGATCATTATAGGTTTCTATTCTTTCAGATGTGTTTTTATAGTTGGGTTTTACTTCATAAAAATCGGCTTTGTGCTGAACCAGGTGAGCGCCAATCTTTCTTAATTCTTTTTGTAATGCTGCAATCCTGTCTGTTTCTTTAATTCTTAATGTTTTCAGGCCTTTCATTTTAAGATTAATATTTTTTGCAGCAGCAAGCACTATAATAGTTTGCGCCAGGTCGGGTGAATTGTTAAAATCAAAAGTCATTTCATTTAAGACAGGCTCACTTTCTTTCCTGATTAAAATTCCGTCATCCGTAAACTGCGTTGATACTCCAAAATTTTTCATCCATTCTGAAATGACCTGATCTCCCTGGAAAGAATTTTTTCTGAACCCTTTCAGTTCTATATGTGCTTCCGTTGATAAAGCTGCAATGCTGTACCAATAGGATGCCGCTGACCAATCGGGCTCTGCTTTATAGGTTACCTGCCTGTATTTTTGGTGATCAATCCTTATTTCATTTTTTTTCCATGTAGAATTTATCCCGCATTTTTTCAAAATTCCGAGCGTCATTTTGATATATGATTTGGAAACAATTCTTTTTTGAAGCCTGATAGTAAGGCCATCAGGGAAAACGGGGGCAATCATTAACAAGGCAGAAATAAACTGGCTGCTTTCATCGGCTTCCACATTCAATTCATATTTTAAATGTGTCCGCTCTGTGGGAATAACCTCAACAGGCGGAAATCCTTCCCGCTGCAAATAATGAATTTTAAAACCGATATAACGCAGGGCATCTACCAATTTTCCGATCGGCCGTTCCTGCATTCGCTGCGATCCGGAAATAACTTTATTCCTGTTGATAACACAGAAGTAGGCAATAAGGAAACGCATGCTTGTTCCGGCATCTTTTACATCTAATGTTTTGAAAGGGCTTGCCAGTAACCGTTTTAATTCCTGGGTATCATCAGCAGAAGATAAATTTTCAACCTGGATTTTTTTTCCGGACAGTTCATTTATTATCAACAACCGGTTGCTTTCACTTTTTGAACCCGGTAAAATACAATCCGCTGTGATCTTTTTTGACGGATGGCTGATTTGAAGGTAGCTGCTCACAGAATTATTATTGTATAAAAGAATTATAAAAGCGCATGCTTAAAAAAATATCTTCCCTGTTAATTTCCTGGTTAATGCTGACACTGCCAATACCGTTAAGCAGCGTACAGTATATTTTATGAAATTCGTTTTT
>DATEMK010000527.1:0-14512 GCA_035275625.1 Bacteroidia bacterium
AAATTTCGCTTTAAAATATAAATATAAAGATATGAAAGCAATTTGGTCCGGTTCAATCAGCTTTGGATTGGTTAACATACCCGTAAAGCTTTATTCAGCAGTTGAAGATTCAGGCCTTGATTTGGACATGCTTGACAGTAAGGATCATTCGCGCATCCGTTTTAAAAGGGTAAATGAAAATACAGGGAAAGAGGTTGAATTTAAATCCATAGTAAAAGGCTACAATTATGACGGAAACTATATTGTGCTGGATGAAAAAGACCTGGAAGATGCGGCACCCGAAAAAACCAAAGCCATTGAAATATTAAACTTTGTGCATGAAAAGGAAATAGAATCTATCTACTATGAGCAGCCCTATTATACAGAGCCCGGGAAAGGCGCTGAACGTGCATACGGAATACTGCGCGAAGCACTGAAGAAATCAGGAAAAGTAGGTATTGCATCCTTTGTAATGCGTACCAGGGAATCACTTGTAGTTGTAAAGCCTTATCATGATATGATTCTTTTGAACCGTATCCGCTTTGAGGAAGAGATCCGCAGTGAAGAAGATTTAAAAGTGCCGAAACCGGATAAAACAAAAAGCAAGGAAGTGGAAATGGCAAATAAGCTGATTGACCAGCTTACAGAAAAATTCAACATTTCAAATTACAAGGATACCTATACACAAAAACTTTTAAAAGCAATAGAAGCGAAAGCGAAAGGCAAAAAACCCAAAAAGAAAAAAATGGCAGTGGTTCATCGCAAATCCGATGATCTGATGGAAATGCTTAAAGCAAGCCTCGGTAAGAAAAAGGCATCATAAATATTTTTCCCAGGCAATACAAATAAAAAACCTCACTTTTAAGGAGGCTTTTATTTTTGCTTTTTTTATAGCATTACGCATTGCTTTTGCTTTTTTGGTAGTTCGGAGATGAAAACAAAGTTTTTAATTTAATTTTAAGAATGGAACGCGGGCTTTTCCGTACCCCCAACCCCTATAGGGGCGGTCCTGCGCACATACTTTACGGGAGGTGAAAACTTCGGGATGTAAATAAAATTTCTAATTTAATTTATGAATGCAAAGCAAATTTTTCACAATTAATTCAATAACATTTTTAAATCCATTTTTTTTCAGGTTAATTATAATAAATGTTTATTTTCATTGAACTAAATTTACAAGGTTTAAAATTTAACAAATAAATACATTTGATATGAAAATAATTTCCGGCTTTATATTTTTTATTTTCAGTATGGCTTCCTATGCCCAGCATGAAGCTGATAACTGGTATTTCGGCCAGAATGCCGGTATTACGTTCAGTACTGTTCCGCCATCTGATTTACCGGGCAGTCAACTGTCAACTAATGAAGGTAGTGCAAGTCTGTCAGACAGCGCAGGAAATCTTCTTTTCTATTCAGACGGTTTTACAATTTGGGATCGCAATCATAATGTAATGCCAAATGGTTCTGGTCTTAATGGCAGCTCAACTTGTTCACAATCCGCTTTGTTTGTTCCCTGCCCTGGCAACGATTCGCTTTATTATCTCTTTACTCCTCCTGATGAATTTACCTTACCTGGTTTTTTTTGTTATTCTGTTATTGACATGACTTTAAATAATGGTGACGGAGATGTTATAAATAAAAATACACAACTGTTTAGTCCCAGTACAGAAAAAGTTACTGCCGTGCGTCATGCTAACGGTTCAGACATATGGGTAATTGGTCATTCCTATAATAATGCAGATTTCTACGCTTACCTGGTTACTTCAGCCGGCATTACCCCGGTTCCTGTTGTCTCCACTGCCGGTTCTGTTCATGCCGGGGTTAGCGCCAATAAAGAAGGTATTATGAAAGCGTCACCATGCGGGGATAAAATCGCGCTTACAGTGACAAACGATGCGTTTGTGGAGCTTTTTGATTTTGATAATTCAGCAGGCATAGTTTCCAATGCAATTCATTTGGGAAATTTTATACCTAATGCTACATGGCCTTTATACGGAGTGGAATTTTCGCCAGATGGCTCAAGGTTATATGTCACACAGGAACAACCGGCTTTGCTGGTACAATACAATTTGCTGGCAGGTTCGCCTTCGGCAATAATTGCTTCTGCCGATACCATCAAAATGTATAGCGGTGCCACCATGTTCGCTGCCTTGCAAACCGGACCGGATGGTAAAATATATATTTCGAGGCTTAGCCAATCTTTCCTTGCCTGTATTAACAACCCTGACAGCCTGGGGACAGCCTGTAATTTTACTGATACTGTTGTTACTTTGTCTTCAGGAGTAGCCCATGGTTTACCCGGATTTATGTCTTCTCTTTTTTGTCCTTTAAATACCGGTTTCAATAATCCTGCATCAAATGATTTATCAGTCTCCATTTATCCCAATCCAGTCCAGGCAGAAATTCTTATCAGCGTTTCTGTTTCATCGTCATCTGTTATTGAAGTAAACGTCATTAACTTTTTAGGGCAAACTACCCGGACAAAATCTTTTAACAAGCTAACTCCCGGCAGCCATACTTTAAAAATGAATGTAAATGGTTTGCCTTCGGGGATGTATATTGTTGAACTAAATGACGGGGAACAAAGAAAGGTGATGAAGCTTTTTAAAGAATAGATACCTGGCAGATCAAACTAATATTATTTTTCTTCGTGCTTTTTTAAAGAATGGTGTGAAAGAGGCAGCGGATGATACTTCAGCAGAAAATTTTGCGGATGTTTTACACAGGGTACTTCAAATAAAATAAACTCAATTTGTTGTATTCATAAAAAGTTTATTTTTATCTCCGATTTCTTCAGGATCTCTGCATCCCGGGAACTATCGGGAGAAAAACCCTGAAGGTACACAGACAGAAAATGTTGAACAAAGTAAAATACCACAGCTTCTCTTTTCTACTTATGGCCTCCTGTATTTTACTTTCACAGGCATTGTATGCTCAAAATACAGATCAGTTAAAAATTGATTCCCTGCTTACCTGCTTAACTAAAGCAAAAGAAGATACCAATAAAGTAAACCTACTGATAAATATTATGTATTTTCATATTTATTACAATGCGGAAGAAGGATTACAGTACGAAATGCCGGCACTCAGGCTTGCTGAAAAACTAAGCTGGCAACAGGGAATTTATGAGGTAAAGCATTTAACAGGCAGAATTTACTGGCGGCTGAATAAGTTTGATGAAGCATTAAAAAATCATTTCGCTTCATTAACAATTGCTGAGAAGATGAATGACAAAAAGAGGATACTAAAATCTTTGACAGCTATTGGACAGGATTATGCCGATCATTCCAACTACCCGGAAGCTTTAAAGTATTTTACCAAAGCGCTTGCCATAACCCGTGAAACAGGGGATATTTTTGAAACAGCCAATACGTATAATTTTATTGCATGGGTACATGAACAGCAAGGCAATTATCCCGAAGCATCAAAAAATACTTTTGCCGCATTGAGAATTGCCCAGCAGCTGGGAGATGAGTATCTGACAGCCATTCTCATGTCCAATATAGCCAATGATTACAGGGCGCTGGGTAATGATTCTATGGCGCTTTTATACCTGGATAGTTCAATTGTCCCGAAAAAGAAAGTAAATGATTTAATTAACCTGAGTGAATCATACATTCAGATTGGATCTATCCATCAGCAACACAAAAATTACAGTGAAGCATTAAAGTATTTTGAGCTTTCATTAAAAACAGGCAAAGAAATTAATGATATACAGGTTATAACTAACTCTTACAGCAATATAGCAGGTCTTTATGTTGACCTGGGCAATGATGCAGAAGCGTTAAAAAATTATTTATCAGCTGTTGAATCTTTAAAGTCCTTAGAAGATTACCAGACCGCTGCTGAATTGTATATTGCCATAGGTGGCTGCTATACCCGTTTGAAACAATATGCGGAAGCAAAAAAGTATTTTGACGATGCACTTGCATTGTCAAAAAAAATACAGAGCGAATCAGTAAGTAACCAGTATTATGAAGGTGTGGAATTACTCGACAGCGCCACAGGCAACTGGAAGGACGCTTATATAAATTATAAAAACTCAGTCCGCCTTGGCAACAAGCTGCACAATGATGAGAATACAAAAAAAATAATGCAGACTACTATGCAATATGAGTTCGATAAAAAGGAAGCAGCCGCCAAAGCCGAACAGGAAAAGAAAGATATCCTTCAGCGTACCATTCGCAATTCTATTGCCGCTACACTTGCAGGCGCATTAATTTTTTTAGCAGTTGTTTACCGTCAGCGAAACAAGATTTCAAAAGCACGCAAGCGCAGTGATGAATTGCTGCTCAATATTCTTCCCGCGGAAGTGGCAGAAGAATTAAAAGAAAAAGGAAGTGCCGATGCAAAACAGTTTGACGAAGTAACAGTAATGTTTACTGACTTCAAGGGCTTTACACAAATTTCTGAAAAGTTGTCTCCTGCAGAATTAGTTTCAGAAATTGATTCCTGCTTTAAAGCATTTGATAACATCATTGGCAAACACAATATCGAAAAAATAAAAACAATTGGTGATGCATATATGTGTGCCGGAGGTTTGCCTGTTGCTAATAAAACACATGCAGCAGATGTTGTAAAAGCCGCGCTGGAAATTCAAAAGTTTATGATGGAACATTTACAAGAAAGAAAAAACAATGGCAAAGAAATTTTTGAAATAAGAATTGGTATTCACACCGGACCTGTTGTAGCAGGGATTGTTGGTGTTAAAAAATTCGCTTACGATATTTGGGGCGATACCGTAAACATTGCCTCACGCATGGAAAGCAGCGGAGAAGCAGGAAAGGTAAATATCAGCGGAAGTACTTATGAATTAGTGAAAGACCTGCCTTCCGGACAGGCAGGTAAATTCAGCTGCACTCATCGTGGAAAAATTCAGGCGAAAAATAAAGGAGAAATTGATATGTATTTTGTTGAAAGCAATTCGTAATCTGTGAAGACCACTCAATTGACATGAAACCCACCTCCTATAGGTTTTCGGGTACACAAAAATAGTAATGGTAAAAACATACTTTGTTGACTCATTTACTGCAGAACCTTTCAAAGGCAATCCTGCGGGAGTATGTATGCTCATTCATGACATGAGCAATGAAACAATGTTGAAAATTGCCCGTGAAATCGGCTTTTCAGAGACCGCTTTTGTTAAAAAAACTGAGGGTCCGGACACTTATAGCATCAGGTACTTTTCACCCAAAAAGGAAATCCCTTTATGCGGTCATGCAACACTTGCATCTGCTAAAATAATATTTGAGAAAACATCCGCACCCGGTATTCGTTTTATAACAGGAGAAAATTTACGCCTGGCAATAAAAAAAGATGCGGAGAATATCATAATGGAGTTTCCTGTGTATGATTTAACTCCATTGACAACGCCACAATCAATGCTTCGGGCTTTGGGTTTGGAAAATGTAATCAATACTTCATATAGTCAAAACAATAAAATAATCTTATTGGAAATAGCAGATGCTGAAATATTAGCAGCATTAAAGCCCGACTTTACCGCTTTAATAAATTCTTACGAAAATATAAATGGGGTCCTGGTAACTGCACCTTCAAATACAGAACAATACGACTTTCATTACCGGTATTTCTGGCCATGGGCCGGGACCAATGAAGATCCCGTAACAGGTGGTGTTCAGACTTTCTTAACTAAGTATTGGTCAACAAGACTAAATAAGAAAAAGATGAAAGCTTTTCAATCTTCGCATCGAACGGGTTTTATGACAGTGGAACTGGAAAATGATAAAGTTTTAATATATGGTACGGCTGTGATTGTATTTGAAGGTAACCTGATATGTGATTGACAGCGAACAAAGAAATGGGCGGTAATAACATAACATGGGTTTTTGCCATAATTATCAAGACTCCCGCATCTCCACTATTACACGCATTTTTTTAAAATCCGGCAACCGCCAGATACCAGGACATTCTCTCAAAATTCATATTAAAGTATTATTGCACGTTGTATATGCTTGCTTTACTTTTGAGGCATTCCGGCAACAAAATTATCGGAGCCTGCTGAAATTAACCCGGTTTTTAAAATAAACAAAACCAACTCTCAAAATGAAAAAACAACTATTGCTTTTAACTGCATATGTGCTGTTTTACCCGGCTTTAAAAACAGCAGCTCAATCGTGGTCATCTGTCGGATGCAGTTTTAACGGCAGCCCCATGACGATGGCCAATAATGGGACTGACTTTTATTTTTCCGGTGCAGGAGTCACACAGATACCCGGGATGTCCTGGCCCACCGGCTGCAGTTCAGCAGGATTCACCGGGCAAGCAATGGATGTACGGGCGATGGCATTTTACAATGGGGAGCTGTATGCAAGCGGCCCGGCATCTTTTCCTGATACGAGCAGGATTTATAAAATGACTTCGGGTGGCAGCTGGATTGCTGCCGGTAATGTTGAAGGATGGGTGAATACGCTTTATGTGCATAACGGGCTGCTTTATGCCGGTGGATCTTTTATTTCAATAAACGGAATCTCTGTTCATAACATTGCAAGCTGGAACGGGACAGCGTGGCAGGATTTAGCCGGTGGAATATGGGGCACTGTAACGCAGATCCGGTGCATGACAACATATAACAATGAGCTGATTGTAGCCGGAGATGGATTCGCTCCTTTCGCCAATGACATTGCAAAATGGAACGGCACAAGCTGGTCAGCACTCGGCTCCGGCATAACAGGAGCTTTCTTTCCAATGGTAAAAGCGGTGGCAGCTTATAACGGTTCCCTATATGCCGCAGGACGTTTTGATCATGCTGGCGGAACTGCAGTAACTAATATAGCAAGGTGGAACGGCACTTCGTGGTCTGCCGCAGGAGCCGGAATAACGGGCGGAGATACTATAGTTCTCGCATTAGCTGTTTACAACAATCAATTGTATGCTGGAGGGCTTTTCAATACAGCCGGTGGAAACCCGGCAGATAATATTGCCCGCTGGAATGGCAGCGTATGGGATGCTGTCGGAGGCGGGGTAACAGGCGGAGGAATCAGCGCATTGAGTGTATTTAAAGGCGCTCTTGTGGCGGGAGGAGGTTTCACTATGGCCGGAGGAGTTTCATCACCCAAAATTGCTAAATGGACAGCATGCCCTTCCACCATATCTGCCGGTGGTACAACAGCTTTCTGTGCCGGTGGCAGCGTTTTATTAACTGCTGCAACGGGAACTGCATATCAATGGCTGAAAAATGGAAATACCATTTCAGGGGCAACAGCATCCACATACAGCGCAACTACTGCCGGGAACTATACCTGTGAAATTACTAACAGTTGCGGGAACGTTACGTCCAACCAGGTTGCAGTAACCGTAAACCAGCTGCCCGCTGCATCGCTAAGCGGTACAGCTTCTATATGCAATGGCAGCAGCAGCATTATTGTGGTTTCTTTTACCAATGCTCCCGGCCCCTATACATTTGTTTACAATCCCGGAGGAATTGTTGTCACAACATCTTCCAATCCATTCTCTATTCTTGTTTCACCTGCTTCAACGACCACTTATTCGCTTGTTTCGGTTGCTAATGCAACCTGTGCCGGGACCGTAAGCGGAAGCGCAACTATTACTGTAAACCCGCTTCCATCGGCAGTTATAACACCCGGAGGCCCGACCACATTTTGTTCGGGCGGAAGTGTGACGTTAAGCGCTCCGGCTGGCGCCAACAAAATTTACCAATGGAAAAAAGGAGGCGTAAATATTCCGGGTGCAACATTGGCGGGATATACGGCAACTACCGGGGGAACTTATAAAGTAACTATTACAAATACTGCAACAGGCTGTTCCAAAACTACAGCTTCAGGCACAACCGTGACGGTTAATGCACTCCCTGCAGCCACCATAACTCCACAGGGACCCACGACCTTTTGTGCCGGGGGCAATGTGCTATTGCAGGCAAATACAGGTGCAGGGTTCATCTATAAATGGAAAAAGGGGGGGAATTACATCAGCGGTGCTACCGCTTCAGGCTATACTGCATCTATAGCCGGCACCTACAAAGTGGAAGTGACAAAACCTAACGGCTGCTCAAAACTTTCCGGGGGTGTTACCGTTATGGTCCCCTGCAAAACCGGTGAAAATGAAGAGGGAAGTGACTGGAGCGTACAAGTGTTCCCAAACCCTTCGGCCGGTAATTTTGTTTTTAAATTATCGAATGCAGATGATAAAAAATATTCTATAAAAGTTTTTGATATAATTGGAAACCTTGTTCTGTCAGAACCTGTCAATGCTTCAGAATTTATAATCAGCGGCCACGGGCTTTCACCCGGAATTTATGCCGCATACATTACAGACGGTAAGCAGAACAGGATTTTAAAGCTGATTAAATCAGTGAATTGACTTTGTACTTTTGTGTACTTTCGGAGCTTCTCATTTCGGAATTCAGAAACTTTGGAGACGAAAATAAAGTTTTCTTAAATATTTTCTTCAGGCAATACAAATAAGAAAAGCCCTCCGCCATCAAAGGTTAACATACACCGGATGATGATACTCGTCTCTTACACACAGCAGCAGGCTTCAAGACATGTATTCGCATAAATGGAACAACAGGCTTCCCCAAATAGGAGACCGGTTGGAACAAAAGAAGCTTACCGTACAATAATTTGTTTTACCCGAAAATCTTTTCCGCTCATCACTTTTACAAAATAAACCCCGGGAATAAAATTCCTTGTATCAATCGGAACAGAATGGCTGATGGGATTGATGATTGAAACCACTGCTCTTCCGACTTCATCCGCCAGTTCAATTTTATCCGCAGCCATATTAAGGGGAATGTTAACAGTTATCAAATGGGCTTCGGTATTTTGAGTAATTTTTATTTCACTGTTGTTATATTCATTAATTCCCAGCCCGTTAAAATTATATTGTGCAGAAGTGCCGGTGCAGCCGGCAGCATTGGTGATGGTAACTGTATATAATCCGTTTTGAAGCGGAATCCAGGTTTGTTGTGTTGCTCCATTGACAGGTATTCCGTTAAGGTTCCACTGGTATGTTGTTGCAGCAGGGTTGCATTGCAGTTGAGTGCCGTTCCATGTAATGGAAGGTGTTGAAGGAACTTCGTTAAACGGAACCTGCGGTGACCATTGATTACCATTAAGGGTTCCGGCATTACCGCTGAAACTTAAGTCTGCAGTAATGCCGCCTGTATTTTCGTTGAAGCGCCAATACCCGATGAGACCTGATTGTAAAGCCGGATCAATATGCCTGTTCATGTTCGACTGTATTTCTGCCTGTGAGATGGCGCGGTGCCAGACACGGATTTCATCCATCATGCCAATCCAATAGCGTGTGCTTCCTGTATTCTGTTCAGAAAGAGCGCCAATTTTAGGAGGAAATGCTGTTGATTGAACAATGGTGCCTTTAAAATGTTGCGAGGCAACCAGGTTGCCATTTACGTATAACCGCTGATCATTTCCATCATAAGTCCCTGCTACGTGAATCCATGTATTTAATGGTAATATACCCGCAGGGCTGATCAGTTCGACCCAGCTTACGGGTAAGCCGTTTGAATCAATCCCTGCCATATTGAAAGACAGCTCGCCTGTTCCCCCGGCACGCAATGCGTAACCCTGTTCACCCTGCGTCCAGCTGTGTTTGCAAAAGATGGAGTTCTGTGCCGATGTGGCGCCCCAGAATGATGAATAAACCCATGCTTCGACAGACACAGAATCTGTTACCTGCAGGTTATTATCCGTTGTAAAGGATACGAAGCCGCCAAAAATCAGTGCGCTTGTATTGGGAAGGCAGGGCTGGGCTGCTGCTGCGCCTGCATAAAGAACAAGAATTAAATGAGTAATTATTTTTTTCATTTTGTTTTGGATTATAAGGTTTATAATTCACGAACACAGTTCAGGTTTCATTTCATTCCGTAAAAATAAAGAGAAACTACATCACTTTATAATCTATCTGCAGCCAGGGTAAATCTTTTTAATTTACCCGGAGAAAAAATTACCACTCCTTATCCGACAGGAGACAACATTCTCTACTTCGATGTATCCTCGCTGCCACGGGATTTTTATATGCTCCTTATCGAAGGAGATAGTGAATCAACGATGCAAAAAATTACTCTGCAAAATTGATTTGTTTATCATTAATGCCTTTCGAAGACACAAATAAAAATTATTTACTATTCTCCCATAGGGATGCCTGCGGCATTTAACTTTTGACGCGTGTGATTTTTCTAAGACAGGAACAATTTCTCCCTGTTTTTACTTTCACTTAAAGGGCTACAGTATATGGCCTGACGAATTAAACGTGCAATTTTCTACCCTGTTATTTTGTTTATTTATTGTTGTTAAATGAGTAAGAAATCATGAAAATAGATTTGGAGCATGCAGATGAGAAAACTTATCTTTACTTAAGAATTAAAAAATATTAAATCAACATATAATGGAAATAAAACGACTCATCCGCTCTATTGCAGTATTGTTAATTCTTAATTCTGCATGTTTAATTTCTTACGCGCAACCTGCAAATTGGTTATGGGCAGGAAGTGCTGCAGGAACAGGTTTGTCAGCTGCATGCAGGGCAAACTGCACGGATATAAATGGCAATGTATTAGTAACCGGAGTTTTTTATAACCCTTCTATTTCCTTTGGCGGTATTGTTTTATCCAATAACAGCATCACTAACAACAGTGATATTTTTGTAGTGAAATATGATGATGCAGGTAATGTACTTTGGGCTAAAAGTGAAGGGGGAATTTATGGTGAAGGAAGCTTAGGTATCAGCACTGATGCATACGGCAACGTTTACGTAACAGGAAGCTTTAGCAGTCCGACAATTACTTTTGGAAGCACTGTTTTAACAAATTCCGGGGCAGGTGATTTTTTTTTAGTAAAATATGATTCATCAGGAAATGTGCTTTGGGCTAAGCAAGCCTCAGGAACTGATGGTGAGGGCGGCTATGCAGTTTGTACAGATGCGAACGGCAATGTTATGGTCACAGGCTCATATAATAGTCCGACCCTTACTTTTGGCAGTATCGTTTTGACAAATGCAGGTGTGACTGGCACGGGTGATATTTTTATAACAAAATATGATTCATCAGGAAATGTGCTTTGGGCTAAAAGGGCCGGGGGAACTTATCATGAATTGGCCTGGGGCATTAGCACAGATGCAAACGGTAACATTTTTGTAACAGGGAGTTTTACAAGTCCTACCCTTGATTTTGGTGGCATTATTTTAACAAATACAGGTGTAGGTTTAACAAGCCTTGATGTTTTTATTGCAAAATACGATTCCTCGGGTAATGTACTATGGGGTAAGAATCCGATAGGAATTGATTCCGACTCAGGAATGGGTATTGCAACAGATTCTGATGGTAATGCTTTGATAACAGGTTTTTTTGAAAGCCCTTCTCTTACTTTGGGCAGCATTGTTTTAATCAATTCAGGGGGAAATTGCAGTACAAATGCATGCCCGGATGTTTTTATAGCGAAATATGATGCTTCTGGCAATATACTTTGGGCTAAGAGGGCAGGAGGGAATGGTGAAGACCAGGGTTTTTCAATTTGCACAGATAATGCAGGAAATGCGTACATCACCGGGCTTCTTTTCAGCCCTACTATTACTTTTGGTTCTATTACACTTACGCCTAATTGCCCCTGGCCTCAGTGTTATCCCATGTTTATTGCTAAATATGATTCTGCCGGAAATGCGTTATGTGCAGTATCCCTTGACAGCTTTGGTTATGGTAAAGGTGGTGTAACCGCTGACAATTTTGGCAATGCGTATATTTCAGATGAATTTAATATAGACCCTTTTATTGTTGGTAATTATACCCTGACTCTTAATGGAACATCCAATGTTTTTACGGCAAAATTCACATGCGGAGCTACAGCAAGTAATGAATTAATCGGGGGGAATGATCAGGTGCAAATCTTTCCCAATCCATTTATGAATCAATTAAAAATCCACTCACGCTTTGTTAAACAAAAGTCAGAATTGAAAGTGTACGATGTTTTTGGCAGAACAATTTATTCTCAAAAATCTTTACCTGAAAATAACACTCTTAATACTGCTGGCTGGCAGAAAGGAATTTATTTTCTTGATGTATCTATTAACGGAGAACGAACAGTAAAGAAAATTTTGAAAGGATAAAACCGAATACCCCAATCGTCCGTGCCTGTCGCGCTGCATGTGCCCCTGAGACGCGCCTGTATCGCCTTCGCTGAAGCTTCAGCAGAGCAAGGCCGGCAGGCAGGGATGTGTTCGAACAGAAAACGATCCTTTCGAAGCCACAAATTAAAATTATTTAATATTCTCCCCAAAGGGATGCCTGCAGCATTAAAAGGTTTATTTTTATATCCGATTTCTTTGAGATCACTGCAGAAATCGAAAGACTTGCTAACTTTATTATGAAAAATCAAGTCCTCCTGATCATTCTTTCTGTCATGAGTCCAATTTGCAATGCCCAAATTGATTTGCAATGCAGCGGAAGGGATATGCATTCGATTTATCTGCAATGTAGTGGTTATTCAATATATAGAATAGATAGTGTTGACAGCAGCCCGACAAATCAAATTTTGGTTGCATCTATTCCGGTACTTAGCGATGGAGGAATCTCCATTAATAATAATCTTGATTCGGTTGCTGGTCCTGAAACCATGTACTTTGTTTCTTATCCAGGCACTTATTATTTTTGGAACGGCACCGGCTGGACTAATACAGGGCATTCAAGCGGCAGTTACCACGCGCTAAACCCCGGAGGCACTTCTGATTACATTTTTAATCTTAATGCTTCTTATGATTCACTCTATCGTTATGATGGTGCCGGAAACGGAACATTTTTGCTTGCAAATCTCAACACGAACTTTGCATCGGTTTATGATGTGGCAACAGATAATCAAGGCAATTTTTATTTATTTTTTACCACCCTCCAAAAAATAATTGCTTATAATCCTTCAGGAATACCAATTGATACGTTTGCCACCAGCGGCTTTCCTTTGTTCGGTGGGGGCGGGCTGACAATCCTCGGTAATCGTATTTATGCAACAACAACTCATGATCTTTATGAAGGGATTAAGACCGGAAATAACATAACATTCACATTGATCAAGAATCTGGTTCAGCAAATAAATGATATTGCATCATGCATTGAAGCAGCTACTCCTCTTGCAGTATTTAAGAACCCTTCCGCACCCCACTTTGCAATTTATCCAAACCCTGCGCATAGTGTTGTAATGATTAAAATGATAAATACAGCGGCTTTAGAAATAATTGATTGTCTTGGCATCGTAAGAAAAAGATTTGATACAAGAGGACTAACTGAATGCGAGGTTGATGTTAAAGATTTAGAACCTGGTGCGTATATTATTAATGCTATGGCAAAAAATAAAACCGGAGTGCGTTCTACTTTTATTGTGCAGTAAAAAAATATCCTCTACGGAACTCGTCTGGCTCTCTCCCCATACGGCACTCGTTTGCCTTTCGTTCACTACGACACTCGCCTGCCTCTCGTCCTTGTCTGAAGCGCTGCCTGTGCAAGAGAAACAAGGATGCGCAAATATTATCTGAATTGTGATTTATTTGATTAAATGACGGACAGGAAAATTACAATTGAGAAGTTAACAGAAATGGAATTGTTTACTATTCTTAAAAAGATTAATTTTATGTTCGATTTCTATACGCACATTTAACGCAGTGAATAAATGAAGAAGGAAACTCAAAACTGAATAACCATGAAAAAACTTTTACTTTTTTCATTACTTATCCGATATCCGTGCATTTCCAACGCACAAAATTATATTCCGATTCCTGAATCAAACGCCACATGGAACATTCATGAACAAGGTTATTACCCATGTTCTTTTGGCAATTATCAATGGGGCAACCAGGATCTGTCGCTTAGTATTTCTGGCGATACAATAATTAATAGCATCACCTATAAAAAGCTCTATGGAACGGGGCATTTTTATACTTCTGAGATTATTGGGGTGTTTTGTAATGACAATATCAGTAATTACTTCACTAATGTTTACTGTGGCGCTTTCAGAAATGACACTTTAGCAAAGCAGGTTATGTTTATTCGAAGCGGCTTTGCCACCTCGGAATGTGTCATGTTCGATTTCAGCCTGAATTCCGGAGATAGTTTAAACTCCATGACATGTGGTCCAACCTGGGGTAACCCAATGGCAGGAATTGTTTTGGCAGATACATTTATTGTTTATGGAGGACAAACCAGGCACGTATTTCTTCTTAAATATAATGATTCAGGTTTCAGTTACGAAACCTCAACTATCATAGAAGGAATAGGAAGTCTTTCAGCGGGACTATTTGATGCATACCATCATTTCGAATGGTCTTCAGCTTTGTTATGCTTTGCAATAAATGATACCACTGTCTACCCTGGTGATACCACGGCTTGTGATGAAATAACGGAAATTAAAGAATGGTCATTGACGAAAAGCGATATTCTTATTTATCCTAATCCTGTCTTAAAGTTCCTGACAATTGAAAATGGAGTTAGCGGAGCAACAATTGATATTGAAAATCTTTTAGGAGTAAATCTATTAACACAAAAAATTAACTCACC
>DATEMK010000528.1:0-7117 GCA_035275625.1 Bacteroidia bacterium
ATTTTCCAGTTTTATTTCGGAAGCAACAGTTACCGTATATCAAAAAATGCGGCAACTCCAACGCTGATTGTACCCGAAGTGTGCTCTTACAAAGAAATCAATCAACTTGTATTTGCATCGGGATATAATAAAGGAGACCATATTTTGATTAAGCAGTTAAAAGAGTTTATGAAGGACTTCAACCCTGCACTCACCGTTCTGCACGTTAGTGAAAAACAAACTCCAGTAAGCCAGGAAGTCTTTCATGCGTTCACTCATCTTCTTGATGAAGCGTTTAATTACAGCCATAAAATAAATTTTCACAGGATAGTAAATGAAGATGAAGCCTCATCCATCGAGCATTACATGCATACTTCAAAAGCTGATGTGCTGGCTGTTTGCATGGAAGAGCATGGCTTTCTTTACAGGATGTTTCATACCAACCTTATTAAAAAGATTACTTCTTATTCTGACTATCCGGTTTTGGTTTTTCATAAATAAATTTTCCCTTGCAATATACATAACAGAAAAAAATCTGCTTTTTATCATTTCATGATGTGACAAACATCATATCCTTACCTGATCTTCAGGGTTATTTTTGGAGCAAATTATTTCTTCAATACCTTCTTCTCAAAATTTCCAATGAAAAAAATTAAAAGCATATTCCTGTTTACATGCATTACAATATTCGTGAATGCGCAAAACTCATTTCAACCATTCGTTGACAGCCTTGCAAAAACTTATCTGGAGGAGTATTCGGGTGCATTGGTCATCGGTATTCATGATAACGGTAAAGAGAAAATATTTTATTACGGAAATAATCAGAAACCCGATTCAAACAGCATTTTTGAATTAGGTGGAATTACTGAAACTTTCACTTCTGTCTTGTTAGCTGATATGAGTGTGAAAGGAGATGTTAAAATGGATGAGAAGCTCCAGGATTTTCTTCCCGTTACGGTGCCTGCCCCTGTTTATCAGAAAATAATTTGTGAAAAAGCGGCAGATCCATCACAAGATAGGCAAAAGGGAGAGCATGATAACTTGCGGATAAATTTTACTCCGTTTGTTTGTTTTCCTGATCCTTCCTCGAAACCGCAATTTATTATTTTATGCGATCTCGCCACACATACAACCGGGTTGCCTGAATACCCCTACAACCTGAAGAACTATAAGAATGTTCCTTTTGCAAATTATAAAAAAGAAGACCTTTATGATTTTATCAAAGAATATCGTTTTGATAAGCCACTCGGTTACGACTATAAACATTCTTATGTTGGAGTTGCTTTTCTTGGTCATGCGCTTGCTCTTAAAACAAAAACTGAGTTTGATACATTAATTACTGAACGGATATTTACTTCTCTGCAAATGTCCGATACGCGTATTCATCTTTCTCAAAAACAGCAAAAGCGATTACTTTCAGGGTATGACAGATACGGGAATAAGATTCCAAACTGGAATTATGATGTATTGGCTCCTGCCGGAGGAATGCACTCAACGATCAATGACATGATGAAATTTCTCAGAGCCAATATAAGTTCTAAAAAAGATTCACTTTCCAATATACTTGACTATACGCATAACGCACGTTTGAAGCTGGGCGGTAAAAGGAAAGATACAGAAATTTCCTTGGGATGGAAAATAAATTCCCTGGGTGCTGATGAAAAAAGAGTGGTGTGGCAGGAAGGCTCTACAGGCGGATTCAGTTCATACATTGGTTTTGTTGAAACCAATCACACAGGAGTAGTTATTTTATCCTCTGTTTCGAAAAATGTAAATTCCATCAGTGTGGAGATTTTGAAAAAGCTGGCTCGTGAAAAACTTCAGCAATAATGCAATGAATGTGGAAAGCATACAGAAAGAAAAAGAAGCACCAGCGATTCATCACGATGCAACTGGTGAAAAGAAAAAATTACTGAGCAAATCAGAACTCAGCATCTGGCTCGACAGGTATGAGGATATTTTTTCTGATTTTGATTCACGCCCTTTTTCAGAACGCACTTTGTCGGATGATTTTATTATTGAAGCAAAGAAAATGGCAAAAGAAAAATCAACAGGAGCCATTGAGTTAAAATTGCTGATGCCTGAACAGCAACGGCAAAAGAACACCGAAGAAATAATAGTAAAGAGCCTGCACGTACATTTTCGCAGGTTTGCTCACCTGCTGCAGGATGAAATGAAACAGGCAATGAAGAAAGGTTTCCTCTTAAGCGTGCTCGGTATTTCGATTATGGTTTGCGCAGTTTATCTTGCAGGTCTTTCAGAAAAAAGTTTTTTAATCAACGCATCACGAGTGATTCTGGAACCGGCAGGATGGTTTTTTGTATGGACCGGCTTTGATCTTATTTTTTATCTGTCGCGCAAAAAGAAACCTGAGTTTAATTTTATGAACCGCATGGCGCATGCTGAAATAAAATTTCTTTCTTTCTAATTTCGCACGTATGAGCCTGCTCAATATGAATTCACAGTTCTACGATTTCATCATCGTTACGCTGCTTTCACTGATCATCGGGCTGGAACAACGGAGGCATCACAATGAGCAGGAGGAAGGTTCAGAATTAGTTTTTGGAACGGACCGCACGTTCACTTTCATCGGCATACTCGGATTTATTCTTTATGTGCTTGACCCGATCAATAAAATTCTTTTCATCGGTGGCGGGGCGGTTATCTCCGTTTTGCTTTGCATTTTTTATTTGAAAAGGATAGAGGCAAAAAAGAAATATGGTGTAACCTCCATTATTGCCGCGCTGATCACCTATTGCCTCGCCCCGCTTATCATTACGCAGCCAAAATGGTTTGCCCTGCTTATTGTTGTCACCGTACTAATACTTACTGAGCTTAAATCAGAATTTATAAACATCAGTAAAAAATTTGACAAAGGTGAATTCATAACCCTCGCAAAATTCCTGATCATCGCATTCATCATTCTCCCCAACCTGCCGAAGGAACCGCTCACATCTTCCATTCCCATTTCACTATACAACATGTGGCTGGCGCTGGTAGTCGTTTCCGGCATTTCCTATTTCAGCTATCTGCTTCACAAGTTTGTGTTACCTGTTGGCAAGCCAACATTAGATTTTAGACCAGGAAATAAATTACGCATAGATTTTCCGTATCCGGCAGTAAAGTATTTTTTATGATTAAAGTCAATCGTTGAAATGACGAATGACATTGTCACCCCTTTTGCACCCGTTTACTTTTGCTTCTATAATTAAAACAATTTCTAAACCCGGTGGACATTATAAAATTGATCATTCAAATCCATGAAAACCCCGTTTACAATTGAACAATTCCTGGAAGTTTTTAAAAGGTATAACGAAGCAGTTTTTCCAATGCAGATAATTTTCTACCTGGTAAGTTTTTTTGTCATTTACCTCGCAGTTAAACCAACTTCAAAATCCGGTAAAGTGATCAGCGGGTTGCTTGCATTCTTCTGGTTGTGGATGGGAATTGTTTACCATCTTATTTTTTTTACTGTAATTAATAAAGCAGCTTATTTATTCGGAGCAGCATTTATTCTCCAGGGTATTTTATTTTTAACATTCGGAGTTTTTCAAAACAAACTTTCGTTCAGATTTTATCCTGACAAATATGGAATTGCAGGAATCATTTTAGTTCTCTTTGCACTCATTATATATCCTGTTCTCGGATATTTTTTTGGTCATGTTTATCCTTCCTCGCCAACTTTTGGTCTTCCATGTCCAACCACAATTTTCACTTTCAGCATATTGCTTTTAAGTGACAAAAAATGCCCTGTTGCAATACTGATCATTCCGTTTATATGGTCTGTCGTTGGTTTTATGGCAGCATTTAATTTCGGTATTGTGGAAGATACCGGGTTGCTTGTTTCAGGACTTCTTACATTACCGATGTTATTATTTAGAAATAAAAAATATAAACAATTAAATGTAAAAGAGATTGAAGAATACCAATTAAACTATTAATGTAAATTCAATGATTACTACATTAGAGTACCCCGCGAAAGAAGTGCTGACACAAAAGAAAGTTAGTCAGCAAAGCTGGCAACGTATTGCACTACTTAGCATTCTTGGTTACGAGGCATTGGGCTGCCTCGTTGGAGGAAGTTTTCTTATTGCTAAACCAGATGGCAGTTTGATGGACATGCCGGTTGATATAATGCATGGTGCCTTCCCTGATTTCCTGGTTCCGGGAATTATTCTTTTTGGATTGGGAATTCTGAATATGTTCGCTTTTGTATCGGTCCTTCGCAGATCAGTTTTCGATTGGTTCATGGCTGGTCTCGCGTTGGGAGGATTACTCATTTGGTTCTGGGTCGAGATTGCCATTCTGAGGGAACTGCACTGGTTGCATGCCATGTGGGGAATTCCTGTTTTGCTTGGCTGGGTTGTAGCTATACCGCTGATTGCTTCGCGACATGAGAAAGTGATGATGAAAAAAGTTTTGTTAACCTGTGGAATACTTTCTTCGCTATGGTATGTGGCTATAAATATTTTCGTGCCGGTGTGGTACGAGGGATACAGCACTGTTTCTGTGACGGTTAGTGAACTGTCGGCAATAGACGCTCCTACAAGAATCTTATGGGTGCTGCTGGTGATGCCATATCCCCTGATTTTTACTGCCTTCGGCTGGGGTGTATTGAAATCTTCAAAAGGAAACCGTTCGTTGAAAGTCACGGGAAGTTTAATTATCGCTTATTGTATTTTCAATTTCTACTGGCCCCCGATGCACCAGCGTGAAGTCATTGCAGCGGGCGGAGGAACGCTGAGTGATACGTTGCATATTGCGTGGGCGATGATAACGCTCCTCTTCATGATGCTCCTGATGGGATTCGGGGCAGCAGCATTAGGAAAGCGGTTCCGTTACTATACTATTGCAACCTGGGTGGCCTTTATACTATTTAGTGTTTTGACTTTCATGGAGTCGCCCGGCATCGAAGCAAACCTGCCAACACCATACATAGGACTATGGGAACGTATTAACATTGGCGCTTTCCTGCTTTGGGTTATAGTACTGGCGGTGGTTCTTCTTAGGAAGGGAGAGCCACCTGGCACAATCACACGATGATTAAAATCACTTGTTGAAATGATCAATTGCATTGTCCCTTCATTCGTGTCGAAATATTTTTGCTATCATAAATAAAATAATTTCTAACAATCAAAAGATAAAGAATATGAAACAGATAAAAAATCAATTCAATTTCATCAGAATGGCATCGGTTATTGTGTTCCTGTTTGCATTCAGTATTGCACAAGCTCAGAACAATTTGAACATCACTTTCAGGCCCGGAGCAAACTTTCCGACTAAGGATTTGGGAGAAACTAAACTCAGCAATGGAGGTGGCTTTGAAGGAACGGTGTCTTACAGGTTTATGCCACATCTCGGAGCTTATGCAGGATGGGGCTGGAATGCATTCAGTGAAACGAAATCAATTGCCGATTCAAAAAATGAGTTTGAAGAAACCGGTTATACTTTCGGTCTTCAGTTTATCCATCCTTTTTCACCGGAATCAAAATTAGACTTCATGATTGGTGGTGGTGGAATTTATAATCATATTGAAACAGAAAATAAAGAGGGTGATATTATTCATGATACAGGTCATGGGTTAGGCTGGCAGGCAGAGGCAGGACTTTCGATTCCAGTGGGACACCATAACCGCTGGCACCTGATCCCCGCAGTAAGGTATCGTGCGTTATCAAGAGATATTGCCATTGAAGGAATTAATACAACAGTTGACCTGAATTATTTTTCAGCAGGAATGGGAGTTTCATGGACTGTGTGGAGTGCAGAGAAATAGAAATAGTTGGATTGTTCTAATTGCAAATGCAGATCGCGAAAAGAGGCTGATTTGAGTTAAAGTCAGTCTCTTTATTTATATTAGTTATGAATACTTTATGAAAGGCATGTTTTTTTCATCAAAATATAAAAGTTTGTTTGTTAATTGCTTAATTAATTCATTAAAAGTCATAAAATGAAATTATCGCTGTTGCTTGTTGCTCTTTATGTTTCGATTGCATCTCCTGAATGGCTTACTGATTTTAACAAGGCGCAGCAGGAAGCTGCTCAAAGCCATAAAGTAATTCTTTTGAACTTTTCCGGTTCAGACTGGTGCATTCCCTGTATCCGTTTACGAAAAGATGTTTTTGAAAATCCCGCATTTTCTGCATTTGCAGATTCTGCACTCATACTGGCAAATGCGGATTTTCCGAGACAAAGGAAAAACAAGCTTCCTGAAGAGCTGGTAAAGCAAAATGATGCGCTTGCTGAAAAGTATAATCCCAACGGATTGTTTCCACTCACGCTGCTGGTGACTGCTGACGGAAAAATTATTAAATCATGGGAAGGGAATAAAGGATTAAAAGCAGAAGACTTTATAAACGAAATCAGGAATGCCTGTGGTACCGGAAAATGATATTTTAATTGCTGTGACACAGCTCCATCAGCAGGTTGTGAAGCTGATGGGAAACCGTTTTGAATTTACCGTGGTAAGTGAAGATGAATTATGGGCGCAGGAACGGATTGCTGAAGCCATTGAGGAAATAAAGCGCATCGAAAGGCTGCTCACCACCTTTGATGAAAACAGCCAAACCAATCAGGTAAATAAATATGCGGGCATCCGCCCGGTTAAAGTTAATAAAGAAGTTTTTGATCTCATTCAACGATCTATTAAAATTTCAAAACTAACACAGGGCGCGTTTGATATTACATATGGCTCTGTGGATAAACGTTTGTGGAATTTTGATAAAAATATGACTACACTGCCGGACCCTGTTGTTGCAAAACAATCAGTGCGCCTGATAAATTATAGGAATATTATTTTGGATGAAAATTCGTGTACAGTTTATCTCAAAGAGAAAGGGATGCGGATCGGCTTTGGCGGAATCGGAAAAGGATATGCAGCAGAAAAAGCCCGTCAACTGATGATACGAAATGGTGTCAACAGTGGAATTGTAAATGCTGCCGGTGATCTCACTGCATGGGGACTGCAACCCGATGGCAAACCATGGACTATCGGCATCGCAGACCCCGGTAACCCCCGAAATGCTTTTTCTGCTCTCAATATTTCTGAAATGGCAGTTGCCACTTCGGGCAATTATGAAAAGTATGTGGTGATTGAGGGAAAAAAATATTCGCATACCATTGATCCGCGAACAGGTTTGCC
>DATEMK010000529.1:0-20093 GCA_035275625.1 Bacteroidia bacterium
CCTGTACACGAATGTTAAAAATAATAACAATATTATTTGGAAAAATCTTCATGTGGATAATTTGGTTTTATTCCAGGAAGAAGGCAAAAAAGACAGGTTAATTGGTCCCGGAGGCACCATCGCAGTAGGAAATGCTTCTGATCATGATGATTGTTTTGACCTGGAATTCAGCCTGCCTGATGATTATCATATAAATCCCACCTCAGACCAGGCGAAAATAAAAATCACCATGGATGAAATAACATGGAACAAATGGAAAGCAGGTGGATCTCAAAAGGAAAACATTGAGGTGGTGAACGAAGATAAGAGAGAAGCAATTGTTACACGTAACCCCGGAAGGCTGAAAAACCTCTGTTATGCCAAAGACGAATGGAGCGCCATTCACCTGAGCTTTAATTTACTTGCCGATTGGTGGTTTGATAAAAAAGCTTTCACTACCTATAATGTTATAGAAACAACTGCTTCTGATGACCACCAGGTGATTGGAGGTGAGAAGTATGAATTAAGGTACGGTGAGGAAGATAAAAGAACCATTGAACCCTCTGATGCTGAAAATTTCTCTTATATAGGCATTTATCCAAATCCGAATAATGGAAATATGCAAATGGATTACACCCTGGTAAGTGGCGAAAGAGGAGAATTAAGTATATATGATTATACAGGTAGAAATATAGCGGCCTATAATCTTACAGAAGGTAAAAATTCTCTTGTAATCAATGAACCGCTATTATCAGGCGGAATGTATATTTACCAGGTAAAAGTGAATGATAAAATTGTTGGTACCGATAAGTTAGTAATCATTAAGTAATTAAGTTAGTAATCATTAACTAATCGCTTAAGGGCAGCCCTGTAGTCGGGGCTGCCCTTTTTGTTTTCTTCGGGTGTTCATTTAACATGATTATTTATTCCCTGCAGGTTACTTTGAAACAAACCTGTCGCCTGAAAATGAACGCTGCCTGTTAACTATCCTGATTTATTTACAAGACCTGCAGGTCCCAATTGTTCAATATTATATCCCTTTGGATAAGTGCGGTTATGTTCTGTTGTGACAAAAGAAGGATATTTTTTAAAAGTGATTTTACGAAGGCATGCTGCTCTCAGCTTCATAGCCGCATTTACGGATGATTTCAACAGGGCAGGAGACGGGGAATAGCCAAGAGCTTTTATCATCCCGTCATCGAGCAGGCATTTCATCACGGGTAAAACAAAAGGCTTCGCAAAAAAGGGCATCCAGCCTTTAACAATATTTACGGTTGCATTGCCGACAGCCCGGTTGGTTTCTTCAAACACAAAATTCTTTTTTTCATAGTCATGAGCGAACTTTTCAAAATCATTTAACGAACCCGGAATATTTTTAATGTTCATCCTTTTACCGACTTCTGTAAAAAAATAATACAAAGCCTGCCGTTCATTTTCTGAGGTCTTTCTCCAACCGAAAGCATCAATCCATTGCATAGGCAGAAAAATAAATGTGGAAAGAACAAAAAGAAAATCATCGTTTGCAATTTTATAAAACCCGTGAATCTTATTGGTGTGCGCAATTGCACGCGCACCTTTTTCACTCTCATATCCATTTTGCATGAATTCTGCCACAAGAAGAGCGGTATCATCATATCTTTTCTGTCCCTGTTTTCTGAATTCTCCTGTGCGGTGCAGGAGATGTGAAACAGCAGGGCTGCAAAAAGTACGCATGAGCGCCACTTCGAGTGACCGCACAACGTCCCAAGGAAATTCGTAACCCGTCATCAGGTGAATAATGCGGCAATGATCTTTTACAGGATCAAGGGATTTAATTTCGGCAGTAACGGAACTGTTGCGTATGAATCCAAAATGTTTGGAGTAGCTTTTCATTGTTCAAAAATAAGTTTCTGTAATTACAAAAAAAAGTGTTGAAAAGATTTTCGCTGCCGATTTTTACCATCGGTGCATATTACCATGGACTTCGATGGAAAATTCAGCTTGCTTTTTACTGAAAAAGTAAATGAGAAACAGGATGTTTTCCATATATTTGAAAATTATTCAGGATTGTACCTTCATAAATCAAAGTAATATGTTAACAGCAGCTTCCATAGACATTAAAAAAGTTTCAGCATCCCGGCTATCCCAGGTTGACTTCAGCAATCTTTCTTTCGGAAAAGTGTATTCCGACCACATGTTCATTGCTGAGTATAAAAACAACAAATGGAATTCAACGCGGATTGTTCCTTACGATAAAATACAATTCACACCTGCCATGTCGGCACTGCATTACGGGCAGGCCATTTTCGAAGGCTTTAAAGCGTACCGGAGTAATAAAGAAGATGTGCGCATTTTTCGTCCTTTGGATAATCACAGGCGCATGAACAGATCTGCCGTGCGAATGGCAATGCCTGAAATTCCTGAAGAAATTTTCATGGAAGGGCTCACCCGCCTTATTGATCTTGACCGTGACTGGATTCCTTCTGCTGCGGGAACTTCCTTGTACATCCGTCCTGTTATGTTCGGCACCGAAGAGCATGTGGGAGTAAAACCCTCTGAAACATATACACTTGCTATCATTACCGGGCCTGTGGGCAAGTATTATAACGTTCCGCTTAAAGTGCTTGTCGAAACGGAATACACCCGTGCCGGACCGGGAGGAGTGGGATATGCTAAAGCAGCAGGCAATTACGGACGTTCGCTTTTACCTGCAAAGCTGGCGCAGGAAAAAGGTTACCACCAGCTGATATGGACAGATGCGGAGCACCATCGTTATATTGAAGAATCAGGAACTATGAATGTGGCTTTTGTAATTGATAACACATTGGTTACCCCGCCTGCAGGCAGCACTATTCTCGAAGGCATTACGCGCGATAGTATTCTTACTATTGCCAAAGACCTGGGGATAAAATCTGAAGTGCGTAAAATTGCCATTGACGAAGTGATTGATGCGCTCTCCGAAAACCGGCTGCAGGAAGCTTTTGGCGCAGGCACTGCTGCAACTATCGCCCATATTGTAACAATTGGTTACAACGGAAAAGATTATTCCCTTCCCGCTTATACTGACAATTCTCTTTCCGGCATCATTTCCGCAGAGCTTGATAAAATATGGTATGGCGAAGAAGACAAATTCGGCTGGATGTGGAAAGTGTAAGTGCTGCACTGGCCGCATGTTGACTTTTTTTGTTCATGGTTATAAGTTGTCTTTACTTTTTACCGGAATAAAATATTTTCATCGGATTTAAAATCTGTTAATATATATGCTGTGAAGTTATACAACCCGGATAATTTCTTCATGGATCCATTTCTCAAAATGAGAGCCGGGTTAAAATTTATATTTTTATTTGTGTTTTTGTTTTCCGTCAGGTGCTTCCATGTTGTTTCTCAAACTCCGGTTTATAAAAACTACACCGTGGCAGACGGGTTGCCCAGCCAGACTGTTTATAGTGTCATGCAGGACAGGAAAGGGTACATCTGGATTTCAACGGATGCAGGTGTAAGCCGTTTTGACGGAGTTCATTTTAATAATTTCACAACCAATGACGGGCTTTCGGACAACGAAATATTTTACATTTTTGAAGACTCTGGTGGAAAACTGTGGTTCATTACCTTCAATGGCAAACCCTGCTATTTTTTTAATGAAAAATTTTTTAATCCCGGCAACGATACGGTTCTCAAAAAAATAAAAATCTCCGGCCCTCTTCGTTCCATTTATGAGGACAGCAGGCATAATACATGGTTTGGAACATCTAACAGCAGTGTCGCTTACATAACAGCGAAAGGAGAAGTATATAACATTTCTTTACCGGGTTCATTTACTTCCAGCAGGAGTGTTTATTTTTATGAACCGGGAAAAAAAGATTTTTACATTGTTTTCGCAGGACGGTTTTATTCTTATAATAATAACTCCTTTACTGAAGTTAAACTGCCGCCTGTTTCGGTTACCAATGAACTTGCTTTTTGCAATATCTCTGAAAGCAAAGCAGCTTATGTTTCAGACCAGGGAATTGAATTGCTTGTAGGAAAGCAATTTACTCATCTTACAACTAACGCTAAAGCTGAATATCTCATTGTAACTATTTATTACGATCCTCATAATGAGAATATATGGTTAACAAGCTATCAGAAAGGCGCTGTACTGCTGCAAAAAGACGAAAGCGGAAATTATAATGTTATGCGCACACTGCTGAAAGAAAAAAGAATAATAAGAGTGTATAGTGATAATGAAAACAATACCTGGTTTGCGAGTTCAGGAAATGGTGTTTACAAATTATCGTCTGAGAATTTTAACCTTACTTCTTTTACAGCGCAGGACGGGCTGGAGCAAAGCCCGGTGAACTGTATTAAAATTGATTCGGTGAAAAATATCTGGATCGGGCATAACAATGGTTTTTTAAGCCGTATTGATAAAGAAGGAAAGATTACAAAATTTGACTGCAGCTTAAATAAAAAAAGATATGTGCGGGTGATAGGCATTGAGCTCGATAAACAAAATAATATTTGGGTGGGTACGGATAATGGAGTGCTGGCTTTTAAATCCCCAATAGAGAATGATTTTGAAAATAACAGTTTTATAGCACTGGATAGTAATTTTATAGCTTTCTCTTTTAAAGCATTTGCTGTTGACACACAGGATAATCTTACCATTACCTATTCGCATGGAGTAGGTAAATTAAACATACAGGGAAAAAAACGGTTCTTTTCTTCATATAATAAAGCTATCCCGTATGAGCGGACCTACACTCATTTCTTTGATCATGCTGACAATCTTTGGATTTCAAATATTAACGGGCTTTGTCTTTTGAAAAACGATTCGTTGATTTATTACGGTTTGCCTGATAAAACTCCAATGCCGAGAATATCCAATATTGGCGAATCAAGGGACAGCACGCTTGTTCTTGGCACGTATGGTTTTGGTGTTTTGTTTTTTAAAAACGGAAAAGTTATTAACCGGTTTACAGAAGCAGATGGTTTAGCCGGTAACATTTGCAAAAAAATATTTATAAATGCAGATACTATTTATGTGGCATCTGTCGGGGGGCTGAGCCGTTTTGTTTACAGGAACAATGTGATAACCGCAATAAAAAAATTTACTGTTTCTGTCGGGCTGCTTTCTACTTCAGTTAATGATATTGTTGTGGATGGCGAAACTATATATATAGCAACAACTGAAGGTGTGAGCATTCTTCCGGTTAATTTACAAAATCTTCAATCGGTTCCGCCATCGGTTTATATTACTTCCCTGAAGGTGAACGGAGTGCCGGCTGACACTTCCAAAAGAATTAATTTGAACTATCAAAACCAATATTTACAGTTTAACTTTATTGCTCCCGTCTTTGACCAGCCTGAAAATACGGTTTACAGTTATAACATTAGCGGCCATGGGAACGAATGGACAGAAACAAAAAACACAGCAGTAGAATTTTCTTTGCTTGAACCGGGTGAATATATATTCAGCGTGAGAGCCAAAAAAGATAATTCTGCATGGAGTGATCCTGCCCGGTTAATTTTTTTTATTTCCCCTCCTTACTGGAAAAATGCCTGGTTCAGGCTGGCGGCAATTTTGTTTTCTTTCCTTATTATTTATTTTATTGTTTTTTTCAGAATCAGCAGGGTGAAAAAAGCGGCAAATGAAAAAACAGAGCTGAACCGCAAGATTGCAGGGCTTGAAATGAAAGCATTGCGCGCCCAGATGAACCCTCACTTTACTTTTAACGTGATGAATTCCATTCAGAATTATATTATAAATAACGATTCAACTTCTGCATTACGATATCTTTCAAAGTTTGCAAAACTTATCAGGATAACTTTGGATAATTCTCAATCGCCTGTAATAAAGCTTTCGGAAGAATTAACTGCGCTTGAAATTTACATGGAGCTGGAAAAGATGCGGTTTAAAGAAAAATTTGAATATGAAATAATAGCAGGCAGCGATGTGGACACGTCAGCTATTTTTATTCCATCCTTGCTTTTGCAGCCTTACGTTGAAAATGCAATTAAGCACGGCATCATGGATAAAAGGGAAAATGGAAAAGTTTCGGTCAGGATTAATAAAAATAAAAACATTATTTGCTGCGTTATTGAAGATAATGGTGTGGGGAGACAAAAAGCGGAAGCAATGAAAAATACTGACAATGAAAATCACCACATTTCTTTAGGTTCACAGATAGCCCTTCACCGGGTTGAAGCGTATAACATTGCAAACAATTCGACTATAGAGGTGAAGGTGGAAGATTTAAAAAATGAACAAAATGAAGCAGCAGGAACCAGGGTTTTAATTCATGTACCGGTTAAGTAAAATTATGATAAACGCAATAATTGTTGATGACGAAAAGGACGGACGCGAAGCGCTGCATAAAATAATACTAAATTTTACTAAGAATGTTAATGTAGTTGCCATGGCTGATTCTGCTGAAAGCGCTTTCGCTGACATTGAAAAATATAAACCGGATCTGGTTTTTCTTGACATCGAAATGCCGGGTGAAACCGGGTTTGACCTGCTTCGGAAATTTAAAAGCATTTCATTCAAAACAATCTTTATTACTGCTCATAGCCATTATGCAATTAAAGCATTTAAATTTTCTGCTATTGATTATCTATTAAAGCCGGTCGACATTGATGACCTTGTGGAAGCCGTTAAAAAAGTTGAAACTTCAATACCTGCGAATCATACTCCTGACTATAATACCTTCCTGCAGGAAATAGGAAAAAAATCACCTGAAAAAATTGCGCTTCCGTTGCATGATGGTTTAGAATATGTTCGGATAAGCGACATAATACGTTTTGAAGGGGATGGAAGCTATACTACTGCTTATCTTGCAGATGGAAAAAAAATTATGGTTTCAAGAAACATTAA
This sequence comes from Bacteroidia bacterium, assembly GCA_035275625.1. Lineage (GTDB taxonomy): Bacteria > Bacteroidota > Bacteroidia > AKYH767-A > OLB10 > DATEMK01. The sequence goes on from DATEMK010000529.1 coordinate 6,815, forward strand.
AGAATACGAAGATTTGCTCTCAGAAAATAATTTTTTTCGCTGTCATATTTCACATCTCATTAACCTGCACCGGGTAAAACGCTTTAGCCGCCACGATGGGTATTATGCAGAAATGAACGATGGCAAAAGAGTTGAAATTTCCAGGAGAAAAAAAGATGGCTTTGTTGCAAGAATGAACGCGCTTTCCTGATTTTACTTTTTTTCTCTTTACCATTTTTAAACTAATACACGGATTCTTTAAATCCAAAGCTGCCGGGATTGAATCAGCTATTGTTTACCTGGTTATCGCCTGTTATTTTTCACTAAATTAAAAGGGCGGAAACCGAAAAGCCCCGGAGAGAGTAGGTGAAAATTTTTTTATACAAAGCCAATGAAAACAAAATTTATGAAATCTGTAATTTTTTGTCTGACTACAATTTTTTTGCTTGCAAATAGTTCTTACGGGCAAACATGGTATCTGAATCCCCTGGCGAATTTTGGAGGAGGCGGAAGAGCAGGTGCTGTCGGTTTTTCTATAACTCATACTTGCGGAGGAATTACTAACCAATACGGTTTTGCGGGAACAGGGTCAGATGGAGTTAATCTATATAAAGATTTTTGGAGGTATAATGCATTTGTTCCCGGAGCTAACACGTGGACACAGATGGCAAGCTTACCGGCAGCTGCTGCGGCAAGATCCAGTGCCGTTGGGTTTTCTTTAAACGGACGGGGGTATATATGCACGGGGGGATTTCCTTTATTAAAAGATATGTGGGTTTATGATCCTTGTACCAATACATGGTTTGCAGGTACATCAATGCCCGCTGCAGCAGTTCCAAGATATACTGCCGTGGCATTTGTTATTAATAATAAAGCATACGTGGGATCAGGTTTCAATAATAATACATCTCTTCTTAAAGATTTTTGGGAATTCGATCCGGTTCCGAACACCTGGCATCAGGTCACTACTCCCCCTGCGACATTTGTGGTAAGACAAAGTGCATCAGCGTTTTCTCTTTTTATTAACAACATAACTTATGGATATGTCGCCTGTGGAGCAACCAATCCCGTAAACAGCACTAACTATCTGAATGATTTGTGGCGATACCAGCAAGGCAGCCCTACGTGGGCAGGAGGTTGGGTTCATATGGCTTCTATGCCACCCCAGGCCGGTCTGCGTTATGGCGCCAGCGGACTTTCAATAATGAACCTGAGAGGGTTTGTGGGTCTTGGAAGCTCCGGGACAAATTACCTTGGAGATTGGTGGGAATATAATGGCGCTACTAATGTGTGGACCCAACGGCCAAATTATCCGGGTTCAGCAGGAGCTTCTGCAATTGCTTTGGATATCAAGGGAGGAGCATATGTGGGAACAGGCTTTGGCGGAACATATTATACTGATTGGTATGAATATTCTCCCTGTCCCGGATGTGCAAGGGAGGAGGAAACGAATCAAAATAATCCGCTCGTACAGGAATATAATATTTTTCCTAATCCATGTGCTGAATACTTTAATCTGGCAACCCAAATAAAACCGGGCAGGAATGAGGTACCGGTAATTATTTCGATATTCAATATCCGGGGAGAAAAAGTAAAAACCGTTTTACTAAAAAATATTTCTCAACAAATTATAAACGTAAAAGAACTAATAAACGGTCTCTATTTATTAGAAATAGAAAATAATGCAGGTACAATAATTTCCCGGAATAAATTACTTATTCAAAAATAATCCTGTTTCAAAAAAAGCGCGGAAGCCGAAAAGCGAAGAGAGTAAGCAAAATTTTAAAAAATAAGGTTATGAAAAAAATCAATTTATTTATGCTAACACTTGTGCTATCTATAATGATGCAGCAGTCATTCAGCCAATGCACAGGCGTATTACCTCAAACGGCTGACCGCGTTGCAAGACCCTCAACCGTAAATGATCCCACCTGTACGATATATACAAACTTAATAGGCACAACAAGAAATACGGGCTTCGATATCTATAAGGATGGGTCAAATGTAAATTGCCGTGTAATGGTTTGGGACGGAACTCTTGCAAGCCTGTCATGGGATTATGGAAACATAAGAAACAATATTAAATTTGAGGACTTAAAAACACAGATCGGTGGTTCACTGCCCACACTTGAAGATCCCGATGTTGTGGTTCATGAGCTGGCAGGAACTGTATATGCCATGCTGGTAGGAATTGCAAAAAATACAACGTCTAATGATAATAAAGTGTTTTGGGCAAGTTTTGGGTGGGATGCTACTAACACTGCATTTGTTTATAACACATCAGGTTTTGTAGGTACTAATGCAGATGGTGCGAAATGCGCAAATCCTAATATTGATGTAAATGCATGTGGAGTAGTAGCCATAACTTGGCACAAGGAGTATATTGACACCATAACGTTTACTACAACCGGCAGCAGTAACGTAAATTTTACAAATTATGACCAAGCTGTTTTGAGGGCCGATATATATGCTGCATACGGATTATTAAACGGTTCAGGCTGCAATGGTGTTATTAGCGGAACAGGGGGAACCTTGCTGGGTGATTTAATAAGTACTGCTTCAGGTGTTGACCACTTGTTTGAGATGAATGTAACTCCCGATGTGTGCATTTCGGATAGAACAGTAACTAGTTGTACAGATTTTAACGTAACTTTCACCTGGCAGCAAAGCTGGTTTGATCCTGCCGAATTCACAACTTTTCGTGGCGTTGCAGTTAAACAATATAATTGTGATTTTAATTCCAGCGGCTGCATAACCGGCTCTTCTTCTAACTATTATCGTCTTCTTGATTTTTGGGGTCAGTCAGGCAGGCCCAGGATTGCTGCCCGGCCTACAGCGAACACTACAGTTACCCAGTATACCGATTTTCAAATTGTAATGGCGTATTATAATATAGGATGTAGTATAGATACTTCCGGATGCCCGGCAACATGTTCAATTTATTCATCAAGCGGTGTTTTAAACTGGGGCAGGCATGGCGGAAACGATGTGAATGGCACCCCTTATACAGCTATTAACCTCACAGCAACAACAAACGGAGTAAGTCCCTGTGATTTGGACGACTTTTATAATAATAATGCAGTAGTTTCTTATTTAAACAAGGGATTTGGCACAGCCGGGAATTATGCCGTAGCCTGGGAACACGGACCAAATCCGGTAACCTGCGCAAATGGAATCTCTAACACCACAGATATTGATATTGTTGCCAGGACTTATCATGATGGCACTGACATTACTGCCGCCCCTGACTTCTCCATCGTTAATAACCACATTTGCTCTTCAAACCAGGATGACAACCAATTAATTCCTTCCATAGGAGGTCGTCACGCAGGTCAGCAAATGGGTTTTGCTTTCTGGGAACAACAGGCAGGCAGATATTTTATTGCATATAAAACAAGTCATTCCGCTGTTGTACCGGGAAGCGGAACAGCGGGCCTTCGCACTGGCAATCAGGGAGCGGGTACGGATACAGGAGAAGAAAATTATAAAAGTGATTTTAGTGCTTCTCCAAACCCCTTCTCCAATGAAATCACATTTACTTACAGCCTGCCGGGTAATGAAACCCCAATTGCAATTGAAATTTATGACACAAAAGGTCATAAGATTGAGCAAATTAATTTAGATGGTGCACCGAAAGCAAAAACAATTTCACTTAATCTGTCTTCAGGAGTGTATGTTGCAAAACTAAAAACTCCCAGCGGGGAGCTTGTTACAAAGCTAACAAAAACAGAATAATATTTTTTTTTGTTAAGAAAGGGGCTGCATGGAATATTGCAGCCTCTTTTATTTTCATGAAGCTTTCCTGTCTTTTACCAACACTAACCATATGAATGTCTCTATTTAATTCGCGCCTTTTATTCATAAAGGAAAGAATGGGAATTTAAAATGAAAAATTATTTCATTTAACAAAAACAGAGAAAATAAAAAAAGTTACATTGCGTTTTGGAAAGTATAATTACAGCGGGTTTCCTATGATACATAAAATATTTATTTATTTTTTATCGCTGTATGGTTTGCTTCTTTGAAAAAAGATGCGATGGAGAAAAAATATTTTATTTATCTCCGAAATTCCCGGCATCTTGAAAAGCGAATACTCTCAAATACGGAAAAATCATACTAAAGCATGAGCTTTTATTTCTCTTTTATTACATAGTTTTGTTTCCGTTATCTCATAGTTTCTGCTCATAAATTCTGACAACTTAAAACTTAAAGCACATGAAAAGAATCTTTACTTTCATCATCATATGGACAGGCAGCATTCACCTGGATGCTGCAATCCTTAATGTTCCCTCGCAATATGCCACTATACAGGCTGCAATAACGGCAGCGGTGGCTGGCGATACCGTGCTGGTGGCTGCAAATGCAACCTATATTGAAAATATAGATTTTCTCGGCAAAGACATCACAGTAAAAACTCCGAACCCTGCTGCAGACAGGTTTACCACAATCATTGACGGAGGAGCAAACGGAAGCGTTGTAAAATTCATAAACAACGAAACCAATAACGCAAGGTTGCAGGGGTTCACCATCCAAAACGGCACCGGAACGTTTCATGACTGGTGGTATTACATGCCCTCGCTCCATCTGGCAGGAGGCGGAATATTATGTGACAGTCCTTACAGCTTTAATCCCAACGCATCCAATGATGGATCATCGCCCACCCTTTCTTACCTCGTCATTCAAGACAATACAGCAGAAATGGGAGGCGGGCTTTGTGCATGGCTGCGCTCAGAGCCGGTAATTGAAAATACAATTGTGCGCAATAATGTGGCTTCGGTAAATGGCGGAGGGTTATATTTTATTGAAGCGTTTAACACCAACGGTGGGCCGCCCGTTACATTAACCAACGTGGAAGTGACTCACAATACAGGAGGAATAAATGGCGGTAGCGGTATCACCGCAAACTATACTTCTAAAGTGAATTTAATGAACTGTACAGTTGCTGATAATACAGGGAGCAACACAAACGGTGAAGCTTTATGGAAAGCAAATGCCGCTTTCTTTGAAATTTACAACTCTGTTTTCTGGAACCTTAGTGCTGCTTTGATTCATGACGAAGGCGGAACTTCTGCCACCAGCACTATTGATTATTCCGATGCAGCAAACCTGCTGGGTGACCTCATCGCAGGCAGTAATATGTTAAGTGCGGACCCGCTTTTTATCAATCCTTCCGGAAACGATTATCATTTATCCTCGCTTAGTCCATGCATTGATGCAGGCACCACGGTGAACGCACCCCCTGTTGACCTTGACGGCAATATGAGAAATGCAGTTCCTGACATCGGAGCTTATGAAAATACAACTGTTGGTATGGAAGAAATAACACAACCAGGAATCACCGTTTTTCCCAATCCTGCACAAAATGAAATTTCAATTGTCAATTCAGGTTTTGCAAAAGAAATTAAGCTGTATGATATGGAAGGCAGAATGATTCATGCTATTCAAATAACACCTTTCCTGGAAACACAAATTAATATTTCTAAGCTCCATCGTGGCTGCTATTTTTTAACTTCTGATAATATTTCATTTCAAAAGTTTGTAAAGATGTAAGTGTTCTTTTATTGACTGGATTTCGTCCAGCAGCACCGGGTGCAGAATAAATTTTTTCAGGTTACGTGTGTATATATTTATTAGCCTGCCTGCTATTTTAAATATTCCGCCCAATTTCCTTGTTTTAAAAAAAACACGTTACTTTGAAAACACCTGTTGAAACAAATTAAATATGATTCGATTTTGTTTATTCCCTTTAAAGCGCGTGCTGAAAATATTTTTTCATATTGGAGTACTCATTTTTATTTCTGCCGGAAATATTTTTGCTCAATTACCGGATTCTGTCCGGGCTGCTCTGAATAGTGCTCCACATGATACTGTGCGCATCAGGAAGCTTGTGGAGTATGCCCGTCAGACTGAAGGCGATTCAATCACCATCTTTTTTGCTGATTCAGCGATAAAGTTGATTGATAAAAACCTGCAGGCGGGATTGCCTGAAAAACTCCTTAAAGGATATAAAGTAGATGCATTGACAATGATCGGGATGAATTCATTTGCATTTACAGGAGACGGCACCATGTCTGAAAGGGCATCTGCTGAAGCACTGTCTATTGCACGCACGCTGAACGATAAGCAACGATTGGCGGATGCTTTTCTTTCATTTACGGATTATTATACGATAACCGGTGACGTGGAAAACCTGTGGAAAGCACTTGATACATGTTTGTTAATGCAGCAGCAAGTGAATGATAAAAAAGGCATGGTACATGCATACTGCAACATGGGCAATTATTATACGGCAATTGGAAACTCCGATTCAAGCATTCTTTCTTTTAAAAAAGGCTATCAGCTGGCCTTGGAAATTAAAAACAAAAATCTCGAAGCAAATACGCTTTATGCTTTAGGCTTTGCAAGCGCTCATAAAGGAAGCTCTAACGAGGCGCTGGATTACCTGTACAAAAGTGTAAAAGCATATGAAGATGACGGCAGGCCCGGTGATGCATATGCCGCTCTTATGTACATAGGCACTATTTATTCTCAAACCGGGAATTATAAAAAGGCAATTTCTTTTTACGACAAAGCTTTGGACCTTGTACTCAGGAAAAAAGACTTGTTAACCCTGTCACTGCTCTATAACTATAAAGGAAAAGCTTATAACAACCTGTCCATGACCGACTCATCTAATTATTATTACCTGCAGGCGGCAGATATTGCCAAACAGATTAACTACAGGGAACTATATGTCACTCAATTGATAAATATCGGATCTAACTATCTTGACATGGGAGATTCTGCAAAAGCGCTTAATTATTTATACCAGAGCATTGAGGAGAATACTGACAAGCTTAAAGAAAACCTGGCAGAAAGCTATTTTCATGTAGGAAGAATATTGCTTGGAAAGAACAAGATTGACAGTGCGATGTATTATGCAGGCCAGGCAGAAAAAATTGCAGAATCACTGCATTTTACAGCCACACATAAACAGGTGGAGTATCTTTTGAGTGAAGTGTATTCACGGAAAGGGGAGCATAAAAAAGCTCTTGACACGTACAAAAAATTTATCATTATGCGCGACAGCATGGATAACTCACGTGCATATCGTAAGGCGCTTGAAAAGCAATTTGAATATGAATCAGAAAAAAAAGAATTGGTTGCCAAAGCAGAACAGGAAAAAAAAGATATCCAGATCAAAGAGCAAAAAGACAAACGCATCATTTCAACGGTTGCTTTTGCAGCTATTCTTGCATTAGGCGGATCACTTGTGTTTGTTAACCGCAAGAGAAAAGAAAATATGTTTCGTAAAAACCTTGCAGAAAGTGAAATGAAAGCATTGCGTGCCCAGATGAATCCGCACTTTATGTTTAATTCTCTTAATGCAATCCAGCAAATGGTATTGAATAACGAAAATGATAATGCATTTCATTACCTCGATACGTACAGCAAGCTGACACGAAAGATTCTTGAGAACTCAGAAAAGAAATGGATCACCGTGGATGATGAAATCAAATTTCTTGAACTTTATCTTAGCATTGAATCATTGCGGTTTCAGCATTCATTCAAATATGAAATAAAAGTGGATGAAGATGTTTCGGTTCATACTGATAAAGTTCCTGCTGTGGTGGTCCAGCCGTATGTTGAAAATGCCATTAAGCATGGGTTGCTCCCGAAAGAAAACAACCAGGAGTTGTTGATCAGCTTCAGCCGGAACAGTGATGATGCGCTGGAAATTATTGTAGAGGACAATGGTGTCGGCAGGAAGCATTCTATGGAATTAAAATCCGGCAACGGTCATCAAAGTATGGGAATGACGATAACGCAGAACAGGCTGCGGCTGCTGGAAGGAAAAAAAGAAAACAGAATTTTTATTGAAGACCTCGTTTCTGATAAAGACGGCTTTCCTGCAGGAACACGGGTACATATTATAATTAACCAGGTGGAAGTATGATCAAAGCGATTATTGTTGATGATGAGATAAAAGGCAGGCAGTTCCTGCGGCAACTGGTGGATAAATTTATCCCGCAGGTAAAAATTACCGGTGAAGCAGCCAATGCCGCTGAAGCGTTAGAAGCAATTGCGGAAGTACAACCTGACCTTGTTTTTCTCGATATTGAAATGCCCGGCAAAAGCGGTATTGAATTGCTGAAAGAAATTCCCCGAATAAATTTTGAAGTGATCTTTGTCACCGCATTCAATAAATATGCAGTGGAAGCATTTAAGCTGGGCGCGGTTGATTATTTGCTGAAACCTGTAAGTCCCCCGGATTTAGTGCGCGCCATAGAACGGGTGGAAGCACACCTGAAAATACGCGATCAGCAGGCAAAAAAATATGAATCGCTTAAACAGCAGTTCGGGCAGCCGTTTTCTAAAATTACAATTCCCACCACAACAGGATTTGAATTTGTTGATTTTGCAGATATCACCTACATGCAGAGTGACGGCAATTATACCCGCATCAAACAAAAGGATGGAAAACTGATTTTAGCCACGCGCCTGCTTGGTGAATTTGAAGAAATGCTTTTGCCATATAATTTTTTCCGTGTTCATAAATCGTATATCATCAACCTCGCCCATATAAAAAAATATACAAAAGGTGAGGGGGGTGTAGTGATGATGAGTGATGGCTCTGAAATTGATGTGGCGCGAAGAATTAAAGAAGCGTTTTTGAAAAAGATACAGTTGTAATTTCTTTTCTTTTTAATTTTCTTCCGTTCATCATTTCTTTCTCACCGTTCATACATTCTTCTGAAAAACTTTTTAATACGATGATACTTTTGCCGCATGAGCAGAGAAAATCACGCGCATGTTTTAATTGTTGACGATGAAGAACATTCATCGCTGCTGATAGAATCAGTTATAAGGAGACATTTTTCCAACATTAAAAAAATTATCGCAGCAAAAACTGTGAAGGATGCAATACATGCCCTGGAAGTAAACAACATTGACCTTGTATTTCTCGACATTGAACTGCGTGGTGAATCAGGTTTTACGCTGTTAGACAAAATAAAAGACCGCACGTTTGAATTTATCTGCCTTTCCGCATCAAAAGATTATGCATTTAAAGTGTTTGAGTATGGCGGTGCCGGATATTTACTGAAGCCCGTAAATGTACCGGAGCTGGAACGGGCCTTTTCAAGGATTTTTCTGAAAAGGAGACATGCAAATGATGCTCTTTAAACAATCCGGCCACGAAGACACAAAGACACAAAGTTTCACGAAGTTTTCTTTGTGTTAAAAAAAACCCTTCCGCCTGCACGGAAAGGGTTCTTACTGATGGGGTGTTCACAAATTTGCCGCAGCTTCCGTAAGAACTTGCTGTTTTTCTTTTTTCAAAAGCTCGCTTGCCATTTCCACAAGATTGAGTTTATTATTACTTACAATTACATTCTGCTTATTTACCGCAACATGATATGTTTTCTTCTTTCTTCCGCGTTTCTTTCTTTCGAGCGGAAGAAAAAAGTGCAAAGTTTCGTACTTGTGCCTTTCTCTTATTACCAGGAAAAAAGGAATGATCTTATTCTGTAAAATAAGCCTGCATTCGCGCATGCATTTGCGGCATTGCTTCCCGTAATAAGCCCGTTTCTTTTTATGAAGCTGAGGCATGGAAACACATTTTTTATATTTCCCGAATAATTCTTCCGCTTCTTCAACCTGCGATTTTTCCAAACCTATCTCTTCATAATTTTTTACCCGTTTGGCTGCATTAATGATCTGCTGGCACCTTCCAATGAGAACGTCAGGAACAGAACGAAACAAATCACTGTAAGAATAACGGACTGCATTTTGAAGCGCTTTATTGCCGGTTACCCGCGCATGAATAAGCACCACGTTCATCAGCGTCAGTGAACTGTCAATAAGCCTGCTTTTAAAATTTTCCTTAATAACGGTATGTTTTCTGCCGTTATCGTATTGTTTGAATTTCCACTCCTGCGCCTTTTGGAACTTTACCTCATATTCCTCATACATTTTTTTGTAGGACGCATATTTTTCCATCAATGTCCTTGTATCACTCATATTCGTAAACATGATGGATAAAAACTGCATTTGCTTATCTTCCTTTTTTCTCATTGTGTAAATTTTTAATTCGTAAAAACAGGATTTATTTACGAACCGTTTTTATAAAGGTTACAACAGGGATTGTGAGGAAGCAAACCGGCTTTGTACCGGAACAAACGGCTACTTTGCATTCCCGTACCTTCTTTTGAAAATGAAATACTAGACATCTGAAAGGAAAAACCCCGGTAAAGAAATTAAGAACAAGGTCCCTGCAAAAAGGTTCCCCGGATGTTTTTTTTAAAACGTGCTGCCCGATTTTGAGTACGTAATGATTGAAAACAATAACTCATTCTTTGAAATAAAACGCATAAACCATGATGATTGCATTTTGCTCATTCCTTAACAAGGTTTTGTGGTATATGCATCAATATGTTGTGGATAATGATTATTAAAAGTAAATCCTCTTTAACAATGGAATGCCGGCAATGCAAAATAGTTGAGATGTCAATTCATATAAAAAGTTCATACACCTGAAATATGTTTTAATGTGAACTTATAATAGTTTCATGGTAAACATTGATAAGTGTTTTTATCTCTTTTGCATAATGTTGTATGCTTTTTTGTTAAATGCAGGCGGGAATGTAACAAAGGAATACAGGCAGGGATGATAAGAAGACATAATTTTATAATAGCAGATATCTTCATGACTCTGTTGTTTAAGTAGCTTTTTCACCATGCTTCTTTATTCTGTTAATCTAAATAAACTCAACCCCGGCAATCCATTACAACCCTCCTCACTCCTCACTTATCACTTATCACTTATCACTCTATTTATATAATGCACGAACCCCCTTTTTTATGACAGCCTTATTGTAATTTTTTTGTAAAAGGTGCTGTAGGCAGGGGTTCCAGTGGTAAAAGACGTAAAAGGATGGGTGAAAAAAAGCAGTAAAAAATGCCGGTTACTACTTTTATTGTATGCTTTTCTTTATCAGAAACTGGGTGATTGAAATTGTGATTGAAACGGCAATGGTGGATAATTCAAAAAGAAAAATTACTTTCGCTTAAAGTAAATAGAATAATCTCTTAAAATAAAATCGTATATGCGGACACGCACGAAAGCAAAAAATGGCATATAAAGATTTACACGAAGACCCATTTGACGAAACAACTATTGCGAAGCTTGAGATATTTGAAGATTATGCTCAAGCGTGGATTCCTACTTTTGTTATGCAGGGTGCTCCGACAATTTGCATTTTTGATTTCTTCGCTGGAACGGGTTATGATAAGAACGGAGTTGCAGGAAGCTCGATTCGTATTCTTGAAAAAATTAAAGAACAAATCGGTTACATCTTTCAGAAGAATGTTAAAATCAAAGTTTATCTAAATGAGTTTGAGCCAAATAAAAAAGAACAAAAGAAATTTCAATTGCTCCAAATAGCTTGCAACGAATTCCTTGAAGTTAATAAAGATGTTAAGAGAGCCATTGAAAAGATAAATTACTTCAATGAGGATTTTGAGACACTTTTTCCAAAACTAATTTCTGAAATAAAGCTATTTCCTTCACTGGTTTACCTTGACCAAAACGGAATTAAATTCCTTTCAGATAAGTATCTTTTGGAACTTGAAAAGTTAAGTACAACAGATTTTCTTTATTATGTATCCTCCTCATATTTCAAATGGTTAGGAGAAACTGAAGAATTCAAAAAACATGTTGATTTAGATATTGAATTATTGCGAAACAATCCGTATAGATTCATTCACAGAAACGTTATTGAGCAACTTCGTAAAAAACTCCCCTCAAATTCTAAATTAAAACTTTATCCATTCTCACTTAAAAAAGGTGCCAATATTTTTGGAATTGTATTTGGAGCTAAACATCCGTTAGCCGTAGATAAATTTTTAAATATCGCATGGAAACGTAATCCTGTAAATGGCGATGCAAATTTTGATATTGATGAGGATACCACTAAGGGGCAAATTGACTTGTGGGGAAATAAAAGGAAAACTAAGATTGAAGAGTTTAAAGAAAACTTAAAAGCAAAAGTGTTAGCCAACGAAATCAAGAACAATTTTGAGGCCTTACTCTTTGTTTATGATGAAGGACATATTGGCAACCATGCAGCCGAGGTTTTGCGTGAGTTGAAAAAGAAAGGCGAAATAAATTACGATGGGATTTCTCCACTAGTGACTTACGACAATGTTTTTAAGAATCACAAGAAAGTAGAGTATAAAAGTCTAAAAAAATAAATATGGCACAATCAAGTATTGAATGGACTGAAATGACTTGGAACCCGACCACGGGTTGCGACAAAATTTCTGCTGGCTGCAAATTCTGTTATGCTGAAGTTATGGCTAAGCGGTTGCAAGCAATGGGTATAGAAAAGTATAAAATGGGTTTTGAGCTTACTATGCATGAAAATGAATTGCAAACGCCATATGAGTGGAAGAAATCAAAAATTGTTTTTGTCAACTCTATGAGTGATTTGTTTCATAAAGACGTTCCAATTGAGTTTATTCAGAAAACTTTCAAAGTCATGAAGAATAATCCCCAACATGTATTTCAGGTTCTCACTAAGCGTGCAGATGTCCTTTTATATTATGACAGAGAAGGTTGGTTAGAATGGGCACACAATATTTGGATGGGTGTTTCTGTTGAAGATAGTAGAAGGATGCATCGTATTGATTTGCTAAGACAAACTAATGCAAGGACAAAGTTTTTGAGTTGCGAACCATTAATTGGGCCACTAGTAGATATGAACTTAACTGGAATTGATTGGGTGATTGTTGGAGGTGAAAGCGGAAGAACCCCAAGACCAATGAGAAAGGAATGGGTAATCGATATTAAAAAACAATGCAAGAAATCTGGAGTAGCTTTTTTCTTTAAACAATGGGGAGGAACTAACAAAAAGAAAAATGGTAGAGAACTTAATGGAAAAGTTTATAGCGAAATGCCAATTTTAAATGGAAGTAATGATTAAACATTTATCATCAATTCTTTCGTCACTCAATCGGGAGAGCTTCAATCAATTCATTTTTGACATGTGGGAAATTGATAATAGAGACACCACAAAAAATTTTATTGAAGTGAAAAAGAAACCACGATTGGGCGCAGGCGTTATTGAACAACACTTTATCCATTGGGACAAACCCAATCATGCCAAGTCCTATCAAGGGTTTAACCTTATCGTTCCATTTTTCCAACCTGCCGCAGCATTACTTGAAAGCAACGATATAAGCACACTTTTACATAGAGAAAGTTTAATTCTCAAAAAGTTTGATCGAATATTAAAACGAAGAATTAAAGATTGGTATT
>DATEMK010000530.1:0-3002 GCA_035275625.1 Bacteroidia bacterium
CACAGGATGACGACCTTCCCTCCATTGATTTTAAGAATGAAAAGTTTGAGAATATCAAATCAAAGCTTACAGACTATCTTGGCAAAATGATTACTCCGGATGATGAAGAATCAAGGGGGAAAACGGAAGCGCTGCGTCAATGGATGGATGAAATGGAATCTCATTTGGATGTCAATGGTCATTTATTCAATTACAATGCAAAAAATTTTAGCGAATTTTTAAAATTAAAAAACCAAAAAGATGTAAATAATTCATTAGCAAGCTCGGGTGGGTCCTGGTTTCCAAAATTTGTAAACTCAGTTAGCTATGCGGGAGATTTTGGTTCAGGGAGAACTGGTTTAGGACGAATAAATACAATTGAGTTTGATCCGATCGACCCCAATGTAATTTATGCAGGAGCTTCTTCTGGCGGTTTGTGGCAAACCACTGATGGGGGAACTAACTGGGCTTGCATCACAAACGGTATTCCTAATGCCGGTATCAGTTCTATTGCAATTAATCCGTCAAACGCAAATAATATTTTTATTGCAACCGGAACATGGTCTTCATGTTTTGTCGGATTCCAGGGAGAATTCCCGTCTATTGGTGTACTTGTAACTTATGACCGGGGGTTAAATTGGTTTCAAACAGGTTTTTCTTTGAGCGCCACTGCAAATGTTTATTGCAGGCGCATTAAAATTGCTCCGGCTGATAATAACATTATTTTAATAACAACAGATGCAGGAATATACCGGTCAACGGATAGCGGACTTAATTTTATTTTAGTCAAGCCGAGCACACTGTCAGCAGGATTCTATGACCTTGAATTTTTACCCGGCACTTCCACTTGCTTTGCAACGGAAGGAACAATTCTATACCGTTCCGTTAACAATGGGCAAAACTGGACTGTTGTTCCTGCCGGAAATTTTAACCAGCCTGTTGCTGCATCAGGTAAAATCGAATTGGCTGTTACGCCTGCAAATGTTAATTACCTTTATATGCTGGTGCGAAACAACAGTGATTCGGTTTTTTTATCTGTTAACGCAAATTCAACTTTTACCTTTACATATAAAACTGAAATATCATCCATGTTCAGGTACCAGCCGACTTTTTCAGATGCTTTTGCCGTATCTCCGACAACACCTGCAATTGTATATGCCGGAGACGGGAAAATTGCGAAATCAGCCGCTGGCGGTAATTTCGGTACCTGGGTTACAAAAACAGACTGGGGAAACGGCCTGGGTACAAATTATGTACATGAAGATATTCATGAAATAAAAACACGGGGAGCAAGTGAAGTTTTTGCAGCTTCTGACGGAGGATTATTCAAATCATCAGATGGCGGAAATACATGGACAATGCTCGGTCAGCAAATTGATGTTGCCGAATTCCAGGGCTTTGGCGGAATTCAGTCCGATCCCAATTATTTTGTTGGTGGTACGTGGCACAATGCATTTCATAAATACAATTCAGGCATCTCATATAATATCGGATGTTGTGATGAAGGCGATGCGATGATTCATCCGTCAAATCCGGATATTATATACTTTGCACAGGGTTTCGTTAACGGTCCGTATGGAAACGACATCTGGAAAACTACAGACGGAGGTGATTCTTTATATCCTCTTTTACCTGCTGCCGGCTGCGGCTGTGCAGATACCATTGGGTCAAACCAGTTCCGCTTCATGCAAATGAATCCTCAAAATCCAAACACAATCTATGTTTTGTTTCGCAATTTATGGGTATCATTTAACGGGGGCACAAATTGGACACAAAGAATTACAGGTGCTACAAGTTCACACCAGGCATTTGCACAATCACCCACTGATACATTGCGATTTTATGCTGTGCGTGGAAACATGATTTATGGCAGCGCTAACTCCGGAATTGCAGGAAGCTGGACCCTATTATATACTACGCCCGGAGGGACAGGAACATCCATCAAAGAAATAACCGTTAAATCAAGCGATCCCAACACTTTTTATTTTGTTTACAACGGGTACAATTCTTCATACAAGGTAAAAAAAGGGGTTTGGAACGGTTCAGGTTTACCAACAATATCTGATTATAACGGAACATTACCGAACATTCCTGTATATAAAGTAATTCATCAGAATACCACCACTCCCGGAATTTATATAGGAACAGACATTGGAGTTTTTTTCAGGGCAGATGCGGGAACCGACTGGGTTGAATTCAACAGTGGTTTGCCTTATTGCAAAGTGGTTGATCTCGAAATTAATTATCCCAATGGCTTGATTTCAGCCGCAACTTATGGCAGAGGAATATGGCAATCGCCCGTTTATGAAAATTGTCCGGCTGATTACAATCATGGACCCATTATTCTCAATCCTCCTGTGTATGGCAATGAATATTTTGAAGCCAGCAACAGCATTACTTCAGGAAGACTTATCCAGGGCGGGTATGGAACCAATGTTACTTTTAATGCAGGAAATTATGCGCAGCTTAATGTTGGGTTTGAAGTGAAGGCAGGCAGTGAATTTCATGCTTATATTGATGGTTGCTCCAACCCGTCTCCAATTCAACTGAATGGTGTGTTTGCAGGTTATTTACCTGATGAAAAAGAAGCGAATGATTTTTTAACTCATGCGAAAAATGATCTTGCCGCGGATAAATTAGTGATCTTTCCTAACCCGGCAAATTCAACTGTGCATGTTTTTTTCAATCTTCGCGGAACATCAAAAGTTGAATTGAGCTTGTATGACCAGGAAAGCAGGCTGCTTAAAAAGATATTTGATGAATCGTTAAGTGGAAACGGAATTAATGCCATCCCGTTAGATGTGTCTGATCTTTCGGGTGGAATCTATTTTTGTGTCTTAAAAACAGGAAACCATATTCAATCAGAAAAGTTAATTGTGAGAAAAAAGTAATTCAGCATTACAATATCTTTTTTACCCCGTAAAATTTAAAAACTTTTACGGGTTTTATTTTGAATCCTTCCTATACCTTCCGGACTTTTTCTTTTAAAGATTTTTAAGAATTTATTATTCTGCGGGAAGATT
>DATEMK010000531.1:0-4406 GCA_035275625.1 Bacteroidia bacterium
AATCGGAAAATCCCGGGATGATATTGCTTCTTCTGAATATTTGTATTCCTATCTCGGTGTAAAAAATTCTCCTGCTCCTTCTTTTGATCTTGACGAGGAATATGAAATGCAGCAATTAATAAAAGCGCTGATAAAAAATAATCTTATTGAATCGGCTCATGATGTTTCGGATGGCGGGTTGTTTATTACGCTGCTTGAATCCGCTATGCCGCGGTCAATCGGGTTTGATATCAGCGCAGATGAAGACATCCGCAAAGACGCTTTTCTTTTTGGTGAATCGCAGAGTCGTGTGGTGGTAAGTATTAGTCCGGAAAAATTAGATGCCTTTGTTGATTTTATTGCGGGTTCTGATGTGGAGTTTACCAACCTGGGTGAAGTGACACCGGGGGAAATTAAGATTGACGGGGAGAATTTTGAAGCAGTAATGCATTTTAAGAATGTTTATGACGGGGCGATTGGAAAAGTAATGGAGGGATTCTAAATCACTCAGGCACCACGAGGCGAATAAATTATTCCCGAAAATAACCTTTTATATTTTACTTATTGGTTAGTTTTTTTCACTGACCGGTTTTGCTCGGTGCCGGCTCGGGATTGTCATCATTGTTGCCGCATGTTCCATTATTCTGTGTATTGCAGGTAGTGCCGCAAAAACCTTGCTGATTATCATGGGTATTTTTACGCGGTTTGGGTTCATCACATTTTCTGCACGCATTAAGAAAAAAAGATCCTGCAAGCAGCGTGATGATAAGTAGTTTATGATTTTTCATGTTATTAAGTTTTTAAAGTTTCTTTTCCGGAGCCAAACTTTTAAAATATTTCACTAAATTAAAAAAAAAATCATTTGTTGTATCTGAATCTTAAATTTATTTTTATCCACCCCTTTGAAATTTATTTTAACACCCAATTAACAATCCTCTTAACTATCATTGCGAAGTTGTACCTTTGCAGTTCCCTAAAAAAATCATCTGATTAATGGAAAAGAAAAAAGTAGCCGATGGCAATGTTGTGATACGTGAGCGGACATTTTATTATGAATTCTGGTCAAACAATGAAGACATTATTGTAAAGCTTTTTCATTACGGAAAAAAAGGAGACATGACAGAGTTCAAACGTTACCAGACAAAATACCTGAAGCAAGACATGGAGAATGCGCTGGTGAAAGACGGGGTTTTAAGATAATTACCTTATCCGGGATAATATTTTCGGAGGGCACCGGTCTTTTATTGCCTGTTTGAAACGCTGGCGAACATTTTTTGAAGACAAAATTTTTATCAGCCTGATAAAAATGAATGTTTAAATTTGCACAAATAAAAACAATCATAACTTTATTTTCTTATTCCATTTAAAACTTAAAACATGCTTCTTAACCTCCAAACCGAAACCATTTCTTCCACTGATTTTAAATTCCCAAATCAAACGAAAGTGTATCATGGAAAAGTCCGTGATGTTTATTACATCGGAAACGATTTTCTTGTAATGATTGTATCGGACCGTGTATCTGCGTTTGATATTGTATTGCCAAGAGCCATCCCCTTTAAAGGACAAGTGCTAAACCAGATCGCTTCTTATTTTATGGAAGCCACAAAAGACATTGTTCCTAATTGGATTGTTTCAGTTCCTGATCCGAATGTGACCGTTGGAAAATTATGCGATCCGTTTAAAGTGGAAATGGTCATTCGCGGCTATCTCACAGGTCATGCATGGCGGCAATACAAAAATGGTAAAAGAACATTGTGCGGAGTTGCAATGCCCGATGGCATGAAAGAGAACGATAAATTTCCTGAACCCATTCTTACCCCTACTACAAAGGCGACCGAAGGACATGATGAAGATATTTCACGTGAAGAAATTATTAAACAGGGAATTGTTTCAGAGAACGATTATGTGCAGCTTGAAAATTATACACGTGCTCTTTTCAAAAAAGGAACTGAAATGGCTGCTGAAAAAAACCTGATTTTAGTAGATACCAAATATGAATTTGGAAAAGCGGATGGAAAAATTTACCTCATAGATGAAATTCACACGCCTGATTCGTCCCGCTATTTTTACAAAGAAGGATATGAAGCAAGGCAATCAAATGGCGAACAGCAGAAACAATTGTCAAAGGAATTTTTGCGGCAATGGCTTATTGAAAATAATTTCCAGGGGCTGGAGGGACAACATGTTCCTGAAATGACGGATGAAATCGTGCAAATGGTTTCTGACAGGTATATTGAATTGTATGAAAACATAACAGGAAAGAAGTTTGTGAAAACAGAATCCGTAAATATTCTGAACCGGATTGAAAAAAATATTTTGAGCTTTTTGAAAACTGTATAAACAAATGCCACGAATTGCACGAATTAACACGAATATTTTAATTAGTGTAATTAGTGCAATTAGTGGCTCTTTAAACCTTTTCTTACTTTTGAATCCATAATTTTAATCGTTTTTGAACCGGATAATTAAAAACACATTTATGCCACGAATTTCACGAATTAACACGAATATTTTAATTTGTGTAATTAGTGTAATTAGTGGCTCCTTAAACCTTTTCCTACTTTTGAATCCATAATTTTAATCGCTTTATGAACCGGATAATTAAAAAAGTTGCAGTACTTGGTTCAGGTATTATGGGTTCGCGCATTGCCTGTCATTTTGCAAATATTGGTGTAAACGTGCTGCTGCTTGATATTGCACCAAAAGAATTGACTGCAGATGAACAGGGAAAATCTCTCACCCTTGATTCAAAAGAAGTAAAAAACAGGATTGTCAACTCTTCTCTTAATACAGCAATAAAATCAAACCCTTCACCGCTTTACAAAAAATCCTTTGCTTCACGCGTCACCACCGGCAATTTTGCAGACAATATGAAAGATATTGCTGATGCCGACTGGATTATTGAAGTGGTCATTGAAAATCTCGACATCAAGAAAAAAATTTTTGATGAAGTGGAAAAATTTCGTAAGCCCGGTACGTTAGTCACCAGCAATACTTCAGGCATTCCCATTCATTTGATGGATGAAGGAAGAAGTGAAGATTTCCAAAAACATTTTTGCGGCACGCATTTTTTTAATCCGCCAAGATATTTAAGACTTCTTGAAATAATTCCGACACCAAAAACTGATGCAGCGGTGGTTGAATTCCTGATGCATTACGGGGATCTCTATCTTGGAAAAACCACCGTGTTGTGCAAAGACACTCCGGCTTTTATTGCAAACAGGATTGGTGTGTATGGCATCATGTCATTGTTTCATTTAATTGAAAAAATGGAATTAAGTGTGGAAGATGTTGACAAGCTGACCGGCCCTGTTCTTGGAAGGCCAAAATCTGCAACATTCCGAACATGTGATGTGGTTGGTCTTGATACATTGGTGCATGTTGCAAACGGAGTGTATCAGAATTGCCCCGGTGACAGTGAGCGCGAAAAATTCAAACTGCCTTCTTATGTTGCAAAAATGGTGGAGAATAAATGGCTGGGAGATAAAACAAAGCAGGGATTTTACAAGAAAATAAAATCTACCCTCCCCCCCGGGGAGGGCAAGGGTGGGGCTAAAAGCGAAATTCTTTCTCTCGATTTAAAGACTCTTCAATACAAACCGCAGTCAAAAACAAAATTTGCAACGCTTGAGCAAACAAAAACGATTGACAATTTAAAAGAACGGATAAAAGTTCTCGCTGCCGGAAAAGATAAAGCAGGAGAATTTTACCGTGCTTCATTTTATGGTTTGTTCAAATATGTTTCTGATCGCATTCCTGAAATTGCTGACCATCTCTACCAGGTTGACTTAGCTATGCAATCCGGTTTCGGGTGGGAACTCGGTCCGTTTGAAATGTGGGATGCTCTCGGTGTGGAAGAAACTGTGAAAGAAATGGAGAAAGCAGGAATGAAGCCTGCTCAATGGGTTTACGATATGCTGCAAAGCGGAAACAAAGCTTTCTGGAAATTTGAAAAGGGTTTTAAAACATATTATCACATACCAACCAAATCTTATAAATATATTATCGGTCAGGAAAAATTAATTATTCTTGACAGCAAAAAAGAAAAAACAGTCTGGAAAAATTCAGGTGCTGACCTGGTTGATTTAGGTGATGGAATTCTCAATCTTGAATTTCACACAAAGATGAATACAATAGGCGGAGAAATCATTGAAGCAATGAGCAAAAGCATTGACATTGCTGAAAAGGATTTTCGCGGGTTGGTTATCGGAAATGAAGGACAAAACTTTTCTGCAGGAGCCAATCTTGCAATGATTTTTATGTTTGCTATTGAGCAGGAATTTGATGAAATTGATTATGCAGTCCGCGCTTTTCAGAGTATGAATATGCGTGTCCGCTATTCTTCTATTCCGGTGGTCGTTGCTCCACATGGATTAACACTCGGGGGCGGCTGCGAAATGAGTCTTCATGCTGATAAAGTTCAGGCA
>DATEMK010000532.1:0-8650 GCA_035275625.1 Bacteroidia bacterium
TTCCTGTTAACAAATCACTCTTAACTATTAACTCCTCCCCTGCCGGATTCGGAAATACTTTCAACTGACCACTGACCACTGACCACTGACTACTAACTCCCGTTGGCAGCACAATCTCCGTCACCGCAGTATCCGTCATCACCGGCTGGTTAAAATCAAAATAAATAGCTGCATTGTTTTTTATGCTGTCTCCTGCAACAAGAGTTGAAAGAGGTTTTATTCGGTAACAGATAAATCCATGGCTGCCCGGTTCATTTGCTCCGCTGTCAGGTAAATTAATATTATCAAAAGTGAACGTAAATAATCTTGAATGAGCTCCGTAATTAATATTTACAGGATGTGATGATGCAACAAATTCAAAGCTGTTTACATCCAACATTTGCGGAATATTATTCAGCACTCTTGCATTAAATGCAGTATCGTTTCCCGTGTTTTGAAAATAAATAATATAGTTAAGATAAGGTGGTGATGAAAGTTCAGTTGTTAAAACAGTATCGCGGTCAACGAGGATGGCGTTGGGATCAACAGCGCCTGTAACAAAAACTTCCCATGAATTATAATTACAGGCAGTATTTGCATCACCGGCAACAGGTTCAATTACTACACTTGAATTTATCAAAGTTCCTACGGGTGTTCCTGCATTTACATGAACGGTTACTAAAATGCTTCCTGTTTGAAAAGGTGTTAGCGTTCCTGCATTCCATACAACCGAATCTGGTGTTACGGATGTTGGCGCAACATTGCTCGAAACAAATGTTACATCATTATCAGGAAATAAAATTACTGTTCCGTTTAATGTGGTTGTGCCAACGTTTTCATAATTGATCATGTAACTTGCATTTATGTTTGCACGAAAATTTCCCATTGGTGTTATGGTAATACATAAATCGTTAAAGACTCCTGCTGGTTGAAATGCGAAGTCGTTTAAGGAATCGGTTTGGTGAAAACCGCTAAAATTAACAGCGTGGGTTGCAGGAACTGCATTGTAATAATTTATTGAAGCAGGAGAAACAGAAAAGTTTCCTGAATCCAAAACCGATAATCTATAATTTCCATTTTGATCTGAAAAAGCAAACCTGAGATTATTTGTTTCTGTTAGACTTTTGTATACTAAAGGCTGTTCTCCTGCATCTTGCAATCCATTACTGTTTGCATCAAAAAATAATTTTCCGATTATTGAATTATATTTATCAGTAATTTTTACAACCCAATAGTCTCCCCAAAAACCACCAATATTGTTTTCTGTTTTATCACAGGAAATATTTGAAGATGAATATCCGCCCAAAACATATCCGTAATCATTTGTATTGTGTAGGCAAGTAAAAAAATCCAACCCAGCTCCTCCGACAGAATTTTGCGATTGTACATTACCAAATACGTCCAATTTTACAACCCAGTAATCGTCAGATCCATTACTGTTTTCTGTTTTATCTCCTGAAACGTGAGACGAAGACCAACCTCCACAAATATAATCTCCGTTGGTTGCCTGCGTTATAGAGTATAAGAAATCGTTATCATTGCCACCTATCGTAT
Organism: Bacteroidia bacterium; assembly: GCA_035275625.1. Taxonomy (GTDB): domain Bacteria; phylum Bacteroidota; class Bacteroidia; order AKYH767-A; family OLB10; genus DATEMK01. Next base: position 1,534 of record DATEMK010000532.1, read on the forward strand.
TTTGCCATTGAATATCACCTGCTGTATCAAGTTTTATTATCCAATAATCATAAGTATTATTACTTCCCATATTACCTTCACTCTTATCACCCGACAAATCAGAGGCTGAACGCCCACCACAAATAAATCCTCCATCATTTGTTTGAATAACGGAATATGGTTCATCATAGTCATTTCCACCTAATGTATTTTCCCATTGCAAATTTCCGAACGCATCAAGTCTTACAATCCAATAATCCAAACTCATATTACCCTCTGTTTTATCACCTGAACTATCGGAGTCCGACCATCCTATTCCTGCACAACCCCCATCAGATGTAGCAACAATAGAATATAACCACTCCTGACTATTCCCCCCAACTGTATTTTGCCATTCTATTGAACCAACTGAATCAAGTTTAACTATCCAATAATCATAAGGGCCTAAAGTATTTTCGGTTTTATCACCGGAAATATTTGAGCTGGAATAACCTCCACAGATATAACCTCCATCAGGAGATTGCGAAATAGAATTTAAGTAATCATTATTGCTTCCACCTATAGTATTTTGCCATTGAATATTTCCAAGGGGGTCAAGCTTTACAACCCAATAATCATATCCACCTAAATTACTTTCTGTTTTATCACCTGAAATTCCAGATACAGAATATCCTCCACAGATGTAACCTCCATCCATGGTTTGTGAAATAGAGTGCAATTCATCTACAGTAAAACCTCCGATTGTATTTTGCCATTGAATATTACCAATGGAATCAAGTTTTATTATCCAATAATCGTCCCCGCCTAAACTATTTTCTGTTTTGTCACCAGAAATCGATGAAATGGAAGTGCCCCCTAAAATATATCCATTATCAGAGGTTTGTTGAATGGAATATAACTTATCTTCCCAACTTCCCCCAATCGTATTCTGCCACTCAATCTCCTGCCCTGCAACATCAGAAAACAAAAAACAAAAACCGGCAAGCGTTGAAATTATTTTTTTCACAGGTTTGAAATTTACACCGAAAGTACCATTATTCTCCATCCATCCAACGCCATTTTAAAAAATCATCCAATCATCGTAGGAAGAGCCTTACCGAAATTTACCGAAGAATCGGAAGAGATTTGATTTCTTAACTTTGCGCATCAAATTATTTTAATCCCCCCATTTCAACTTTGCAATACCAGGGCGAGGAACTCATCTTCGGGCAAATCGGGAACGCATTTATTGTGCTGGCATTTGTTTGCGCATTGCTTTCGTGCATTGCTTATTTTTTTTCAAATAAAAATCCGTTAGAAAAAAGCTGGAAAAATATTGCCCGTTCAGCGTTTTATATTCATTCCCTCTGTATAACCGGCATTTTCGTGGTGCTTTATTATCTTATCCTTAATCACCGTTTTGAGTATTATTATGTGTGGGAACATTCTTCAACCATATTGCCGCAGCGATATATTTTCGCCTGTTTCTGGGAAGGACAGGAAGGAAGCTTTTTGCTGTGGACGTTCTGGCACACCATCCTTTCCCTTTTTATCATTCGCAAAGCGGGCGAATGGGAAGCGCCTGTGATGACGATCATTTCCATGGTGCAGATTTTTTTATGCTCCATGGTATTGGGAATTTATTTTTTCGGTCATAAAATAGGAACCAATCCATTTACGCTGCTGCGCGAACATCCCGACATGGCGAATCTTCCCTTCATAAAAATGCCCGATTATCTCAGCAAAATTGAAGATGGCAGAGGCCTGAATCCTTTATTGCAGAATTACTGGATGGTGATTCATCCGCCAACTTTATTTCTCGGCTTTGCAGCTACGGTAGTTCCTTTTGCTTTTGCGCTTGCAGGCCTGATAAGAGGAAAAGTAAACGAATGGATCAGTCCTGCCCTGCCCTGGGCTTTTTTCGGAGTCATGATTCTCGGAACGGGAATTTTAATGGGCGCTGCATGGGCTTATGAAGCCTTGAGCTTTGGCGGCTTCTGGGCTTGGGACCCGGTGGAAAATGCTTCCCTCGTACCCTGGCTTACGTTAGTCGGTGCCGCACATGTAATGATCATCAGCAAAAAAAATAAAGAATCATTGTGGAGCTGTTTTATATTAGCTATCGTAACTTTCCTGCTCATCCTCTACTCTACTTTCCTTACGCGAAGCGGTATTCTTGGCGACACTTCCGTTCATGCATTTACAGATCTCGGCATGTCGGGGCATCTTTTAATTTACATGGGTTTCTTTACGCTGCTTGGAATATTTCTGTTAATAAAAAACAGGAAGCTGATTCCCAAAAGTCATACTGAAGAAAATATTTCCTCAAGAGAATTCTGGATGTTCATCGGCATGTTAGTGCTTGTTATATCCTGTTTGCAAATTACATTCACCACTTCCATCCCCGTTATAAATAAAATCTTCGGCAGCAATATGGCTCCGCCTGCAAAAGCGGTGGAGCATTACAACTCATGGCAGATACCTATTGCAATTGTAATTTCATTGATTATCGGCACCGGGCAATTTTTAAAGTATAAAAAAACCAGCGGCAAAGAATTGCGCAAAAAACTTTTATTGCCTGTTATAATATCTGTATTGATTTCAGCAACAGCTGCATTTTTTTTAAAGTTTGAAAGAGTTCATTTTATATTTCTATTGTTTGCCTCGATATATGCTGTCGTAGCCAACCTGGATTACATGATCCAGGTTTTAAAAGGGCGGATTAAACATTCGGGTGCATCCATCGCACATGCAGGCATCGGGATGATTTTACTTGGCGCATTGATCTCCAATGCAAAAAGTTCAGTGATTTCCAGGAATGTTCTGAATATGGATTTGGGAAAAGATTTTCCTAACAATGAAAACATCATGATGGCAAAAGGCGATACGCTTCGCATGGCTGATTATTATGTGACATGGTCAAAAAAAGAAAAAGAGGGTGTAAATATTTTTTACCATATAGATTACCTGAAGGCAGATCAGTCAAATGGAAAGCTTGAAAAACAATTTACCTTAAAACCAATAGTGCAGCTCAACAAGAGAATGGGAAATGTGGCTGAACCCGCAACTGAACATTTCTTTACAAAAGATATTTACACGCACATCACTTATGCCGATCTTGAACAGGAAGAAAAACACGACCATGCGGATACCAACTACAACGAGCCGAAATTTTTTAACATGTCAATTGGCGATACCATCAGCTCTTCCAATAGTTTGATTGTGCTCACGGGATTAAATAAAAATGTGGACGGAGAAAAATTTGCTTTATCTGAAAAAGATATTGCAGTGGCAGCGCTATTAGATATTATTGATGTAAACAAAAAATATTATCACAGCGAACCCTTGTTTATCATCAAAAACAATATTGTTTTTACACAGGAATCCATTGTAAACGAATTAGGATTGCGGCTTGGATTTAAAAAAATAAATCCTGATTCAGGAAAATTTGAAATCACAGTTGCTGAACGAAAAGAAAACAAATCCGAATTCATCATTATGAAAGCGATCATTTTTCCGCATATAAACATTTTATGGACAGGTTGTGTTCTGATGATTGTCGGAAGTTTTATTGCTATACGTAAAAGAATCGCTGACTCAAAAAGATAGTGATGAAAATTGTTATCATAGGAACAGGTAATGTCGCCACTCAATTGGGAATTGCTTTCAGGGAAGCAAAGCATGAAATCATGCAGGTTTACGGAAGAAATAAAGCTCATGCAAAAACCCTCGCGAAAAAATTAAACACGGCTTTTATATCTGATTTAAAAAAAATTAACCTGCAGGCTGATATTTATCTCGTTGCAGTTTCAGATTCTTCCATTGAAGCAATTTTAAAAGGACTCAAGCTGACAAAGCAGCTGGTTGCCCATACATCAGGAAGTATTTCTATGAATGTTTTCAAAAAAAGGTTTTTAAATCACGGAGTATTTTATCCTGTGCAAACCATTTCAAAAAACATGCCTGTGGATTTCAAAACAACTGTGATATGCATTGAAGCGAATAATGGCCCTTCGCAGATAAAACTGCACCGGCTTGCACAAAGCATCAGCAAAGAAACCAGGCTTATCAATTCTGCACAAAGAAGATGGCTTCATCTTGCCGCTGTTTTTGTAAATAATTTTACGAATCATCTTTTTCATATCGGTGACGATATTTTAACAAAAAACGGTCTTTGGCCTGAGCTGCTGATGCCGCTGATTAATCAAACTGTAAACAATCTGAAAGACAAAACTCCTTCGGAAGTACAAACGGGTCCTGCGGTGAGAAGAGATAAAAATACAATTGACCGCCATTTAAAAATGCTGGAGAAATATCCCGCTTACAAAAAAATTTATAAAGACATTACTCAAAGTATTCAGCAATCAGGAAAATAATGACTTGCTACTGTTCGTATATTCGTAAATATTCGTATTCGCAGATGGCACATTTTCATTAACCTTGCAGAAATGACAAACTTCAAGCAGCGATTAAAACAGATAAAATGTTTTGTTTTTGATGTAGATGGTGTCCTCACAAATGGCGCTTTGGTAATCACAACTGACGGAGAATTTTTGCGCACGATGAATATTAAAGACGGTTATGCGTTGCAGCTTGCAGTGAAAAAGGGATTTAAAGTGGCTGTAATTTCAGGAGGACGTTCGGAAGGAGTTCCGAAACGAATGAACCGCCTTGGCATCACCGATGTTTTTATGGGTGTGGAGGACAAAGTAAAAACGTTTGAAAGTTTTATTGCAAAATATCATTTGAATTGTGATGAAATCATTTATATGGGCGATGACATGCCTGATATTAAAGTGATGCAGAAATGCGGAATTGCAACTTGCCCTAATGATGCAGTTTCACAGGTAAAAAAAATAAGCGCTTACATTTCACCCTGCAACGGAGGAGAAGGATGCGTTCGCGACATTATTGAACAAACCATGCGCCTGCATGGAAAGTGGGAATAAAAAAATTGTGATGAATTTTTTAAAGCTTATCCGTTTACCCAATTTAGTGATTATTGCTTTAACCCAATATCTTATCCGCCATACCATCATCATTCCCATACTTGCCGCTTATAATTTAACAAGCACGGTTTCTGAAATCAATTTTTTTCTGCTTGTTTTATCAACGGTGCTAATTGCAGCAGGCGGATATGTAATAAATGATTATTATGACCTGCAAATTGATTTGATTAATAAGCCGTCAAAAGTTGTTATCGGTAAGCTAGTCCCTAAAAAACAAAGCATGAATTTTTATGTCGTGCTTACTTTGACCGGCATTGCAATCGGAATTTATCTCTCGTTCTTTCAAAATATTTTTCTTCTTTGGCAAATTAATATTCTTTCTGTAGCTTTATTATTGCTTTATTCTTCGGTCTTTAAAAAAGTATTTTTGATTGGAAACATTGTTATCTCTATACTCTCAGCTTTATCGGTTTATTTATTATTAATAATTGAAAAAAATATTTGGATAAACTTTCTGCTTAATCATCCTGATTCTATTAATGCAATTCCGTATCTGATCTCTGCATATTCGCTGTTTGCATTCATCATCACATGGATTCGTGAAATAGTCAAAGACCTTGAAGACAAAGAAGGCGACCAGGTTTTTAACAGGAAAACATTACCAATAATTTCAGGCAACAGTGTTGCAAAGTTGTTTATTGCCTTTCTTATCATGACGGTTTTATTTTCCTTAATGCTGATCCAATACAGGCAGCAACAATGGAATGACTGGATTTCGTTTGCTTATGTGGTGGCAGCAATTGAATTACCACTGATCGTTTTGTCTTTTATAACCCTGCGGGCAAATAAGAAAAAAGATTATACTGTTTCAAGTCTTTTAACAAAAGGAATTATGCTTACAGGAGTTTTATCCATGCTTGTTTTTTACCTTCGCTATAAATAACAGTTATATGTCATTTTTTCTGAACCAATTTGAAAATTTTGAAATTATCCTTGCCTCAAAATCACCACGCAGGCACCAGCTTTTAAATGACCTCGGAATCCGCTTTAAAATCATCTCGAAAGATGTGGATGAATCCTATCCTGATCATTTGCAAAGGGAAGAAGTTGCATTACATCTTGCTTTGAAAAAAGCGAATGCTTTTGAAGAACTCATTCAACCTGATCGCACCATTGTAATTACAGCCGATACTATTGTTTGTCTCGTAAAGCAAATAATCGGTAAACCGGATGATTATGATGACGCTGTCAAAATTTTAAATAATTTGTCTGGAAAAATGCACGAAGTATTTACAGGCGTTTGCATAAGTTCAAAAATAAAAAGAGCATTATTTTCTGTGAGATCGGAAGTTTATTTTAAATCTTTAAGCGAAGATGAAATTCGTTTTTACCTTGGTCATTACAAACCCTTTGATAAAGCTGGAGCGTATGGCATCCAGGATTGGATCGGGCTGATCGGCATTGAAAAAATCAATGGATCGTATCATAATATTATGGGTTTGCCCATTAAGGAGGTGTACGAACACCTTTTGAATTTTTCAAAAACACTTTCGTGAAAAAAGCTTATTTACAAATGCATCTTGCCATTCTCCTTTGGGGATTCACCGGAATTTTCGGCAAAGCCATCAATATGAATGAAGGAATGATTGTCTGGTATCGCATGCTCATTTCCGCTCTTGGATTATTGTTTATTATTCGCCTGAATAAAAAATCAATTTCACTCTCAAGAGCAGCTGTTTTAAAAATTTCTTTGGTCGGAATTATTGTGTGCCTGCACTGGATATCATTTTATGCTGCTATTAAAATTTCAAATGTTTCGATTACACTGAGTTGTTTTTCATCTATCACTTTATTTACAGCTATCCTCGAACCTTTATCGGTAAAAAAGAAACCACATTTATCAGAACTGCTTTTAGGAATAGGTGTAATGATCGGCATCTATATAATCTTTGCATTCCAGGAATTGTATTTTTGGGGAATAATGATTTCGTTGCTCAGTGCATTTCTCGGTGCATTTTTCACTGTGCTCAACAAAAAATTAGTTGCCGATTATGAACCTCAAACTGTTACCTTTTATGAACTGGCATCGGGGTTTTTATTTCTTTCAATAGTTCTTCCTTTTTATTTGCAACTAACAAAACAAACTTTTTCAATCCCTTCTGTTATGGATTCCATTTATTTGTTATTACTGGGATTAATATGCACCACAC
>DATEMK010000533.1:0-3580 GCA_035275625.1 Bacteroidia bacterium
ACAGTGTTTCCGTGGCTTGTCGCCTTCACACTGGTGGCTTATGGCGTTATTGGATTCAGGTATTATGTGAGTACATATCCCCTGTTCATTATTTTTTCTGTATTTCTTTTACTTTTGATCATGAATCGTTTTGGAAAGAAAAGGTCGGTAATTATGTAAAGCTATTTTGAAATTTAATAGTTAATTAAAATTTTTTTTATTCATTCAAAAATTATACTTTCACACACATGAAAAAACATTTACTCTTATTATTTATTTTCCTGCTTCTTGTTTCCTGCGTGTTTCCATTGTTTGCAGGAAATGAATCCATACAGGCAGGCGGAAGATCAGCAGGTGTTGCAGGGGCTGCCGTTACTTATTCCGATATATGGTCTGCATTCCATAACCAGGCGGGGCTTGCGAACCTGAAAAAATTTTCTGCGGGGGCATTCAATGAAACACCATTTTTATTAAGTGAATTAAGCACGCGCGGTGTTGCCGTTGCTTTACCTGTCAGTGATCTTGGCGTTTTTGCAGTAAGCATGAACTACTATGGATTCAATTTGTACAATGAGAAAAAAATCGGGCTTGCTTATGCAAAAAGTTTTGGTGAAAAAATTTCTGCTGCCATTCAGATTGATTACCTCGGAACTTCTATTTCTGAAGGGTACGGCTCAAACAGTGCATTTACAGTAGAAGCGGGATTCCGCGCCCAGGTTCTTCCAAAATTATTTTTGGGCGCTCATGTTTTTAATCCGACAAGAGCAAAACTGGCAGATTATGATAAAGAAAAAATTCCGACTGTATTGAAAGGCGGTTTGAGCTATCTTTTTTCGGATAAAGTAACCGTCAGCATTGAATCAGAAAAAAATATGGACGCAGATAATATTTTCAAAGCAGGAGTTGAATATCATATTGTAAAAGTTCTTTTTGTGCGGGGCGGGATTTCTACCAATCCAACTAAAACAGCGTTTGGGTTTGGAATTGATCTTGATTCATTCAAGTTTGATATTGCTGCAAGCTATCATCAGCAGTTGGGTTACACGCCAAATGTTTCGTTAACTTATTCTCCGAAATAATTTTTATGAAACGTATATCTCATCATACTTTTTGTTTACGGTTAATTTTCTTTTTTTCAATTTTCAATTTTCTCCCGGTTTTATCCGGATTCAATTGCTTCGCCCAGGAAACACCTCCACCACCGGTAAATACCGAAGATCAGAAAATTGAAGAACGCATAGAAAATATTGCACAGACTGCGGATGAAGGCGCGGACTTTACCGAGATTGCAGAAAATCTTAAATACTTCAGCAGGCACCCGGCTAACCTGAATAATACAACAAGAGAAGAATTACAGGAACTTGATTTGCTTACTGACATACAGATTGAAAGCTTATTCAGCCACATTGAGAAAAACGGGAATCTTTTGTCATTGGAAGAACTGCAGGCAATTGATGGTTTTGACCAGGAAACGATTTATTCTATTTTACCTTATGTGAAAGTAAATGAGGAGTACATCCCGGACAAGGAAACATTCAAAAAAATTTTTAAAGACGGAAAACATTTTTTAATGCTTCGCACACAGCGTGTTCTTGAAACACAAAAAGGATTTCTCACTCCTGAAGACAGCACAGTCTCTCATTATCTTGGCAATCCCTGGAAATATTATGCGCGTTACCGGTTTACTTTTGAGAAAAAAATAAGTATTGGTGTCACGGCAGAGAAAGATCCCGGTGAAGAATTTTTCAGCGGCACACAAAGCTCTTTTGATTTTTACTCTGCACATTTATTTGTGAGGGATGTGGGTCCTGTAAAAGCGCTGGCTATTGGCGACTACCAGCTTGAATACGGCCAAGGGCTTGCATTATGGACGGGCCTTGCTTTCGGAAAAACTTCTGAAGTGCTCAATGTCAAAAAAAACGCACCGGGAATTCTGCCATACACTTCCGTGATTGAAAGCGGCTTCAGGCGTGGTGCCGCAGTTTCATTAGGATTTAAAAAATTTTCATTTGATGTATTTTATTCGAACACAAAATATGACGGCAACGTAACTGATTCTACCGACCTGGGTGATGCATTGCTTGTTTCATCATTGCAGGTGTCAGGTTATCACCGGACAGTTTCTGAGATTGCAGATAAGGAATCTGTCAGCGAAAAAATGATTGGCGGACATGTTGCTTATAAAAGTAATTCCTTTAGCATCGGTGCAACTGCTTATCACGCAAAATTAAGCACAACGCTTTCCCAGAGTTATGAATTGTATAACAAGTTTAATTTCAGGGGAGATTCTGCAACAGGAATGAGTGTTGATTACAGCTACCTGTGGAGAAACATCAGTTTTTTCGGAGAAGCTGCAAGAAGCAATAATGGTGGAATGGCTTACCTGAATGGCGCCTTAATAGCGCTTGATCCGAAAGTTTCGGTTTGCCTGCTTCACAGGAACTACGAACGAAACTATTTTGCCGCAGCATGGAATCCTTTTCGCGAAGGCTCCGCAGCAAATGAAAAGGGGTTTTATTCAGGCATTACCGTAAAGCCGCTGAGTACCATTACGCTTGCAACTTCTTTTGATGTATTCACATTCCCGTGGCTGCGCTACCAGGTGAATGCACCAAGTAGCGGTTACGAGATTATGTCGCAGCTTACTTATACGCCAAACAAAAAAGTTGTCATGTATCTGCGTTACAAAGAAACCACCAAACCCGAAAACGTCAGCGGTAACCTTACACCGGTTGATTACCTTGTTGACAGAACACAACGCAATTACCGCATTGATACCAGGGTTAAAATTTCTTCATCGGTCACATTGCATAACCGTGTTGAATTTGTAAAGCTGCAAAAAGAATCTGCTGATCCTGAAACCGGTTATTTAATTATGCAGGATGTCAGCTACAATCCAATGAGTTCACCGTTCACTCTCAATTTCCGCTATGCATTGTTTGATACCGAAAGCTTTGATGCACGCATCTATGCTTACGAAAGCGATCTGCTGTATGTATATTCCATTCCTTTTTATTACAACCGGGGCAGCCGTTTTTATGCAATGGTCCAGTATAAAATAAGGAAAGGAATTGATATCTGGCTGCGTTATTCACAGACACTTTATTCCGATCAAAATGTTATCAGCGAGGGCGGATTGGATGAGATTGACGGGAATACAAAGTCGGATTTGAAAATGCAGCTGAGAATAGAGTTTTAGGAACCGGGTGAAAATAAATTTTCAGGCCGTATGATTTTGCTTAAACTCTTCCTGCAAGCCATTTACGATTTCAAAAAGCAAACTTATCTTTATTGGTTTGGAAACAAAATGATCTCCGCCTGCTGTCATGGCAGAAATGATCAAAGCATCATCATTGCTTGCGCTGAGAAAAAGAACAGGAATATTCTTTAAAAGAGGATGAGCTTTTAATGCCCTGCACATTTCAATTCCTGACATTACCGGCATCATAATGTCCAGCACGATTACCTGGGGCAGCTCACGTTCGGCTATTTCCAATCCTTCAATACCATTTTTAGCAAGAGAAACCCGGGCGCCTTTTTTTGAAAAATTATATTCGAGCAATTCGAGTATTGCGGGTTCATCGTCCACTACAAGAACTTT
>DATEMK010000534.1:0-9078 GCA_035275625.1 Bacteroidia bacterium
CTGAAAAATTTTGCCAAAGGCATTTACACGCTGGAAGTGCAATCCTCTTCCGAGAGCTGGAAGACCAAAGTGATAGTGGAATAATAAAGTTTAAGGGATTAATTTAGTTTGCAAAAGCCTTCCCCCGATGAAAATCGGGAGAGGGCTTTTGATTTTTTGCTGATTGCCGTTAAGTGTTGGATTTCACAATAATTAATGTTGGGTTTCTTTTAATTAATAAGGTATGTTAAGCCCTCTACAATACTTTTTTAGCCGGAAATTCACGTTTGAAGTTACATTGGAATAATTATTTTTGCTGTTTACCCAACATTTTTATTCATTCGCCAAAATATTCGAATAATACAAGGATTTTTTCATTGCCATTTCAAAATTAGTTTTTATATTACACAGCTTTTTGCAAGAAAGGAAGACTTTCTTGAGCCCCCTTCTTAAAATTGTAATTCAATAAATGATAAAATCTTACCCTTGCTTTTATCTTTTGTTTGTTTTAATTTACCTTACCGGAAGGATAGGCATGGTGTCGCTGATTAACAGCAGCAATGAGTACAAACGTTATATTAACTTCCAGGTTATTCCCCAGAATATTAGCAGGGAAATTGCTGGCGCTTTCAAAAAAGAAGAGCAAACAGCAGGGCATATCTTCAAAATATCTTCCCCTGATTTTGAATTTGAAGATGCTTCTTTTATAAAGAATATCCATCCATTTAATTCTTCCCGGGCTTCTTATACTTATTCGGGACACTACATTGATCCTCCCAAGTTAACATAATTGTTTTTTGTTTCTGATGTTTTTTTATTTCCCGGTAACATCTTCTGAAACGATAAATGCAGGCATTCTGTTAAAAAACTTTCTTCAAATAAATTTTACCTTGTGAATAATAAAAAAAATAAACTAAATAATCCCTAATCAATTAAAAAAAAAGTATCATGAAAAATAAAAATTACCATTCAGTTTCTTCAACGCGGTTTACCCGTTGGATTATTTTTGCTAACCTGGTTATTCTTTGCCTGTTTTCTTTAAGTGCGAAAGCACAGCTTACCGGAACGAAAAATATTCCCGGTGATTATGCAAATATTGCAGCTGCTGTTACTGACTTAAACTCTCAGGGAGTTGGGGCCGGTGGAGTAGTCTTTAATGTGGCAGCAGGAAATTCTGAAACTGCGCCTGTTGGTGGTATTAATTTAACTGCGACCGGAACTTCTTCCAACACTATAGTTTTTCAAAAGTCAGGAGCCGGAGCAAATCCTCTGATTATTTCCCCGGTGGGAACTATATCCCTCCTGACTACATCCACAGTTGTTGATGGTATTTTTTCTTTTAATGGTTCAGATTATGTAACAATGGACGGAATAGACCTGCAGGACAATAATGTGAGCGGTGCTGCCATGATGGAATATGGCTACGGATTCTTTAAGGCAAGCGCAAGTGACGGATGCCAGAATAACACAATAATGAATTGTGTTATTACTTTGAATAAAGCGAACAATGTTGCAGGGACCACTACGTTCTTCCAGGACGGCTGCAAGGGCATTTATTTGGGTAACGTAACCCGTACGGCAATGACCACTGATCTGGTGGTATCCACTGTTGGTGGAAGAAGCAATGGAAATACTATTGTCACCAATACGATTCAAAATGTGTTTGAGGGTATTTATATGCGGGGATATGGTGATGGCGTATCGCCTTATTCAAACATTGATCAGAATAATTCTATAGGAGGAAATTCAGCAGGTCTCGGAAACATTATCCGTAATTACGGTACCGGTACATTAACAACTTTTGGTATTGTCACCTTTAATCAAAATAATCTGCTGGTTCAATATAACAATATAAATAATACCGCAGGCGGAGGAACAACGCACGGAGGAACATTATTAGGAATGAGCATTACGGGTTCATTCGCGTTGAACAATTCTACTTACAATATCAAAAACAATACAATAACATTGGGACAAGGCACTAATACGGCTCAAACACAGGGAATTTCCATTGGTGCTGCAGGAGGAACCGGAACCGTAACGATAGATAATAATACCATCACAGGGTTTACTAACACTTCCGGGGCTACTGCCGGAGCTGTATTTGGAACTGTGCTGTCGAATACTGCGGGAGCCACTCTTAACATTACTAATAACACCTATAGCAACAATCAAATATCGGGGGTTCTTAATGCCGTTAGTTTGCAAGCTACAGCTACTGCAGCAACCGCTAATATTAATGGCAATGCTTTTACCAATACGACAATGAGCAATAACCTTGGCGTAATAATGATAACAAATGCCGCGATTATTTCTTCAATATTAAATATTAATAATAATAACATTAATGGTTTGACTTTTAATGTTGCCAATTCCGCCACCAATAATTTGATTCAGACAACTACTGCATCGGCTACCCTTGCTCTTTCAATCAGTGGAAACAATTTTCAAAACATTACTTATTCCGCTCTGTCCACCGGAGGTATGGCAATGATTTTTAATTCCGGTACCGTCCTTTCTGAAAACATCAGCAATAATACTTTTACTAACTTAAACTTAAATGCGACCGGAACTGTTTATTTAATGTATTTAAGTAATAGTACAGCCGGTTCAATTACTGTGAATAATAACTCCATAGTTACAGCTTTTGCCAAAGCAACAGGTGCGTCTAATATCGGTGCATTTTACTGCCTTTACAACTTCGGTAGCCCGGGTTCAGGCACTCATAATATAACCAACAATACCTTCAGCAATATAACTACGCACAGTACGTCAGCCACTTTATTCGGTATTTATTGGCAAACACTTTCCGGTCCTACAGCCAACATTTCAGGTAATATTGTATCAAATTGGAATAATAGCTCCAATACAGGTACTATTATCGGTATGGCTACAACTTACAATACTAATTTAAATACTTTTTCAAATACTGTAAGCAATATTACTAATGGCGGCCCAATCACTGGCATTCAATTCGGCAACAGCTCAACCACAACAGGCAATTGTAACGGCAATACCATCAGCGGTTTATCCTCTTCCGGTGCAAGTTCAACGGTATTAGGCATTAACGTTGGCACTTCATCCGGTGGTACTACACTGAATGTTTTTCAAAATACAATTAATACCTTATCCGGTTCAGGAGCATCATCGCCTGTAGTCACCGGAATCCAGGTTACTTTAGGAACAACAGTGAATATCTATAAAAACAAAATTTATGATTTGTCACAGAGTGGTGCAATTGTAACTACTTCTCCTGCAATTAACGGGATGTTATTTTCGTCAGGCACAACGGTTAATGCATACAATAACCTGATTGGGGATTTAAGAGCGCCCGCAGCCAGTTTAACAGATGCGATCCGTGGAATCAGCGTGACTTCTACCACTGCAAACGCCTCTTTTAATGTGTCTTACAATACTGTAAACATTGCTGCATCTTCTTCAGGGACAAACTTTGGAACAACCGGTTTATTTCATACGATCAGCACTGTAGCCACAACAGCGAAGCTTGATTTAAGAAATAATATTATTGTTAACACTTCTGTGCCCAACGGCACAGGATTCACAGTAGCTTATCGAAGAAGCGCTGGCGCAGCAAGCAATCTTGCTAACTATGCAAGCGGTTCGAACAATAACTTGTTTTATGCAGGCACGCCCGCAGCCAACAGGCTTATATATTTTGACGGAACCAGCTCTGCACAGACTATTTCCAATTATAGAAGTGGTGTTTTTACAGCCGGTACTATCGCTCCGAGAGACGCTGCTTCAGTTTCGGAAAACCCGCCATTTTTGAGCGTCACAGGATCGTCAGCAAACTTTCTGCACATTGATCCAACCATTGCAACGCAGGTTGAAAGTGCGGCAGCTCCTATTGCAGGGATTACTGATGATTTTGACGGAAATACACGTAACGGTTCTAACCCGGATATTGGTGCTGATGAAGGTAATTTTATCGTATCAGATTTAACCCCTCCATCTATTTCTTATTCCGCTTTTTTCAACACATCTTGCCTGACAGACCGGACCGTTTCCATCAACATAACTGATGCAACCGGTGTAAATACTACTGCGGGGACAAAGCCACGCCTGTACTTTAAAAAATCAGCTGATGCGAATACTTATGTTGGGAACACCAGCGCTGATAACGGATGGAAATATGTGGAAGCAACCAATGCATCCAGTCCTTTCAGCTTCACTACGAATTATTCTCTTCTGCAGAGTGCAATGTCAGTCGGTGATGTAATTCAGTATTTTATAGTTGCCCAGGACGTTGCTTCTCCGATTAATATCGCAATTAATAGCGGAACTTTTGCTTCGCCACCGGCAAGCGTTGCGTTAACCGCAACCGAATTTCCAATAGGCGGAACCATTAACAGCTATACACTGACTGTTGCCGGGTTAAGCGGCACGGTCACGATCGGTGCAGCCGGAACATATACTTCGCTGACAGGCGCTGGCGGTCTTTTCAGCGTAATTAATTCAGGCGGTATGTCGGGAAATGTAACCGCGAACATTATTGATGCAACTGTTGCAGAAAGCGGTGCCACTGTTCTTAATGCAATTAATTACTCAGGATGTGCTGCCGGACCTTTTACACTTACCATTAATCCGGGTACCGGGGTTACTTCTGTTCTTTCCGGTTCGCTTTCCAGTAATGCGCTGATCAGGTTAAATGGCGCTGATAATGTTATCATTGACGGAAGCAATAGTGGAGGTACCGATAAAAGCCTGACAATTACCAATACAAGCATCACTGCTCCCACGGCTGTCTCCTTAATAAGCTTAGGAACGGGAGCTGGTGCTACTAATAATACAATTAAGAATTGTAATCTATCAACCGGTGTCTATGCCGGAAATTCCTATGGGATAGCAGTTGGAGGCAGTACACCTGGAACAGCCGGATCAGACAATGATAACGTTACCCTGCAGAATAATTCCATAACAGTAGCCACATTCGGTATTTATGCAGTAGGTAATGCTGCAGTAAGCGCTACCGGAATGGATAATTTATCCGTCAACGGAAATTCAATAACTACTAATACTACTGTTGCAACTTATGGAATACAATTAGGAGGCTCTTTAAACAGTTCTGTAAGCCAAAATACTATAAGCGTGAACACGACAGCAGCCACTGCACCAGTTGGAATTTCTCTTGAAACAAACTTTGTTTTATCCTCTGTAACGAGAAATAATATAACCAACGTGAATACGACCAATACGGGTGGTTATGGTGGAAGAGGAATTGCCATTGGTACCGGAACTGCAACAAGTTCGCTTACCATTGCAAATAACTTTATCAGCGGTGTAAACGGTCCGAGCTGGACCACCTTTGGCAATTCAGCCGCTATGGGTATTGCTATTGGAATGATTGGAAACAGCACTACGATCACAAACACTACCGGTGGATTAAACATCTACTACAACAGTGTGAATATGTACGGAAGCCACTCGAATGGAGGCTTTGCAGGTGCAGCTGTAACTGCAGCCATTTATGTGGGATCAGGAGCAAGCGTTCTTGACATCCGGAACAACATTTTCGTGAACTCGCTGAACAATCCGAATGCATCAGGTACAGCTTCCAAGAACTACGCAATCTATTCTGCTGCCACAAATACTGCTTTTACATCAATCAACTACAATGATTATTATGTAAGCGGTACGCAGGGAGTGCTTGGAAATATAGGCGCTACTGACAGAACAACCCTTGCAGCAATACAAACAGGTTTTGGAGGGAATGTAAACTCAATAAATACAGACCCTGCATTTATTTCGAGCAGCAATTTACATATTAGTGTAAGCTCATCTTCAGTTGATAATTTAGGAACAACCATTGCAGGAATCACTATTGATAATGACGGGGATACCAGGTGTCCTGGCGGTGGCTGTCCCGGTTCGGGAACATCTCCTGATATCGGAGCTGATGAATATACTCCAACCCCATGTACCGGTACACCTGCACCGGGTAATACCATTTCTAGTGCTAACCCTGCCTGTTCAGGTGCAAGCTTTACATTGTCGCTTCAAAATGCAACCCCAGGTTCAGGAGTTACTTACCTGTGGGAAAGTGCTGATGATGCAGGCTTTACTGTTAACCTGGCAAGCATTGGCACCGCTTCAACTCTGGTAACAAGTCAGACAACTGCAAAATATTATCGTTGTACTGTAACATGTTCGGGTAATTCAGTAACTTCTACTCCGTTGTTGGTAACAATTCAAACCAATCCCGCAGCATGTTATTGTGGCGGAGTGCTTGGAACCTATACGAATATAGGCTGCAATTTTGGACTGGGTATTGAAGATGTAACAGTAGCAGGTATCAATAATCTTGCAAACGGCTGTGGTGGCCCATTACCAACTGTATATACCGATTACACCTGGCTCAGCGGAAATGTTCAACAGGGCCAATCGTATCCTATTACTATAGGCAGAGGTGCATTTGTAAATAATGCCTGTGCTTTTGGAGTGTGGGTTGACTGGAACAACAACAATTCATTTTATGATGCCGGTGAATTCATGTCAATTTTACTGACCGGAGGAGCCGGGGTAGGGCAGGCAAGCAACACCGGAACACTTGTAGTGCCGGCCGGAGCAACATTAGGAAGCCACGTTATGCGCATCCGTTCTAACTTTTCCGTTGCACCCGGTTCAACAACTGCGTGTGCCAGTCTCTATACTTACGGTGAGACCGAAGATTATACTATAAATGTTGTTAATGCATGTGCAGGCACACCAGTGGCAGGAACTACGGTTTCGTTTTCGGCTTTGGCATGTCCGAATGTACCGTTCACTCTTTATCTGCAGGGTGTAAGTCCGGCATTGGGCTTAACATATCAATGGGAATCATCACCAGACAATATTGTTCCTTATCTTCCTATTGCAGGAGCAACTAACCCATACCGGGTTCAAACGCAAAATATATCCACTTATTACCGGTGTACGATTACTTGCTCTAATGGTGGTGGATCTGCAAGTTCCACACCACTTCAAATGAATATGAATACATATGCAAATTGTATTTGCGTAACACCCAATTACAGCGGAAATGGTACGGGCGGATGTACCGGTACAACAGCTAATAATTATATAGGTAACGTTACGTTTGCGGGTATTAACAATACTACAGGTTGTGGAGCGAACACACCTCCGTATTATATGTATTTTCCGTCACAAATTGCCCTGGTAAATCAAACGGTTACTTATCCTGTTACCATTTCAGCTCCTGCTGCAGGAGCGGCTTTCCAGCGGTTTAAAGTTTTTATCGACTTTAATGATAATGCGAGTTGTGATGACCCGGGTGAAATGGTTTATAATTCAGGACCTATAAGCACATCGGTGAATTCTACAAGCGGCTTTATTTCGATTGCGGCAAACGCGCCTTTAGGTACTCACAAATTTCGAGTTCGTTCAAGCAATCCGCTCTCTACCAACCAGGATGCCAACTCATGCTCAGATGATGGTTACTATGGTGAAGTGGAAGAATATCAGATAACTATCAGCGGACCTCCACCTTGTACAGGTACACCGGCTCCGGGCCAAACCCTTGCATCAACTCCTCTTGCATGTGCTTCAACAAGCATAAACTTAAGCTTACAGTTTGCCACATCGGGAGCAGGAGTTACCTACCAGTGGCAATCGTCACTTAATGCCGGTTTTTCGGCTCCTGTAAACCTCGGTACATCACCCACTGAAACCGTTACTCAAACAGCTACAACATGGTATCGTTGTATAGTGACTTGCAGCGGAAGTGACGGTATTTCAACTCCTGTAATGGTTAGTTATTCTGTACCCTGCTATTGTACCAATCCTGTCCACGGCAGCGATGGTTGCGCACTAGGTCTTTACATCAATAACTTTACTTTCGCAGGTATTAATAATACTTCCGGTTGTTATTCAAATGTACCTTATACAACACCATTCTACAGCTATTTCCCTAATTCGGTAGCAACTGTTGTGTTGGGGGTCAACTATCCTTATTCTATAACTACCCCGGTAAATGCGGGCGCTTATACCCAATTTTTTGGAATATGGATTGATTTTAATAACAATGGAAGCTTTGATGATGCGGGTGAATTGATAGCATCTACTACTAGTTCTACAGCGGTTAATACGTTTTCAGGTAATTATACCATCCCTCTTTCTTCGCCTTCAGGCGTACATAAAATGAGGATAAGATCAGGAAATGCTGCCCCCGCTAATTCCTGTTCAGCTGCATCAAGTGGTGAAACGGAAGATTATCTCATTGACATCGCCTGTAGTGCAACTGCTTCCAGCAACAGCCCGGTTTGTCCAGGCGCAACAATTAATCTTTCTTCGACTTTCACCGGTTCGGGCACCCCGGTTTCTTATAGCTGGACAGGTCCGAACGGAACTGTTCCATCAGTACAAAATCCTACTATCAGCTCAGTTACACCAGCAGATGGAGGAGTTTACACTGTAACTATTACTGATAATACCGGATGTTCGGCAACAAAAACAACCACGGTTGTCATATCACCGTTACCTGATCCTCTCGCCTCCAGTAATGCCCCTGTTTGCGAAGGTTCTCCGTTAAACTTATTCGGAGATAACATTGCCAGCGGTCAAAGCACAGGAAATTCCTGGTCATGGAGCGGACCCAGTTTTACATCTGCGGTTCAAAATCCAAACGTGACAGGTTCAGCCTCCATAGCAAATAGCGGTACCTACACACTTACTGTAACCAATTCAAACGGCTGCACTGCATCTTCCTCTTCAACGGTAGCAGTCAATCCGAACCCTGTACTGTCTATAGCAACACAAACTAATGTAACGTGCAATGGAGATGCTGACGGCAGCATAGATCTTGATGCTAATCCGGGTACCTCGCCATTTTTATTTGACCTTGACGGAAGCAATACACTTGATGGAATTTATTCAGGTTTGGATGCAGGCACATATACAGCTAATGTCATAGATGACAATGGCTGCGAGGCAGCTTCATTAACAGTTACCATCACCGAGCCGGATGTGCTGACGGTTGCCGCGGGAAGCAACAGCCCTGTATGTACAGGCACGGCTCTGAACCTGACATCCACCCCGGCAGGCGGCACAGCAGGCTTCACCTATGCATGGACAGGACCGAAC
>DATEMK010000535.1:0-5577 GCA_035275625.1 Bacteroidia bacterium
GCAGTGTTATTTTAAAATAGTTTTACTTTCGATGTAAATTTGAAAGCCATGAAAAAAATAATCGTAACATTTACTACATGCTGGTTGTTAAATTTTACCTCTTCAGCGCAACAAATCGAATGGGAGAATACTATCGGGGGAAGCAATGGCGATAAATTATATTCCATTGCTCCAACGAATGACGGAGGCTCCATTTGTGCCGGAGGCTCCTGGTCAGACATTTCAGGAGATAAAACGGAAAATACGATAGGCAGCGGTAATGATTATGATTATTGGGTCATCAAACTTGATGTATCAGGCAACATTCAATGGCAGAATACCATTGGCGGCAACAATTCGGATATAGCATATTCTATTTCGCAAACCGCTGACGGAGGCTATATCTGCGGAGGATCGTCCAGTTCAGACATTTCCGGAGATAAAACGGAAAACAATATAGGTATTAATAGCGGTGAAGATTTTTGGATCATCAAACTTGATGCATCAGGCAGCATTCAATGGCAGAATACCATTGGTGGAGATGAAACGGACATATTATATTCTATTGCTCAAACTGCTGACGGAAGCTATATCTGCGGAGGCTATTCCTTGTCAGCTATTTCAGGTGATAAAACTGAAGTTGCCTGGGGCCAAAAAGATTACTGGGTGATTAAGCTGGATGCAGCAGGCAATGTTCAATGGGATAAAACCATCGGGGGTTATAGCCCTGATTATTTGTATTCGGTAGCACAAACTTCTGACGGAGGATTTATTTGCGGTGGACATACCTATTCAAATATTTCAGGAAATATTACTCAAAACACCAATGGGTTAAATGATTTACTGCTTGTAAAGCTCGATGCATCCGGAAATATCCAATGGCAGAATTCCATTGGCGGAAGCGCTTTTGATGAAATGCATTCGCTTGTTCCAACTCCTGATGGAGGATGTGTCTGCGGTGGATATTCCAATTCAGGTATTTCAGGCGATAAAACAGAAAACAGCGCTGGATATATGGATTATTGGATCGTAAAGCTCGATGCTTCAGGCAATATTCAATGGCAAAATACAATCGGGGGAAATGAGGATGATTATTTATATTCCATTTCGCGAACTGATGACGGTGGATATATATGCGCTGGAGAATCGGTGTCAGATATTTCGGGCGACAAAACAGAAAACTGCCGGGGCGGTCGTGACTATTGGGCAGTGAAGATTGATGCAACAGGAAACGTTCAATGGGATAAAACCATCGGCAGTGGTAATTCGGATTATTTAAGCTCAGTTTCTCAAACTGCTGACGGGGATTATGTTTGCGGAGGATATTCGAGATGGAACTTTTCTGGCGATAAAATGGAAAACAGCCTTGGTGAAGAGGACTACTGGGTCGCAAAAATTACTGATCAATATAATACTATAACAGGAAAATTATTTATTGATTTTAACCTTAATGCAGTGCAGGATACCGTTGAACCTGTTGTAACAAACAAACAGGTTATGGAAATAAACACAGGCAGGTTTGCATTTACACGCCAGGATGGTTCATATGAATTGATTGTTTTAGATAGCGGTAATTTTACTTCTGATCCCGCACCGGTCAGCTTGTACACTGCCGTACCGGCTGTTCACAATTCTTACTTTGCCGGCTTCCAGCAAACAGATTCACTGAATGATTTTGCATTTCAGGCATCAGTAGTGTTCAATGATTTGTGTGTAACAATAACTCCGATGGGATTGTTCAGACAAAACATGAACGCATCGTACATGATTACATATGAAAATGTCGGTACGACAACCTTAAATGGAACCGTAGTTTTTTTTCCTGACGATTATTTAAGTTATGTTTCATCATCCGTTACACCTCTTTCTGTTACACCCGATTCGATTAAATGGGATACAGGAACTTTAACTCCTTTTCAATCCGGAAATATCATCGTTACCGTACATGTAAGTAACGGAACTCTTGGCAGTTTCCTCACGTCAACGGTTCGTATAGATCCCATTGCAGGCGATGCGAATCCGGTTTGTAATAATTCTTCCTGGAGAATAGAAGTTACAGGTGCTGTTGATCCTAATATTATCCTTGTTGACCGCAGTACAATTCTCACAACGGAACTTACAAATGCACCTTATCTTGATTATATCATTCATTTTCAGAATACGGGAAACGATACAGCATTTAACGTGAAAATTCTGAACCCTATTGATACATTCAAATTGCAACCGATCACGCTTGAATTTGTTTCTTCTTCACATCCGGCAAATATTAAATATAATCCCTGGAAATGCAACATGGAATTTAAGTTCGATAATATTCTTTTACCTGACAGTAATATAAATGAACCTGGCAGCCATGGATTTATCCGTTACAGGATAAAGCCGCTTTCAACTCTTGTTGTAGGAGATTCAATAAAAAACAATGCAGCTATATATTTTGATTTCAACCAGCCGGTGATGACGAATA
This sequence comes from Bacteroidia bacterium, assembly GCA_035275625.1. GTDB lineage: Bacteria > Bacteroidota > Bacteroidia > AKYH767-A > OLB10 > DATEMK01. The sequence continues at coordinate 2,444 of DATEMK010000535.1, forward strand.
CTGCTGTGACGGAGATTGTGTTGCCAACGGGAGAAGAAAGTTTCGGGTTGCAGGTTTCTGGTTTGAAGTTGTATCCGAACCCGGCAAGGGAAAAATTAATAGTTAAGAGTGCTTTGTTAGTTGGGCAAAAAGCGGAAGTAAAAATTTATGATTTGTTCGGAAGGGAAGTTTTTCAATCTTCAATTTTTAATTTACAATCTTCGATCAAAATAAATGTTTCCGGTTTTTCACAGGGGATTTATTTTATACAGTTGCAGTCAGGTGAGGAAAACCTGAGGGCAAAATTCCTGAAACGGTAAAAAAATTATGGCAGCTTGACTACAGGTGATTAGAATTCCAACAGAGGGTTTTCTAATTATTTAAAATCTATTGTCCACGGACCTGTCCCATTAATCTGCAAAGTAGCCCCGTCTTTTTCAACTGCCACATAATGTTTAGTGTTGGCAGGGTTCACATAAAAGCTTCCTGCGGTAAAAGTTGTTGATTTGGAAAGCTGGATACGGTCACCGAATCCTGCCATGACAGAGCCTTCGATAACAGTGACCATTTCATCTTTGGGATGTGTATGAAGCTTGATGACCTGGTTAGCGGGTATTTTAAAGCGAATTACAAAAGGCCCTGCCGCTTTAGGATCGCCATACAGCACGCACATGAGCGTTCCTTTGGGCAGTGTTTCGGGCGCTACAGTCCACAGCATCTTGTCAGGAGTAACCTGAACAGCGCCTTTGGGCAAAGTCAGGGCTTTGTCCGGCATTGGCGGGTGGACTATTGAATCCTTTGTTTGCGCACCGGCTTTTGGTATTGAATCGATTGTTTTAACAGCGGGCTTAGCTGATGAATCTGTTGTTTGAGAATAAGATTTAAAAGTAAAAAGAGTGATGATAACAAGCAGGCTGATTTTGGTTTTCATGAGTTAATTTTTTTCAAAAATATGAAATCAATGGAACATTAAATTCCAAAATCCAAAATTCCAATTTTCAAAATCCAAATTCCAAATTTCAAACCCAGCTCCATATTTTCGGAATAAAGATGATCAACCCGATTGCAGCAGCCGTAAATGAACAGATCAAAACTCCGGCAGCGGAAAGATCTTTTACTTTTCCTGCCATTACATTGTGCTGCGGTGAAACAAGATCAGTAAGGTATTCCAAAGCAGTATTAAAACATTCGGCTGCTGTTACCAGGCCGATTGCAAAAAAGACAATCGCCCATTCAATGGCAGTTATTTTAAAAAACAATCCTCCTCCAACCGCAAGAATTGCAGCGACAATATGAATTTTAAAGTTGGGCTGCGTGCCGGCAGCTTCTTTTAATCCGTTGAAAGCATACACGAAACTTTTCAGGCTGAAATTAGAAGTGGTGGCCATCTTATGAATTTTGTTTTTTTGAATTAATGAGGATAAATGAAATTGAATGCTTCAGCGCAAATTCGTAAATTCGTATTGATTCGTATTCGCAGATGTCATCTTGCTTCTCCTTAGAATAAAAAGCATGGTAATAATCAGAATGCTTTCACCGGCAATGAATATCCACCAATGATAATTTTCCGGGATATAATTGTTCATTTCAGATAAAAGCGCTTTACTATTTTCCGGATAGGTTTGTGAAAGGAGAATGCGAATGTAATCGTAAATGAATGAAAAAATAATGACCAAGCTTCCTGCTGAAAGCATGAGCCAGTCAGACGTTTTTAATTTCAGCTTTTGTTCGAAACTTGTAAACGTTATCGCAAATGCAATCATTGTTAAAGACAGAATGCACGGGGCAATTACAGGTCCGACCCATGGAACAGGAATTAAAAAAAGAATATCCCAGTCAAAAAGATGAGCGGGCCAGTCAAGCAGCATTTTTAAAAAAACATAGTAAAAAATATCCCATATTCCGAAGCAAAAAATAAAAAATGAAAAGCGCTGAAGCTTTGTTTTTCCGGCAACAATTCCTATTGTTAAGAGCATGATGAGTGTGGCAGCTTCACGTAAAATTTCTGTAACACCGATGTTTACTTCAATAGGCGTGAGCGGAAACCTGAATCCTTCCGGGTAATAAATCTTCCTGAGGTAAACCACGATGGCGCTTTCCATATAGCCCATTGCAATGCTGAACAATGCAAGCCATAGGAATGTTTTGAAAAGTTTTTTTTCTTCTGTCATGTTATCTTGCTGTAATGATAAAATTTTCAGTGATTGAGTAACCGAAAAGGATCAGGATATTTACAGCGCTGAAAATAATGATGCTGAGATTTGCAGTTTGAGGACGAAAACTGAGCATTGTTACCCATTCCGTATTTTCTTTATAGCTGCTGAAGCGCGTGATGTAAAATAAATTTATCAGCAATGCAATCAAAGGAAAAACTATAAAAAGCAGGATAGATAATAGGGATGATGCATGATCAATTTTCATAACGAGATTTTCCTGCAGGAATTCGTTATGAAATAATTGTTCGAGTGTAACCGCTATCCAGAACAGGATTGGGAAAGTAAGCAATGCTAAACCGATGAGTGCCGGTTTATTTTGTACGGATGTGACTGTTGTTTTCATTTTATTCAGAATTTTAAATTTAGTTAATATTTTTTTTCTGTACCGGGAGAGCTTGAAGAATTAATTTGCCGGGTTCAAAATTTTCACCTGATAATTTCAATTTAATTATATGCATTGATTTTGCAGATTCAAGCAGGCATTTTTTTCTGAATTTAAAAAAATCATCACCTGCTGCTCCCAGGACTTTTTCATGTCCTGACCACACAACGATCATTGTTCCTTCCAGTAAAATTCTTTTTGCAACCGTAACCAGCTTGTTTAAAAACGATGAACGGCCGGCATAAAACTGGCTGATGGCCTCTGATTGAAAACGAATATGCATTTCTTCATCAGATAATATCTGATCACATATTTGCCGGAGCACAACCGAACGGGTTGATTGTTTTAAAGATTTGTAATAAACTGCAGCAATAAATTCAGCTGTTAACAGAACTGAAATAGATTGCTCCAATCCGCCAAATCTTCTCAATTGCCTGAAAACAGTATCCGTCCAATGTTTTTTCAAACAGGGAATATCCTGGAGGCTCATGAATCTTTTCAGCTCGAAAGCGTGACGGTGCTCTTCATTAATAAATAAAGTAAGCGCTTCCATGTAG
>DATEMK010000536.1:0-2668 GCA_035275625.1 Bacteroidia bacterium
CATCTCATCCTGCTCAAAAGACGACACACCTCCTGTAATTACACTGCTTGGCGATAACCCAATGACAGTAAGCTTAAACGGAGCTTATATTGAGCTTGGAGCTGCTGCTACTGACGATGAAGATGGTGATGTGACCGCTAACATTTCTATTTCCGGTTCTGTTGATGTGGATGCTGCCGGAACATATACAATTACCTACTCGGTCAGTGATAAAGAAGGAAATGCGGCAACGGAAACCCGCACTGTTAATGTGGAAAACGATGCCGCTTACCTGAATGGTACTTATAATATGACCGAGGCCGGCAATTCTCCATGGACGCAATCCGTAACTGCCAGCAGCACCATAAACAACCGGGTCATCTTTGGCAAATTCGCCAACTTTTCCAATAATGATAAAATTTATGGAACTGTTGTGGGATCAACTATCGAAATAGGCACTCAAACTGGTAATGATATCGGTTCAGGCGGATGTGATCATGTTTTTTCTCAAGACGGATCAAACACGATTCCGATTGCTCAGGTAAGCGGGAAATGGAACTTTTCAATAAAATTTACTGATACAAGATTAGCTGGCGGCAGTGGCTGTACGGCTACAGCTCCGGTTCCTTATGAAGATTACTTTAACCAGCAATAAAATTTAATGCGTCATAAAAAAAGCTGCTCCTTCAAAAGGGCAGCTTTTTTATTTTACATTTCCCCGGTAAAATGTGGAATTGGCTATGCCAGTTGGTTAAGCATGAAAATTTCTAATTCTTTTCTGCAGCCTGCTGAATAGTGTTTAAGTAATTATCCTCCACCTTAAATCCGAGCGCAGCGGCTTTTTGAACATCTCCTAAAGCTTCTTTGTACTGCTTGTTATTATAAAATGCAGTTGATCTCCGGTAAAATGCTTCAGCGTAGGATGGGCTTAATGAAAGCGCCTTATTAAAATCAGTAATCGCTTCATTGTATCTTGCGCTTTGCGTATATGCAACGCCCCTGTTAAGGTAAACTGCAGGATCATCTTTTTTAATTCCTGTAAGCTTTGTAAAATCAGCAATAGCTTTATCAAACTGTTTTGTTTGTGCATAAGCAATTCCGCGATTGACTAATGCTTCAAAATAATCCGGCTGTAATTCCAAAGCTTTATTGAAATCTTTTATTCCCAAATCAAATTGTCCTCTCATACAATACACTATTCCCCGGTTTGCATAGGCATTTTCATAACCCGGATCAAATTGAATAGACTGGTTAAAATTCTCCATTGCCTTATCTAACTGCCCCATTTCTTTTCCATAAACATTGCCGCGGTTATTAAGCGCTATTCCTGCATGGGGGAATTGTTCGATTACATTCGTCCAAAGGCTCATGCTGTTTTGCCACACATCGCTTCTGTTAAAAGTCGCAATACATAAAAACAAACTGTATGCTGATAAACCAACATACACAGGAGTTTTTAATAATGAACGGTTTTGAATCAATTGCTGAAGAACGTATGCAATTACATAAAAGAAAGCAATAGAGGGGAGATAGCTATAACGTTCCGACATCATTGCCGGACCCACAGGAAGCAATTGCAGCACGAGAAAAATACATGCCACAAAGAAACCTGCGGCAAAGAAAAAAGCCTTTGTTTTTTTTATTGAACGGATAATCAGAAACAATAATCCAATCACAATGAAGGGAGTGATATAAAAATAAAAGGGAAAATTTCTCAATGCATTTTCAGGATAGGGATAGAACGCTGAAAGCTTTATAGGAATCAGCAGTTTCACCACATAAGCAAGCAGGTTAAAATTTGCAATCAGTATTCGCTGAAATAAATTAAAAACATGGGTTGAAATGGATCCTGTTGTTGAAGAAGCATGAATAGAATACAGCCCGAAGCCGATTGCTATTAAGAAAAAAGGTATTTTCTCCATGACAACTTTTGCATTCAGCTTTCGCGAAAAATAATAATCAAGCAGGATAATGACAGGCGGGAGCGATGCTGCCATTGTTTTTGACATGATGGAAAGAACAAAAAACAACAAAGCATACACCATGTATTTTATTTTTTGTGCACTCTTTACATATCTGATATAAGCGATAAGAGATGCGAGAAAGAAATTTGCGTAAAGCAAATCCTTTCGTTCGGCTGCCCATGCAACAGACTCTACATGCAGCGGATGAATTCCGAAAAGCAATGCAGTGATTAATGCAATAAAAGAATTTTCAGTGAGCAGCCAGATAAACCAGCAGACCAGCCCGGTTGCAATAAGGTGCATGACTACGCTTGTTGCATGATAGCCATGAGGATTTAACTGGTAAAAATGATATTCAACAGCGTAAGAAAAAATGTGCAGCGGCTGGTAGTTTCCAAAATAGATCTCTGTAAAAATACGTTTGATGCTTGCCGCATTCAGTTGTTTTATAAGAGGATTTTCATTCAGGTAAGTGGGATCATCCCAATTGGTGAGGGCATTATCAAGCGTGGGAAAAAAAACAATAAACGTAAGCGCAAGAATTCCGGTGAGCCAGTACCATTCCTTAAAACTTTTCTTTTGCTGAACAGTTTTTTTTGACACAGGAGTTTTTGCCTGCGGATGAATATTTTTTTTCTTAGCGGTTTTATTGATACCCATAAATCCGGATGAGTTTAGGGTTTAGAATTTTGACATGAGGAGGTGTCGGCTGGTAAACCTGCATG
>DATEMK010000537.1:0-3973 GCA_035275625.1 Bacteroidia bacterium
AGGTGCGCAAAGTAATAATCAAAACACAAAAAATAATGCAGACAGTGATAATCAGCAGCAGAATAACATAAACAATCCTTACACTACTGTACCACAGGATTCCGTTAACCGCAATTTCAGTAACGATAGAAACATTCGAAATTCACAACCACCGAACGGTGCACTGCAGCAGCGTCAGCATATCCTGAATCAAAGCGGGCAAAACCAGGTGATCATTCCACCTAATGCTGCCGGACCTGATACCAACCTGCACCGCATAACTCGTGACGGAAACTTTAATAATAACGCTTCGGATACAACCATTCGCAAAAATTACAAAAGAAAAAATAATAATACCACACTGACAGATTCCCCCGGAACAACCTTGCCGGGAGAACAGGATACAACGAAATAAAGATCAGGAAGCAATTTTATTTTTCCTTCTTTTTTCGGAAGATCATGCAATAGTAACAGGTGCTGAAAACTGCAGGTAACAAGGTTGTATCAATTATTCTTTAATAAATTTAAAATTGAAGTCCGTTTTCGATGTGAAACAATGTAAATTATAAACTCCGGACGGTAAATTATTTACATTCACCGACAGCTTAGATTGATTGGAAAGATTCGTATAAGATGAAATCTGCTGCCCGAGCATGTTTTCAATACTAATACCATTAATAGATCCTTTTTTATCCCAGGTAAAATTCAGGTATGAGCCTGATACCGGGTTAGGATAAATATGGATGCCGGTTACACTTTGTTCCTGCATTCCGACAGAAGTATAATTAAAAATAGCTGAGATATTCGTGCAGCCGTTAGTATCAGTAATCATCACAGTGTAATTTCCATTTTGTGTTACCACATAATATGAAAGAGTCGCCCCCGGAATCAGAACACCGTTAAGATACCATTGGTTTGGCCCTGTCCCCGATGCATACAGCGTGTCAAAACCTTGCGTAATAACAGGCGCTGCCGGCAGCGGATTAATGGTAATTGTAGTGGTCGCTGACAAGGATGTTCCGCAGAGGTTTGTTGCGCTGATAGTATAATTTCCGCTTACGCTGACATATAAAACAGAATCTGTTGCTCCCGGGAGATCAATACCATCTAATTGCCACTGCAAGGCATACCCTGTAGTGCCGGTGGCGGTAAGCAATATAGAGTCACCTGCGCACACGGACAATGAAGATGCATTGACCACCGGTGTTGCCGGTAATGAATTTAGCATAATGCTGAAAACCGCTGAAGATGCAGAGCCGCATAAATTAGTTGCAATTAATGTAAAATCTCCGCCTGCATATGCATATAGCACGGAATCTGTCGCACCTGTGATGTCAATTCCATTCCATTGCCATTGCAATGTACTGCCTGATACAGCGCTTCCGGTTAACAAAACTGAATCGCCCGTACATAAACTGTTAGCTCCACCTGTAATAACAGGAGCAGCAGGAGGTGAGTTAAACAGAATATTAATAGCTCCGGACAGGGTAGTTCCACAAGCGTTAGTTGCTGCCAGAGTATAATTGCCATCTTGTGTAACTATTAAATCAGCTCCGGTTTCTCCTGTGATATCTATCCCGTTCAGTTGCCACTGAAGGCTGATTGCATTTACTGTTGCAGAAGTTAGTATAACCGTATCTCCCTGGCAAGGGAAAGAAGATCCTGAATTTATAATGCTTACGGAAGGCAGAGAATCAACGGTAACGGTAATGCTTCCTGAAGTGACAGCACCGCATGGATTAGTTACCTGTACCGTATAAACTCCGCTTGCAGCAGCTGTATAATCAGGTGCAACTTCGCCATTAATCGCTACACCGTTATTAAACCATTGATACGAATAATACGACCCGGTATCAATAGAAAGCGTAACAGATCCGGGTGTGCAAAAGTTAAGCGGACCGGAAACATTTATTGCATTGATGACGGGAGTATTATTAATAATTATTATGTCAGAACCGTTATCGCTCCCGGTTACCGGAAGGTTGGAGCTGATTACACGTATGCGGTAATGGTCACCCGGCAGTGTTCCGGCAGGAATGTTAGCCGCGATATTTCCCGATTGCGTGGATGTAACTGATCCGATGTTAACAGGGTTAGCAAAACTGCCTGATGAATCAGATAGCTGTGCAGTAAAAACATTTGCGGGTGAAAAAAGCCCGGGTCCGTTAAACGTCCCGTATTTTGTATAAGGAACAGTTATACTGGAACCTGCACAATATACTGCCGCTGAGAGCGGGTCCGTTTCAATCCGTATGAAATCATCCCGGAATAAAATATCAGTTACAACTTCAAACCCGAAAATAGTTTGTGTGGTAATTTGCATCACAGGAATAATTTCACCATTAGCGAGCCACTTATATTCATTTACGAGCAGGCGGTCTATTCCAAAACCTCCAAGTGAATCCACTGCAAAAGTATCCCTCTGAGCTCGGGTTGTTTTTACGCGCAGGACATCAAAAGTGTCGCTCGGTGTAATAAGCGTGCCCCAGCCGTCTGCATTATTTATTCTTGTTTGCGAATAACCCATAAAGCCGGTTCCGGGTATGTTAATGTTCCAGTCTGAATAAGAAGTGTCATTTATTCCAAAGTTCAGCGGCAAATTATATATAACATCTTTATTATTAAATGGTATAGGTACAGGAAAACCTGCAATCTCTGCACCGAAACCTGACTGGCGGTATTGAGAGGAATTCAGAAAATAAAAGTTATACGGATTGGTTAACGGAATGAGCGGATTTGTTGGCGCTTCGGTTGTGTTTGAAGCAACAGTTGCCCTGTTAGGATTAAATGGAATATTCAGATAAATAAGAGCGTAAACAAAATTGGTGGAACTTACGGACTGGTATTGTTCTAACCCTTGTGATGCTGCACGCAGGTTATGAAAGTCCCAGGTATGATTCGCTCCCGTTGCGGCATAATTAATAAATAAATTGAGCGCTGCATTGGTGTATCGTGCCGAATCCCCCGGGTGAGGCATGTCGCTTTGTGTAATAGAAATTTGTGCGCGGGAAATTAAATTTACAAACAGAAGAAGCAAAATGAGGTAGATTTTTTTCATAACTATGATTTAAAATTAATATATAAAATTAAAAACAAGTTTTGGAGAACCTTGTAACTTTTATGTTAAAAGTTATTTTTAATGGGTGAACATCCGGTTTGGCAAAGTGTCCCTTTTTCAAATTTGCTGAAAAAGATTCTGCTTTAATTTGAGAAGTTGTATGAGTTGTATAGAAAAATAATAAAGAATACTGATATGAATATATTTTATCTTAAGCTGTTATTCACCTGAGAAGATTAATGAAACCTTCTTTTCTTACGGGCTTGCCGTTTTCCAATTTACCGGTTAAAACATAGGCATAAGCCCCTTGTTGAGCCTTACTTCCATTTACGTTTCCATTCCAACCCTGAGTATTCATGAGACCGGGATCAGACGAATGAAAAATCATATTTCCCCAACGGTCAAAAATCTTAATGTTACATGAAGACATGCCGAATGAGGGAATTATAAAATTATCATTGATTCCATCATCATTGGGAGTAAATCCGCCCGGAACAAAAACAGCAGGAGCCTCATTGATATCGAGTGATGCTTCTGCAGTATCCCTGCATCCGAATTCATCCGTTATATATAATAAAACCTCGTAAGTGTCTGGTGTTTTATAAATATGAACAGGATCGGTGTCATAAGAAATATTTTCATCACCAAAATTCCAGAGCCAATTTGTTGCCGGAGTTCCGGTATAAGTAAAGCTGACCGGAGCAGTCGCGCTCAGCCTGTCCGGGTAAAAAGTAAAGGAGGCATTTGGTTTTACTGATTCTTTTAAAAATTTTGTTAAAGTATCCGTTGCGCAACCTCCGTTTATATATAATGTTACAAGAAAATTACCAGGAGAAGAAAATATATGGGAGGAATTTTGCAGCAGCATCGTATTTTCCAGCCCGGAAGCTTCATCTCCGAAATTCCATTGCCATGTTACAGAACCCGGATAGTCAG
>DATEMK010000538.1:0-2901 GCA_035275625.1 Bacteroidia bacterium
CGATTCCCGCATCAGGGTCATTGGTAATATTTTTTGTATTGATGTTGCCGAACTCAGGAATTTCAACCATATGAAGCCCCGTCAGCATATTGGTTTCTTTGCTCAGGTGACAGTTCTGGCAAAGCATGGATGCAATCTTAGCTCCCCGCGCCACCCGCTCCGGTGTAACTTCCACTTTGGGAACTGGCGGAACATTCACTTCATACTTCGGTATTCCGCGAATGGCAATAAAAGAAGCGAATCCGCCAATGGCTACCACTGCAATAAGGATAAGAAGTCCAATAATTTTCAGAAACTTTTTCATAAGATTTAGCTTTTGAGATTTGGCTACAATTATAATAAAATTTCTGAATAAAAATACAAACACGAAAATACAAACATGTTGAGTTCAGGTAAAACCACCACTGTCCGAAACATTTAAAATGATTGCAGCCCCTGTCCCGTTAGGGACATAAGCTTGGTAAAATAGTACCCCTTGCACTCTTCCGTGCCGTAGGTACGGAACATTTTGTTGCGTCCCTAAGGGACGCTGATTTCCTTTGTATATTTTTTTCTACCAGGCTTATGTCCCTACGGGACTAAAAACATTACCCGTTGACCTCTTCAAAGAATTTCAAATTGACCCACAACCCGAAAAAAGGGAAAATTAATCTGTAAATCCCTGCCTGCCGGCAGGCAGGTGTGGCAATTATATTTTGATTATCAATTGCTGAAAGCAAGGTTTACAACAAAATCTTCTCTCGAAGGAATGGCCTGTTTTTCTTTCCAGTTTACTTCTAAAACCATTTTAAGTGATGCGAGGTAATTAATATGTGCATACGGTTTCACCACATGATAATGCGCCCCGTGCTCATACACAAAATCAACATCGCTCTGCGCATGTGAGCCCGTAAAAATTATGACAGGTACATTTTTATATTTATCACTGCTCTTTATCTGCTGAAGGCACTCCCTCCCATTCATCACCGGGAGATTAATATCGAGGAAAATCAAATCAAAAGTATCCGCCTCATCCAGCATGCTGAAAAGCTCGAGGCAATCTTTTGCAAAGAAAAGCTCGTGCGAAGTACTTATTTCCCTGACAGCCTCAGTAAAAAAAAGCCTGTCATCATCATCATCTTCAACAAGTAAAATTTTCAGAGTGGGCTGGCTGTATCCGTTGTCATTCATATTGCGGGGAGTAATATTTTTACAAATATAACCGAATAAACGAAAAAAACATGCCAATAATATAATCATGCTTTGGCGGGGTGGTTTTTGCTCTACACCCCACCTAACCTCCCCAAAGGGGAGGAATGCTTGCGCACAGGCAATCCTATTTTATGAAATGAGATTATGTTATGTCAAAAGGGGGTTGTGCGTTGGAATCCCTCCCCTTCGGGGAGGTTAGGAGAGATTTTTAAGACTGTATCACATAATTCACCATGTAAGCAAGGCAGATGATTCCCGCGGAATAAAAACTTCGACAAGCCCTTCTTTTTTCTAAAGCGGCTTAATCCAGGAATTTATTTTTGAAATAAAACGCATTAAAAAGAAAGGTGGAAAATTGTTGTTTCAAGTTGATCAAAAAACTGACAAAATGGAGACAAGTCAAACTAATAAGCTTTACAAGCCTTTGTCAAGTACCCAAAACGAAGTAACCCAAAAGGGGAGTAATTTTTTTTTTATTTTTCTTGTATTTTTAAACAGAATTGATTAAATAAATGACTTTTTTTTTATTTCTAACTATATTTAGCAGACAAAAGATATGTTGAACAATTTCACAAGCAATACCCCAAAGAGGGGAGTTTTTTTATTTTCTTCATTATTTCGAAATAAAACTTTTTTAAATAATTTTTCAAAAAAATACCCTAAAAAGGGGAGAATCCGTTTTATTTCTGCTTTTTATTTTAACAAAGTTGTATTAACCGATTTCTCCTGTCAATACCCAGAAAGGGTGGGTTATTTCTTATTAGATTTAAAAAAATTCAAACAGCACTTCACTCAGTTAGTCCATTTTGTACAGCATAGTTTATTAGTCCAGCAGTAGAATTTAAACCAAATTTCATTAAAACACTCTTTCTATGACTTTTGACTGTTTCTTCTGATATTAAAAGCTGATCTGCTATTATCTTTGATGGTAAACCAATGATCATAAGTTTAAAAATTTCAATTTCACGACCTGTTAATCGTAAAGAACTGAACTTTTCTTTTTTTCTCTTTTCAATTTTTTCCTTTTCTGTTAAAAGTTGGGGGAGATTTTCAATATTCATTATTTTAAGCAAAGGTTTATACCCATCTTTTTTAAGTTCAATTAAGTTCTTAGAATTCAGATCTTTAATTTTTTGGAAAAAAATATCCAAATGTTTATAAATACCATACAGATGGTTAATTACTTCTATTGAATCATCATTGAAGTGTCGATTTGCTTGTTTTAATGCATCTTGACATTTTTGCTTCCAATAATCATAATAAATACCTCTTGTTTTATTATCGAAAATATTACTTGCATTTTCATGAACCAAAGGCAGTATTCTCTTTTCGAATTCTTGAGTATTTAACAACTCTGTTACCTCATGCATACAATTTTCGCTGCGTAAATATTCATCACTTATAAGCATAACCACATAATCACTATCATTTATTTTACTCATAAATTCTTTAAGACTTGTTCGATATTGAGCGTCACGAACATCTCTCGTAAAAGTTATACCTAAATTTATAAAATCAGCGTCTAATTCATTGACAATCTCTTTATTCTTCCAGGAATAAGATAAGAAAATTTTCTGTTCTTTTATTGTTTCGGGCATATATTGCGATTCTATTTAGAATATCTTTAATACTGCAAGTTCTTTTTTTTTGTTAAGATATCTGTAAGACCTATCTGGGAGCGAATTCATAGAGTTTTCCATTGTAAATTTA
>DATEMK010000539.1:0-8156 GCA_035275625.1 Bacteroidia bacterium
AAATATTTTGATAGTTCTTTACAACGATTTGCAAAACACGCCCGGGTTGGTTATGAATGCTATTTGTGATTTTTTAAAAATTGATACATCACATTATAAGAATTATTATTTTAAAATTTATAACCCATCAGTAAATTTCAAAGGCGGTAAACAACCTCTAAAATATATCCGGCTTAAACAATTTTCAAGAAAATTTGCTAACAGGTTGCCCCGAACCCTGAAAAAGTCAGTAAAGAGTTTTTTAAAGCCGGTTGATGCCTTATACTTAAAAACTGCGTCCTTCAAATGGGAAGAAATTAATTTATCTGAGTATTACAAGAACCTGGTGAAAGAATATTACCGGGAAGATCACGAGGTGCTTGAAAAAATTTGCAAAAAAAAAATTGTTTGGTGACCTGAATCATGCAGAAGTTTAAATTCAAATATTCAAATATTATTATCCTGCTTGCGCTTTATGTGCCATTTGAAGTGCTGCTGCTGAAATATCTGCCGGTTTCAGATAATATTTACTCCATGCTGCGATTTGTTCCGGAACTGATTATTTATTTACTTTTAATTATTAAGCTCGTTCAGAACATCTATCACGGTCACTGGCTGTCTAAAACCCCTATAGATATATTCCTGCTGCTTTTTCTCTTATCAGCGCTTATTTCAATTGCTATAAATTCTTCTTCCATAATTCTTTCGATCATTACCATGAGGACTTTGCTTCGGTATGTGGCGCTTTATTACTTAGTCTCTTGTATTGATATTCCTGTCAGGAAAATCAAATACTTATTGTTTTCATTAATTGCAATCGGAGGAATAGAAAGCCTGGTCACATGCTACCAGCACTTTGTCGGAATAAGCCAGGCTTTTTATCCCCGGGCTTCAGAACTTGAAGTAGCCGGAGTTCAATCCAGGTATAAAATATTGGTCACCACTTTTGGGGGAGGGCTTGAACAAGGTGCCGCTATTGGAACATTTGGTGATTCTGTGTTGCTTGCCTTATTTCTTCTTTTTGTTGTAGTTATATCTTATGGCTTTATCTTAAGACTGAAAATTAAATCATTCATATCTAAATCTGTTTTAATCGGAATTTTTATATTGGCTTTATTGGCTTTGTTTTATACGTACTCACGGGCTTCCGTTCTGGCCGGTGTGCTTGCCATTCCGATTTTGCTTTTTCTTGACAAGCGAATAAAAAAATTGTTTTTTATTGGTATTATGTCCTGTGCTTTACTGGCTATTGTTCTGTTTGGACTGTCAACAGAGAGCACTACGGATTCTTCTTATTACAATCCCAAAAAAAAATATACCAACCCGATTGCAAATATCACCAGCATTTTTTCTGAAAGTTATGTTCAAAAAAACCTTGACCATTCGCGCGGGTGGATTATTATGGATATAGGGGTTCCTATTGTTAAATCATTTAATTTGTTCGGGTATGGCCCGGCAGGAGAGGAATCGTTAGGTGAAATGGTGAAGGAAAATGTTACAGGCACTATGCCTTTTCAAAACCTGGGAATTATCAATGATGTTTACTGGATTGGCATGCTGAGTTATTATGGATTTATCGGGCTGATTCTTTTTTTCTTTATTCTTGGAAAGATTTATAAAGCGTCCATCCTGGTTTATAAATATAGTCCTGTTCAAATTTATTCTATTATAGGATTATGCATGGCAGCAATGGTAATACTTGCAATTCCTTACACATTTATAATCAGAACTTTTGCCTTTCGCCCTTTTGCATTTTATTTTTGGTTGCTTGCCGGGCTGGTAGCGGCTGAACACAGGAGAATAAAAATGAATCAGCAGGAAAAACCGGAAACTACCTGAACTTATTTTAATGAAAATTTTACTTGTACATAAATTCTGGAAAAATCTCAGCGGAGCTGAAGTATATTTTCATGAGGTGCGCAGAATTCTTAAAAAGCAGGGGCATACTGTTAAGGTATTCACAACGAATATGAATGCCGAAGGCGGGATTGATCCTAAAGAGGAGAATGATGAAATTGTTTATGGCCATAATGTTGACTACCTGCACGATTCACTTATCCAGAGAGCCTTTAAATTACCTGAATTAATTTATTCAAAAAATAATAAAAAAGAAATTGCCAGGCTCCTGGATGAGTTTCATCCCGATATTGTTCATGTGTTTGCTGTATATGTAACGCTTACTCCGAGTGTGCTCGAAGCGTGCAGGGAAAAAAATATTCCGGTGGTGATGTCCTGTAATGATTACAAACATGTTTGCACCAACTATCGTTTGTACCATCACGGCCATGTGTGTACCGATTGCAAGGGAGGGAAATTATATAGTTCCGTGGTGAATAATTGCTGTAAGCATTCATTTGCATTTAGTGTAGCCAGTTGTATAGAAGCATACACGCACGAGATTAAAAATATTTACCGGAAAAACGTAAACACTTTTTTATTTGCAAGCAAGTTTATGATGAATATTACAAAAGAGTTCTGGGAAAACAAACCCCATCATTCCCTTGTGATCGGAAATCCTTTTCACGCCCCTTCCTACACAGCAAACTTTGATCATGACAATTACTTTCTTTTTATCGGGCGGCTTTCAGAAGAGAAAGGAGTTGACATATTATTAAAAGCAATGCAAAAGGTACCTGAAGCAAAATTAAAAATTGTCGGTACAGGTTCTGAAAAAGCAAATCTTGAAAAAATGAGAGATGAATCAGGGTTGAAAAATATTGAATTCACGGGAGCAAAATGGGGCGCTGATGCAAGGCAAATGATTCAGGGAGCGAGATTCGTGGTAATACCATCCCGCTGGCACGAAAACTTTCCGTTTGTAATTTTCGAATCCTATTCAATGGGAAAAGCCGTAGTGGGCACAGACAGAGGCGGGATTCCTGAACTCATTTTAGAAGGTGAAACAGGGCATGTATATGCCGCGGATGATATTCAACGGTTAAGTGAATTAATTAACACCTTGTGGAATGACGAAAGCGGAACCATCCAAAAAGGAAGGAATGCAAAAAAATATGCGGATGAAAATTTTAATGACGGGGTCTATTATAAAAAACTAATGGATGCATATAGCTTTGCAATGCAAAAAAATCCGGCTGATACAGTGCTTCAATAATTTTCTGTTCAATGAGCCAAAGCAAATTGCCAAATTTTATCGTTGCCGGTGTTAATAAAGCCGGTACTACATCCGTTTTCCAATATCTTAACGGGCACCCGCAGGTGTGTTGTTCACGCGACAAAGAGACGGGGTATTTTCTTCCATTCCGGTATGGAAAACCAGCCATTCCTGTGGAAATTTATAAAGAACAATTTCTTGATTGTGAAAACAGTAAAATCATTATGGAAGCAACTCCCGGTTATTTTTATGGCGGTCTTCCTTTGGCAGAGGCAATAAAAAATACGGTGCAAAATAATTGCAGGATTCTTATTATTCTGCGTGAGCCGGTGAGCCGGTTAGTTTCGTTTTACAGAGCCAAGAAAAAAAATCTTGAGCTGGACCGCAGCATGGATTTGAAATCTTATGTAAACGCATGCATGAATATGACCAGGCAGGAGGTATTGTTGCAGGAAAACAATAAATTCACAGGGGTGATATGTGGCTTCTATGCTGATTACATGGATGAGTGGTTATCTGTTTTTGGAGAAAATCTGAAAATCATGTTCTACGATGATTTGAATGCAAATCCAAAACAATTCATGAACGAGCTATGCTCATGGCTTGAAATTGACGCAGGATATTTTGCCCGGTTTAATTTTGAAATCGAAAATAAAACCTTTGCGTATAAAAACCGTTTAATACAGCAAATAGCAATTGGTATCAACAGAAACGCAGCCCGGTTTTGGCGAAAAAATCCGATGATTAAAAAATGGATACGAAAGCAATATTTTAAAGTAAATAGATCCGATGGAACGGAGGTGATTGACCAGGATACGCTGAATTTTGCAACTTCTCTTTACCATCCATACAATCAAAAGCTGAAACAGGTGCTTACTCAAAAGGGAATTAACGGTTTACCCGCATGGCTGAATGCATAAATTTTAGCTTAATGTTTAATGCAGATTATTGCTTACTTAATTAATGATTGCACAACTCAATAAGGAATATATTAAAACGCGGCCGTCAAAAACAATTTCGCGGTTGGTTTCTTATTTCTTTTTTGAAGGAAGACCACTTACAACAAAAGGGCAATGGATAAACCCGTTTTTGTTTTTTGCGTATCGCCTGATTTGTTTTTTACCGCAAATAAAAAAAGTTAAATCACCGGTTTTTATTGTCGGTACCGGCCGCAGCGGATCAACATTGCTTGGCATACTGCTTTCCATGCATAAACAGGTTGCTTACCTTAACGAACCCAAAGCCGTTTGGCATTTCGCTTATGAAAAGGAAGATCTGATCGGAAATTTCACCACTGGAATTGCGTATTACAAATTGAATGATGCACATGTTACCTCAAAGACCATATCGGTGATGAATAAATTGTATGGATTTTATCTTGCTTCTGTTTTTTCTAAACAGGTAATTGATAAATATCCCGAGCTGGTTTTCAGAATTGATTATTTAAAAAAAATATTTCCGGATGCTAAAGTTCTTTTTCTCCATCGTAATGGCTTTCAGACAGCCGCCTCAACAGCACAATGGATTGAAGACAATCGTGAACAAAAAGGAAACGATATCCATGACTGGTGGGGGTTAAATAACAGGAAATGGAATTTATTGATTGAACAGGTTGTTCCGTTGAGCAAATTGTTAAGTCCGCATGTTGAAAAAGTCAAAACAATTAACAGCCAGGTTGAAAAAGCTGCCGTTGAGTGGATCGTCACCATGGAAGAAGGAATTTCTTTTTTAAAAAAATATCCCGAAAATGTAATGCCTGTTAAATACGAAGAACTGGTTTCTCTTCCCGAAACCGCATTGTCAAAAGTATTTTCTTTTTGTAATCTTGAGTATGATGTAAACTGCATTCAATATGCAAAACTTGTTACAAAACAAGGTTCAAAAAACAAGATGGAACCTGAATTGGCTCCTTATCTTAAAGAGATAATATTTTCGCTGATGAAAGAATTGGGATATTAATTTTCAGACCTGATTTCTAAAACAGAGAACGGCTCCAGCTCAATTTTTTCATTGGTAATAAACCCTTCTTTCAAAATAAAATCGTTTTTAGAAGTAATTTGTTTTAAAGGGTCGCAGCTTATCTGAACGAATGAAGCATTTTTTAAATTTAGATTTTTAGAGTTCAATGGTATTGTTTTCGGAGAAAGATTAATTATGAAATAATTTTTTCGGACATCATCCGAAAAACTATAACCAAACAGGGAATTATAGCTTTCAGCATTGGTTGTTACACCAAATTGCTGGTCGAAAATAAGAGGTGAAATTTTTTTCTTATTCTTTGCAGCTTCCATTAACAGGCTCAATGCATAGCCTGAAGCGGAATAAGAATTTTTTGTTGTTAAAGGTTTTTTATAATTGAATTCAAATCCTTTTGTGTTGTTAAAAATTGCGGCAAAAGTTGCATCTTTAGCAAGTGTGTGATACAGCACGATATCTGTTTTGCCGGATTCGGCAAGCAATAAACAAAGTGTTGCAGCATACAGTCCATGCAGCCAGCTACCCGAAACAATACCTGTCTTTTCAAACATATTGCATTCGGTAATCCATATTTTCATTCCTTTCGGAACATTTCTTGTATCGTTTTCAATGAACTGTTTTACCCGGTGAAATGGCATACCCAAAATTATTTTTGAAGCATCGGATGACTCAAAAGCATCCTGAAAGATCTTCCGTTCTTCGTCTGCATAATCCGATCTTTTCTGGTGTTTTATTTTTTGTTTACCGGTATGAATATAATCAAGTCCGTTACCGCCATAAATATGAAATGTAACTGCATCTGCATTTTTAATGCTTTTAAACAGTTCACTGTTCCAGTTTTCCGATCGCTCATCGGAATCCTTACCCCGCAATTTATTTCTCAAGCCTTCTTTTTTTTCACTTTTTCCAACCACAGCAATTTCAGCTTCAGGAAATTCTCTTTTTAATCGTTCTGTCCATCTGTTTGCTTCGTGTGCATAATCAGAACCCGCAGGAAAGGTTTTTACGTACAAACCAAGCGGCATGTAAAATTCATTTCCCAATTCAATAAGTTTTACCGGCAATCCAATTTCCTGTGCATGTTTTAACATAGCAACCTGGTTGTCCAAAGTGGAAGTGCACATATTCAAAACAAAAATTGACATGGCGCCTGTTACGTCAATTGCCTTTTTAAAATCTTCAAGCCTGTAAGGAATTACAGGAAGATTTTTAAATTCCGCTGCTGTTGTCCAGCCTGTTTTCCAGTCCCATTGATTGGCTACAGTACCTCCGGGGTAACGGAGTATGGAAGGATGCAATCCTTTTATCGCGGTAACAAATGCTGTGTCATTCATTGAAGGCCCGTGCAGCAGTTGCGTATTAAATCCCAAAAAATAGTTTTTGCTTAACGTTTTTGTTTGATGGGTATTTATAGAAACTGAAACAACAGGAGGCTGTGAATTACAGGAAAAGTTAAGCTGCAGCGTGTAAAATAAAAGCAAATATTTTTTTATGTTCGTCATATACGAATAACTGTAAAAATAAATCTAATTAAAAGAATATAATTTTCGCCACGGTTCCATGTTTCCCGTTCTCATTTGTTTTTCATGCTGCAAATCCTATTGTGGCATACTTTTGTTATAATCAATCTTAAAAATCATTTACCATGAAACTTTATCAAATTTCCTTATTGGCTGTTGCTTCGCTGTTTGTTTTTACTTCCAATTCCTCATGCAATGATACAGATAAGAATAATTCTGTAAACCAAAATAATGATGGGACTCTTCCGGCATCAGTTTCCCCGCTCCAAAATGAAACAGCCTCCGGCAGTTTGACTAAAAAAGATTACTGCGGAATTTATGTAGCTGGCGACTGGGACAAACCCGTTGAAGAACATGTCCTGAAAAATCCTGATGTGGATGGAATAATTATTCGCATTCATTGGAAAAAAATTCAACTCGGGCAAACTAAATTTGACTGGACACAATTGGATAATGATACTAAAGCAGCAGTTCAGGCAGGCAAAAAATTCTGGATCACTTTTGCGGCAGGCAGGCACAGTCCCGAATGGATTTATAATCATGGAATCAGGAAGCTCACTTTTATGGAGGCTCCGCAGCAGGGAAAACTGGGTAAGGTAGCGAGGATGCACGTTCCTGTGGTTTGGGATAAAGATTATATTGAGCTGTGGGAAAATTTTATCACAAAAGTTGCTGACCATCTTAAAGCAGATCCGAAAATATGGAATGAGCTCACGATGGTTAAGGTTTCGGGTATTAACCAGAAATCAGATGAGATCAGGTTGCCCGCACAGAATGAACTGAAAACTACAAAAGGGGAAAGATCCTCCAATGCAGCTTCGATCTGGAAGGATGCGGGTTATCGCCCTGCGCTTGTTTATAAAGTATGGCAGCGCGTTTTAGATTCGTACGCAAAAAATTTTCCGGGTAAAATACTCAGCATGGCAATTATTCCAGGGCATGGTTTTCCTACCATTGATAAAAACGGAAACATAGTAGATAAAAAACAGGCGCAGGATTTTACGGAGGAATTAATTGACTATGGACTTAATAAATATAAAGGCGTGTTTGCCGTTCAATATAATTCTTTGCAGGAAAAGGGAGGAGTACCCGGATTAACGCAGGTTGCCCAGGCAGGAAAGCGCGGAGCTATTACCGGTTACCAGTTAGAATATGTTCAATTGGGTGAGCCGTCCTGTCTGACAAATCAAAGCCCGTGTGATGAAGAAATGTTTAAAAGAGTATTAGACAATGGAATAAATAACGGAGCCTGCTGGATTGAAATTTTCCAACGGAATGTTTTAGCATTTCCCAAGGCAATTTCCTATGGTCATACGAAGCTGATGAAGTAAAAACCGGTTATTTCACAATATTTATTTTCTCTGCCCGGGTTTCTTTTTCTGAAACAATTTGCAAAAAATATAATCCGGCAGCAAAGTTCGCAGTGGGAATTTTAATTATTCTGTCTGTGAGATTTTTTACAGAATAAACAATTTGCCCTTTCAATGATTTTAATAAAACAGTTGTATGCTTATACTCTGTTTCAGAAAGATCAACATTCAAAATGCCGGATACCGGGTTTGGAAAAA
>DATEMK010000540.1:0-6662 GCA_035275625.1 Bacteroidia bacterium
GTGCAAAAGAAAGATCCGGGGCTATTTTCAAAAGCATGGGTTTGGGAATACTTCTTTGCTGATTTATATGCTGCAGCGCTTCCAGGATTTCGGCCAACGGTTTTTTATCCTGCAATTCCCGAAGACCAGGGGTATTGGGTGAACTGACATTTACTGCAAAATAATCTACGGCATCAACTAATGCATGGAAACATTTTATGTAATCATTTACAGCCTCTTCATTCGGGGTTGATTTATTCTTACCAATGTTTCCACCGATAATTATACCCGGTTTTCTTTTTTTTAATCTTTTTGCCGCTGCTATCGCTCCTTCATTATTAAATCCCATCCGGTTAATGAGCGCTTCATCTTCCGGTAAACGAAAAAGCCTTGGTTCAGGGTTTCCATCCTGTGGTTCAGGCGTTACTGTTCCGATTTCAATAAATCCAAAACCGAATGCTCCCAGCTCATCAAAAAGTTTCGCATCCTTATCAAATCCCGCTGCAAGCCCAACAGGGTTTTTAAAATTCAAATGCAGAAGATTCTTTTCTAATGAAGGATGCTCTACACTATAAAACCATTTCACCACTACTTTGATCCCCGGAATTAAAAAAGCAGCTTTTAACAAGAAAAACACCACCTTATGAGCAGCTTCAGCGCTCAGCAGAAACAAAACCGGCTTGATAATTCTCCTGTAAAACATAACGGGTGTAAAAATAGTTATTGGTTATTAAGTTATTGAGTTATTTAAACTCCCTTATCCCGGAAACTTACTGACTTAATAACCTGAAAACCTAATAACAGAATTATTTTTTAATTATTTTTTAGACTAATCTAAATTATTTTATATATTTGCCAAAATATTTTTTTAAAGTCATGAATACTTTAACGGAAGAAAATTACCTTAAATGCATTTACAAGCTCTCTTTAAATACGCCTGAAGGTATTACCACCAGCGCCATCGCTGATGAAATGAAAACAAAATCAGCCACGGTAACAGATATGCTTAAAAAGCTTTCCGACAAAGAGCTTATAAAATATGAAAAATACTATGGGGTGAAATTGACAGAAAAGGGAAAAAAGATTGCTTTAAAAATTGTCCGCAAGCATCGCTTGTGGGAATTATTTTTAGTAAAAGCTTTAGATTTTAAATGGGACGAAGTGCACATCATTGCCGAGCAGCTTGAACACATTCAATCAGACGAGCTCATTGCGCGGCTTGATAAATTTCTGGGTCATCCCAAAACAGATCCTCATGGCGATCCGATTCCTGATCAAAACGGAAAAATTTTTTCGAACCATCTTATTGCACTCTCAGAATTGGCGCAGAAATCTTCAGGAGAAATAGCGGGAGTCACAGAGCATTCTCCGTCTTTCCTTCAATACCTCGAAAAAAGCGGGTTGAATCTCGGCAACAATATCCATGTAATAGAAAAACATGAATTTGATAAATCAATTGATATTAAAATCAACCGAAAAAAAAATATGCATATCAGCAATGATATCGCAAAAAATATTTTGATAACAACTCATGAGCCGAAATAAAGAAACACCGATGCCGTCACTTTCCGAGGTACATTCTTCGGTGGATGTGACAAAGGCAAAAACATTTCACAGGAAACTGTTTGCTTTTTTAGGTCCGGCATATTTAGTGAGCGTGGGATATATGGACCCGGGCAATTGGGCGACAGACCTTGCAGGAGGAAGCCAGTTCGGGTATAAATTAATCTGGGTGCTGCTGATGTCCAATCTTATCGCCTTGCTTTTGCAAAGCCTCAGTGCACGGTTAGGAATTGTACGCGGCCGTGACCTTGCCCAGGCTTCGCGTGAAATTTACCCGCCTTTTATAAATATGTTTTTGTACATCCTCGCTGAAATTGCTATTGCAGCATGTGACCTTGCCGAAGTTCTGGGCATGGCTATCGGCATGCAATTACTCTTTGGCTTGCCGCTTACATGGGGAGTAACCATTACCGTGCTCGATACCTTTTTATTATTATTTCTTCTCAATTTCGGAATGCGGAAAGTGGAAGCTTTTATTATTTCACTTGTTGCCATCATCGGCATGTGTTTCATTGCTGAAATGCTGTTTGCAAAACCTGACATTAACGATATTGCAAAAGGATTCTTCCCTTCCATTCCCAATGAAACTGCCTTATACATTGCCATCGGAATTATTGGCGCCACCGTAATGCCCCACAATCTCTACCTGCATTCATCATTGGTGCAGACAAGAAAATTTTTGAGGACACCTGTTGAAATAAAAAAAGCTATCCGATTTAATATTCTTGATTCCACCATTGCCTTGAATCTTGCATTTTTTGTAAACGCTGCCATTCTTATTCTTGCAGCAGCAACATTTTTTCAGAACGGATTATTTGAAGTGGCGGAAATCCAGGATGCCCATAAATTGCTTGCACCCATGCTTGGAACACAGTGGGCGCCCATTCTGTTTGCTGTCGCATTAATTGCATCCGGTCAGAGCTCAACAATAACGGGTACGCTTGCAGGACAGATTGTAATGGAAGGTTATCTGAATCTCCGGATCGCTCCCTGGATAAGAAGGTTGCTTACCCGGCTGATAGCGATTATTCCGGCTTTGCTTGTTATTAATTTAATGGGTGAAAGCGCCACCGGAGAATTACTCGTACTTAGCCAGGTAATACTAAGTCTGCAATTAGGATTTGCAATTATTCCGCTTATTCATTTTGTAAGTGATCGGGAAAAGATGGGTGAGTTTGCTGTAAAAAATTATGTTAAAGTATTAGCATGGATTTCAGCGAGCATTATTGTTGGCCTTAATGCGAAGCTTGTTGCAGGAACACTCATTGACTGGGTTTCCGAACCGGGTGGAGACGCGGTTTTTATTGTAAAAATATCAGTCATTGCAATTGCAATTTTTGCAGCCATCATTTTGGGGTATATAACATTCCAACCATTTTTCAGCCGCAGAAAAACTTTTGTGGAGCCATTGCCCCATGGAACTTTTTCGGAGATCACTAAAATTGTTCCTGAAAAATATAAGCGCATTGCAATTACGGTTGACTTCAGCAAAATGGATAAAACTACCATCGGTCATGCATTATCACAGGGGGGAAAAGATGCAGAATATCTATTGGTTCACGTTGTTGAAACTGCCGGAGCCTTTGCTCTTGGAAAAGACATACGGGATTTTGAAACACAAGAGGATGAAAAGAATTTGAAATTGTATGCGGACAATCTTGCCGGCATGGGTTATAACTGCTCTACTGCCATCGGGTACGGCAGACCGAAGATTGCCATAGTTGAAAAAGTAAAAGAGTTCAATGCCGATATGCTTGTTATGGGTGCGCATGGGCATAAAGCATTAAAAGATATATTGCTCGGAACTACGGTGGATGCCGTTCGCCATGCATTAAATATTCCTGTATTAGTAGTCAGATAAAAAAATAAATAAAATGAAATATCTATATGTATTATTAGTAATAGCCTGCATCACGGGTATTTTAGCTTCGTGCGAAAAAATTACTCCCGCTATTCCGCAGGATGATGAATTGCTGGACGGACCTGTTGAAGGGTTGACAACTACACAACATTTGGTTTTTCTCAAAGGTGATGTGGCTTTTAATGATGAAATTTTTACTGCAGAAAAAGGGCTGGGTCCTTACTTTGTTGCAACTTCCTGCGGCAGCTGTCATGCAGGAGACGGAAAAGGACATCCGTTCACTACGCTGACACGTTTTGGACAAACCGATAGTTCGGGAAATTTATTTCTGGAACATGGAGGGCCGCAATTGCAGAACAGGTCAATTCCCGGTTTTAATCCTGAACAAATTCCTGCAGGTGCGACATTCTCAAAGTTCACACCTCCGGCAAATACAGGTCTTGGTTTTATTGAATTGGTGCCAGATGCAGATATTCTTTCAATGGCTGATCCATCAGATATGGATGGTGATGGAATTTCAGGAGTGCCTAACTGGAATAAAGTTCCGTCATTCATTATCCCTTATAATAATGCTATTACACAAAACGGAAAATACATTTGCCGCTTCGGAAAAAAAGCCGGCACTTATAATTTATTTCAGCAAACTGTCACTGCATATAACCAGGACATAGGAATTACTTCCACATTTCTTCCAAATAACCCGGTTAATCCCTTAGACGGAACACACCCGGTCCCTTCAGGCGGACCCGAGGTAACTGATGAAGCAGTGAATGCTGTTGTGTTCTATTTACAAACATTAAAAGCTCCGATTCAAAGAACTCCGGATAATGGTGAAGTGACACAGGGAAAAAATATTTTCATCAGTACCGGTTGTGAAAAATGTCATAAGGAAACTTTGAAAACCGGCTATTCACCTGTTGAAGCCCTTTCGTACAAGGAATTTCATCCTTATACAGATTTGCTGTTGCATGATATGGGCAGCAATCTTGACGATGGTTATACAGAAGGAAGTGCGCTTACTAATGAATGGAGAACACCGCCACTATGGGGATTAGGACTTTCTCACAATTCACAAGGTGGTCAATATTATTTAATGCATGACGGAAGAGCAGGAAGTTTTGAAGAAGCAATTCTATTACACGGAGGTGAAGCTGAAAACAGCAAAGTAAAATTTCAGCAACTTTCAGAGAATGATAAAAATGCTCTCCTTAAATTTCTTGAGTCACTTTAATATAGTAGAAAGCAGAAAGCAGAAAGTAGAAAGAAGATAGTAGAAACTGACAACCTCAACTTTAAACTTTAAACTTTAAACCTTAAACCTTCCTATGCACAGAAAAGATTTTATTAAATCCTGCGGAGTACTTTGCCTTGGAGGGTCAGCGCTTGCAACATTTCTTCAAAGCTGCGGCACAGTGAGCTATGTTGCTCAGTCTGTATTTTCAGAAAACAAGATTTCAATTAAAAAGTCAGAATTCATTGAAATGAATCCCGATAAACCGGGAGAAAAAACAACAGAGCGAAAGTATATATTGGTAAAAACAGAAAAATTAGAATTCCCTGTTTGTATTTATAAGCAAAATGAAAATGAATATACAGCTCTTTATATGGAATGCACCCATCGCGGATGCGAGTTAAAACCGAATGCAGGGTATCTTGTATGTCCCTGTCACGGAAGTGAGTTTTCCAATAAAGGAATCGTACAAAATCCACCTGCAGAAAATAATCTTAAACAATTTCAAATAACTGCTGACAATGAAAATATTTACATCCTGTTATAAGCCCGACATTAAAAAGTTTTTCATTTTAAGTATAATTTTTATTCATGCTAATTGCCTCTTGCAGGCGCAAAACGACAGCGCCCGTATAAAGCGGCTGATGCCGGATACCGGAGCAGCATCGCTGAACATGGATGCATCGTACAACCGTCCGTTTTTGCAGTTCGGAAAAATTCCTGTTGCCATCGGAGGCTATGCGGAAGTCAATACGCAATACGAAGTTGCCGATGGAATTTCAGAAGGATTTTCATTTCAAATGCGAAGGATGAGCCTGTTTGTTGCTTCTTCCATTCACCAGCGGATAAAATTTTTATCAGAGATTGAATTTGAAGATGGCGCTAAGGAAATAAGCCTTGAAACGGCTTTTATTGATCTTGAATTACACCCACTGCTGAATGTTCGCGCAGGAATTATTTTAAACCCGATTGGCGCTTTTAATCAGAATCATGACGGACCAAGATGGGAATTTGTTGATCGTCCGTTGTCTGCCACCCAAATGCTCCCTGCCACCTGGAGCAATGTCGGCATGGGCCTGCATGGAAAATTATTTCAAAAGGATTGGGTTTTTGCCTATGAGGCATACCTTACAAACGGTTTTGATGATAAAATAATTTCTAATGAAGAGAACAAAACTTTTCTTCCCGCATCAAAAGAAAATGCTGACCGGCTTGAAGAAAGCAGTAACGGTGTTCCGCTTTTCACAGGAAAAATAGGGATCAGGAATCGCAGGATCGGTGAAATCGGATTCTCTTATATGGGTGGCGTTTATAATAAATTTAAAGAGGACGGATTGATTATAGATAATAAACGCAGAGCGGATGTTTTTGCAATTGACTTTAATACAACCCTTCCAAAAATCAATACGTACATAAATGCCGAAGCGGCAGTGGTATATGTGGATGTCCCCGCAACCTATTCACAGCAATTTGGTGAAAAGCAATGGGGAGGATTCATTGATATTGTACAACCTGTTTTAAAGAAAAAGATTTTCGGCTTTGAAAAATCAGTTATCAATTTAGCGGTGCGTTTTGAATATGTGGATTGGAACGCGGGTACATTTATTGAAACCGGGGATAATATTGAAGAAGATATTATGGCTGTTTCGCCTGCGGTAAGCTGGAGACCGACAGGTCAAACTGTGTTACGATTCAATTATTATTACAGGTGGCAGCAGGACTTACTGGGCAACCCGGTTT
This sequence comes from Bacteroidia bacterium, assembly GCA_035275625.1. Taxonomy (GTDB): domain Bacteria; phylum Bacteroidota; class Bacteroidia; order AKYH767-A; family OLB10; genus DATEMK01. Next base: position 6,375 of record DATEMK010000540.1, read on the forward strand.
CGCGCACGGCAGGCATTCAGTTCGGAATTTCTACCTATTTTTAGCAGCCTTAATTATTAAAATAAGCAAACTGCTTTTTCCATCCTTATGGAAGAAATCAACATTACCACAAATAAAAAAGCACATTTTCAGTATCAGGTATCCGATACTTTTGAGGCCGGCTTGCAGCTTACGGGAACCGAAATTAAATCAGTGCGCGCCATGCAGGTGAACCTGAATGAATCCTATTGTACTTTTACAGACGGAGAATTATTTGTAAAAGGAATGCACATTGCCGAATACAAATAC
>DATEMK010000541.1:0-12138 GCA_035275625.1 Bacteroidia bacterium
CGTTCTTTATGATTTCCTATTTTTGTCCAATACTCCAAAACCAATTTATCCAATCATGCAATCAAAAAAAATTAAATCATTTCTCATTCTTTTATTCTTTTCTTTTTTTATTTATTCCGCGAAAGCGCAGGTGCCAAAAACCTTTTCAAATGATCCTGTAAAATTTTTACTGGAAATGCAAAGCTTTCTTGAAGAAACAAATAAAAAGGAAACAGAAAAGCTGATGGAAAAATTTACCCCGGTTTGGAATTCTGGAAAAATTTCAGCTCAGCAAAAAACGCTGGTTTATGAAACGTCAAATGCCATGCTGAAAAAAAGAATGAAAGCATTTCCCGATTTTGTAAATTACCTGAATGCCATCATGGGATTTGTGGAAAGCAACCAGACACCTCAGAGTTTTGACAACTGGCATAAAAGTCTTGATAAGCTGGTAAAAGCCACTTCGCGAAAATACAGTGATTACCTCGAAATATCTTATAATCTTTTTTTATCGAATACGCTTTATGAATCGCCAACGGTGAGATGGAGTGCAGATAAAAATACCTACACATTTGAATTTGATACATTGCCTAAAATTATTTTTTCCGGAATTAATCTTACCTGCACTGCCAAAGGCGACAGTTCTGTTATTTACAGCACCAAAGGCGCTTATTATCCCAACTTAAAAAAATTTTTTGGTAACGGTGGAAAAATTTACTGGACAAGAGCGGGTATTCCGCAAAGTGATGCGTATGCAGATTTAAAAAAGTATTCCATTGATTTGACAGGGAATGATTATACATTGGATTCCGTAACTTTTTACGTGCCTAAATATTTTGCCACTCCGCTTAAAGGACGTGTTTTTGATAAGCTGCTTGCCAACATAGATTCTTCAAAAGTGACTTATCCGCGTTTTACTTCTTACAACCAGAATTTAGAAATTAAAGAATTAATAAAAGACGCCAACTACAAGGGCGGGTTTTCTCTTTACGGGAATAAAATGGTAGGATCGGGCTCCACTGAAAATGATGCAAAACTTTCCTTTATGCGCAGCGGAAAACCGTTTATGGTATTTGGTTCAAAAAGTTTTGTGGTAAAACCTGACCGGATTGTTTCGGATAAAGCATCCGTTAATATTTTCTGGGAGAAGGATGGAAAAAAAGATTCCATTTATCACCCCGGTATCGAGTTAAAATATCTTAAAGAGAAACGTGAAATTTCTGTTTTAACAAACACGCAAACTAATACTTCCGCACCATTTTTTGATTCTTATCACCAGGTGGATATGTATTTTGATCAGCTCACCTGGAAGCTGGATGATCCTTTGATTGATCTGAAAATAATCAGCGGTGCAGGAGAAGTGAAGCTGTCATTTGAATCTTCTAATTTTTACCGTGACCAGCGCTTTCAGAGAATACAGGGAGTGCACGAGCAAAGCCCTTTATACACGTTGAAAAAATATGCAGAAAAAACCGGGACACGAATGATTTATGTAAAAGATCTTGCCCAGGATATGCGCATGGCTGAAAGCCAGATCCGCGGGTTGTTTCTCGAGTTAGCCGCACAGGGTTTTTTAATATATGACGGCAATGAAGACAGGGCTGTTTTGAAAGACAGGTTGTATTATTACCTCCAGGCGAATATCGGAAAAGTGGATTATGATATCATTCAGTTTGATTCGCAGATTTCAGGAAAACCAAATGCGACCATCAACCTTTTGAATTTTGAAATTAATATGCGGGGGGTTTCAAAAGTGGCTTTGAGCGACACTCAAAATGTATTTATTGTTCCGCTGGAACAGGAAATGGTATTAAAGAAGAATCGTGATTTTACATTTGCAGGACGCGTTCATGCAGGCAATCTTGATTTTTTCGGAAAAGATTTTTCTTTCGATTATGAGAAATTCAAAATTACATTGAACAATGTGGACTCGCTTCGTTTAAAAGTTTTATCTGATACCGTTGATCTGAACGGAAAATTCCCAAAGATTCCCTTAAAAAGCGTGATACAGAACATGACCGGTGAATTGTATATTGACAGGGAAGAGAATAAATCAAGCTACCAGAAAAGTCCCGACTATCCGATTCTCAAAAGCACTAAAGAATCTTTTGTTTATTATGAATACCAATATATTTTTGATTCCATTTACAGGCATGATAATTTTTATTTCAAAAATGATCCGTTCACTATTGACAGTCTTGATAATTTCAGGAAAGAAGGACTGGCTTTTGCCGGGACCTTTAACTCAGCCGGAATTTTTGCACCCATGCGGGAAACACTTGTTACAATGCCGGATTTTTCTCTTGGCTTTTTCAAAACAACTCCGCCTGAAGGATTACTTGCGTATAACGGGAAAGGAACTTACCATAACCGGATCAGCCTCAGCCATCGTGGGTTGAGAGGTGACGGGCAGATTGATTTTTTAAGCTCGCACACACAATCAAGTGATGTAAAATTTTTTCCTGACAGCGCTAATGCAGATGCGACAGCATTTGAAATTGAGCGGAAGACAGTCGGCACCACCGCTTTTCCTCATGTGAAAGCAGAAGATGTTTACATCAACTGGCGTCCGAAAGAGGACAAGATGTTTGTGTTTAAGAAAACAAAAAACATGGAGCTGTATGATAACAAAGCGTCACTGGATGGTAACCTGGTGCTGGCCAGCAAAGGAATCAATGCCAACGGTAAAATCAGCTTTGAGCAGGCTGAATTGCTTTCCAATAATTTTTATATTAAAGAAAAAGATTTCGGGGCAGACACCTCCGACTTCCATTTGAATTCGAATGTTGAAAAAGTCTTTGCGCTGGAAACTAAAAACATGAAATCAAAAATTGATCTTGAAAAAAGGGTAGGGGAGTTTGCGTCTAACGGTTCGGGGTCTTATGTTACTTTTCCCCTGAACCAGTACATCTGTTTTATTGAGAACTTCAAATGGTTTATGGACAATAAGGATATTCAGCTGGCAAGCGTGAGCAGTACCAAAAATGCTGAAGGAGCCGAATTTGTAAGCATAAATCCGATGCAGGATTCGTTGCGGTGGTTTGCACCGGATGCAAATTACAATCTTGCTGATTATGTGATACGGGCAAAAAAAGTAAAACAGATTTTAGTGGCTGATGCTTCCATTATTCCTGATTCAGGAAAAGTGGTGATTGAAAAAGATGCAAAAATGCAAACGCTGACCAACAGCAAAGTAATTGCCAACACCACTTCAAAATACCATGCAATGGTAAATACGACAATAGATATTACGGGCAGAAAAAATTATTCAGGTGTTGGAGAATATGATTACAAAGATATGGCTGGTGTAAAACATCTTATTAAGCTGACTCAAATAGGAGTGGATACATCGCGGCAAACTTTTGCAAATGGTGAAATTCCGGATAGCCAGGAATTTGCCATCAGCCCCAATGTGCAGTATAAAGGAAAAATTTCGTTCCATGCTGCAAACAAATTATTACACTTCAGCGGCTTTGCACGATTGAATCACGGGTGTGAAAAAATTGAAAAAAACTGGTTTGGATTTGCATCTGAAATTGATCCTGCCGGGGTAATTATCCCTGTCAGGGAGCCTAAAAATGAAACAGGCGAAAAGCTCTCTGTCGCCATTGTATTTGCAAGTGATTCCGCCAATGTGTATTCTTCTTTCCTGTCGCAGAAGCCGAGAGCATCGGATAACGAAATTCTTTCGGCAGAAGGATCGCTTAAATATAATACTGCCACTAAAGAATATACCGTAATTGACGAACCCGCTGCATCGAAAAATAAAAAAGATGACAAAAGCAAAAAGGATACTTTGGAAACACCCGTTGACCTTATATCAAAGACTTCAGGAAATTACCTTACGTTGAACGATCAGAAATGTATCGTGTATGGGGAAGGAAAAATTAATATCGGTTCCGATTTCGGGCAGTTCAAATTCAGCCCGGTTGGGAGTGCGAAGAATGATATGATAAAAGATGCTGTTGAATTTGATGTGATAGCCGATCTTGACTTTATGTTTAATGAGGATGCACTAAAGTTTTTTGCAAATACCATTATTGATAACCCGACTCTTCCCCCGACAGTTGACAGCAGGGAGGTTTACAAGCGTGCGCTGGCACAAATTCTCGGAAAAGAGAAAGCGGACAAGGTAACATCAGAAACAAATTTGTACGGAACCCCAAGAAAAATTCCGGAAGAGCTGCAGCATTCCATTGTGCTGACTGATCTTAAATTTTATTGGGATAAAGCTTCGTTAACGTTTCGTTCAAAAGGAGATATCGGAGTAGGTTTCATTGGTAAAAATGCAATAGGAAGAATGCTGAAAGGTTATTTTGAGATTCAGCGCAAACGGACCGGGGATGCTTTCAATTTGTACTTAGAGATAAATCCTTCTATGTGGTATTTCTTCAATTACCAGCGGGGTGTCATGCAGGCGGTATCCTCAGAGAGCAAATTCAATGACTTTATCAATAACATGAAAGAAGAAAAGCGGGTTGCTGATGAAAAAGGCGGAAAGATGCCGTATCAATATATGGTTGCCACAGTGAGAAAAAAGAGCGATTTTGTGAGAAGGTTTACAGGGAAAGATGAGTAGGTATCGGGATATTATTTTGTATATTTCAAATTGATCTCTTCATCCGTTGGAAAAACAATTTCTTTATCACCGGCTTTACGCGCCCAAAAAATATATTTGCCTGTTCCCACACAGGCATACGCGGAAACACTGTCACCGGGAGCAAGGGTGGTGCGGATAAATGTTCTCCACTTTTTGGTTGTTTCCTGGGCCCCGATTTTAACATCCAAAGTTTCCTGGCAAACATTGGTAAGATAAACGCGATAGGTGTTTGATGAACTGAAGCATTGCTGGCAATTATCAGCCCACTTAGAACTTGTTTTTTTCAGACAGTTTGAATAGGCATCACCCTGTTCTGTTTCCTGTGAATAAAGGAGTGAAGTAGTAAAAAGAAAAAAAATAAATACAATACAGTTTTTCATATTCCTGAAATTAAATTGATTTATATTCTTAATAACGACATGTCTTTTTAACTCATTTTGCAGCGTAAAGTTATTTCTTCGTCCAAATTTCTTCTGATAATTCTTTTTTTCAACCTGCTTAATTATTGCCATTTCAATGACAATGTAATAAATACATCGTTAGTATTTATCTCCAGCGAATCCGGATAGTGCTCTTGTGCTGTTGCATGCATGGCAGGAGTAAAACCGGCTTTTCCGATGTAATCATGAGGATCAAGGGAATCATAATCATAGATTCTAATTGCCTTGTATGCGCTGAAATCAGAGATAGTGAACGGACTTGGCAAATTCCATGTTAAAGGTAAATCAGATTGGGTAACGTTGCTATCCTCTAATAAAGAGATTCCGTCATAGAAAACCAATGAATCGCTGTTTGTAATTTTAAAATAAACATCCGGTCCTCCGGGAATATCCCAGTTAACGCCTGAACTGTTTACAAATGAAAATTCAGTTAGCGTTACGCTTGTTATTTTTAAAATTGTCGGGGCATCTAAAATTGTTAAAGTTTGAGTGCTGCTATCAGATCCTGCCTGCCCGGTGGCGACCAGCTTTACAGTATATGTTCCGCCTGCAGCATAAATATGAACCGGGTTTCCTTCCGTAGAAGTATAATTATCTCCGAAATTCCATTTATAGGAGGATGCATTTAATGTGGCATTTGCAAAGCTCACGGCAGCCGGGGCAAATTCATTTGCTCCGCTGTATGTAAAGCTAATTTCAGGTTTAGTATTGTTTTCGGGAAAGAGAGAAGATTTATCATCCTTCTTGCTGCAACTGCTGAAAATAACGGCTGTCAAAATAATTGCAGGGAAGAAACTGGTAATTTTCATTTTTATCATGAGGAGAAATTAAAGATTAAGGTATAAATTCATTGTGGGCAACGAAATTAATTATAAAATTTTAAACCGCAGGTGAATCGCTACAAGGGAACGATATTCGGCTGACAAATTCCTGGTATTCCGTTTTAACAAACCTGTATGTGTATGTATGGTTTTTTTTTTACAGTTACAAAACCCAAACCTCGTTTTAGTTGTGCGGCTATTTACACATAATTGGTAATTATAGGGTCTTTGATGCCGAATGACTTGTATCCTAAAAACAAAGGAATCATTATCCTATAATGGACATAATTATGTTAAGATAGCTTTGGTTTTGTGCGCTTGCAAATTTTTTTATTTTGAAGACGGGAGCCTGTCCAAAATTTTGAAGGCGAATAGAACATGAAGCATTTCGCGAAGTGTTCCGAATTTAAAATTTTGGACAGGCTCCCGTCTGTGCATCTCAAAATTGAGTAGAAGTTTTGCAAAAACTTCGGGAACAATTTTAGATGCCAAAATAAAAAAAACAATTTTTGGGTTTGAGAGTGGGGAAAGCCTTTAGAAGGGCTAAAAACTACTTACAGAGATTGTGATTTAGGATAAAAGGCTTTTTAATGGTTGGCATCAAAAGATAAGTTAGCCTGTAAATCACGAATGTTTAAAAACATTCTTTTAGTGTTTTTGGCTGAATGCCTTGTTATTCTTCTTTTGGGAATATTAGTCGGAGAAAAAATGAAATTGGGCTCCAAAATTCTCCAATTATTTCTCCAATAAGAAAACAAACAAAAAGTATTAGATATTTATATTTTAGGATTGCATCCCAAGTTAAATTATGTTGGCGTAAATCTCTTATAGTGTCTTCCTGATCTTTTATTCTTTCTTTATTAGTGAGGTCATCCTCATGGAGATTTCTGATATTATTTTCCTGATTCCTTATAGTTTCCTTGTATTGATATTCCGCAATTTGAAAGTCTTTTATAATATTATCCTTATCTTTAATTTTATTTTGTTCTTTAATTAAAAATGTTTTGTAATCAGAAAATGTTTTATGGGTATCCGCCATTTGCTTTCCATAATCTGTTATCATAAAATAATCATTATATGAAGTTGGCGAATCCTTTCTTTCAATAATATCGAAATCTTTCAGTTCATTTAAAACAGATTCTGATTGATCTGCATTAATTTCTTTTCCTAATATTTGAGCTAAGTAAAAATGATCATAGGCGTTTTTGGATTGAATAAACTCAAATACCAAATCTTGAATTTGTAAATTCTTCATAGGATTATTATTAGAATGTTTTTACCTTTGCTTTTAATGAAGCCTAATGATTTAAATAAATTGAAACAAGAACATGAAGCATATAAACGTCTTTATGATTCTCTATTAGATTTTGGGCAGGATAAAAAAACACCTGTTGAGAAATTAGATTATGTAAAGGCGCGTATTTTTGATGCGTTTGTTTCCGTTAATAGAATTAACGATAAACAACTTCTTGTTGCGTAATTGTAATTTTGTGAACCTTTCCGTTTTCGTCAACAAACGAAAGATAAATTGCGCTGACAGGGGGACGGGAATCAGGAAAGAAATAATTTTCAATGGCTTGTTTTGGTGTGACATCGCTTAAAATGTCATTTACTGATCCGTCAACAAAATCAGCCGTAACCGTAATTCGATTTTTATACATAAATTTGTGATTAAGATTTTTAAAACTTTATCCCATGCGTCAACATGGGATTTTTTTATTGTTCAAATATACAATTTAAGCGAATTGTCTGATGCGCCCTTGTGCGCAGATGAAAAGGTCTTTTAAACCCAAAAATTATTCTTCTGAGTGCGGCTATTTACACATAATTGGTAATTATAGGGTCTTTGATGCCGAAGAGATTGTATCCTAAAAAACAAAGGAATCATTATCCTATAATTAACATTATGTTAAATAGCATATAGCGAAATAAAGGGAGATTAAATCGCTCCCTTCACCTTCTTTACTTCAATTCTTCCAAAACCTTTTTCATTTCTTCAGCTTTCTTTAAATCCCCTATTCTTGCGTACAATTGTTTTAAAGAATTTACAGTATTCTTATCTTTCGGATTTAGCTCATACGCTTTTTCTAAAAACGGTTGTGCTTCTTTAAACTTTGCATCGGCTTTTGTTTTAGCTTCATTATATTCCTTTTGCTTATCAGGCGGAATTTTATTTGCTTTATTAACAAGTTCTCCTGCCATATTAAAATATGTGGCTCCAAGATTATAATTGGCATCAAAATAATCCGGCTTCAATTCAATTGCTTTTTTAAAATCATCAATTGCTTTATCATTTTGATTATTGTTTTTATACAATGTACCCCGGTTAAAATATAATTGCTCATTGTCAGGTGTTGCAGCTATTGCATCAGTTATCTTGCTTATCAGCACGTCTGTTTTTCCCTGGGCCATGTAAATATTGATTTCTTCACTGATCAGGTTTGGATTTTCTTCAAAAATTTTCCTTCCCTGTTCAATGCAGCTCAGTGCCTTGACGGTATCTTTCTGATCCAGGTAAATTCTGCTCATGTTCAAATAAATCACCGGGTCATTGTATTTTGCATCTATCAGCTTCTGCAAATACTCTTTGGATTTATCCGGGTTCTTTGCTTTTTTATAGACATAATATAAATTCAGATTTAACACATCGGGTGTAATGTTGTTTCTCTTCATATTGTTATTTTTATCCAATGGCAGGATGTCAAAAATTTCGTTATAATACTTTGCTGCACGTTCAAAATCGCTTTTATTGTAGGCTTCTCCGGCCCTGTTGAACAATCCTACACCGCTTATCCAGACAAGGTCATTAGCTTCTGTAATTTCAGCATCATACTTTTTAGTAGCGGTTTTCAGGAAGTTTATAAAGCTGGTGGCCGCTTTTCCAGCTGCATTATCATCAATCTGGTTGATAGCTGAACTGGAATCGGAATCAATTGCATGATAAATTTTTCCTTTGTAATACCACATTTTCGGGTCATTGGCTGTGGAAGCATCTTCGGCTGACATGTCAATGAATCTTTTTGCATTGGCAATTTCACCTTGTTTGTTTTTACCGCCTCGTTCATAGCCTTTAAAATAATTAATTGCACTTTGAACATTGTTGCTTTGCGAGAAACTTTTTAATGAAAACAACAGAAGGAACACGATCAGTTTATTTTTCATATCTTTTTGAATTGCTAAATGGTTAAATGATTAATTTATTTTTTTTGCATGGCTATATTGCTTTATTGTTATATTGCTAAAAATGCATCATTCAAAACAACAATTTAGCAATATAACAATTTAACAATTTTTTTTATTCCAGTTCTATTTCCTTCACTTTGCCAAGCCCTAATTTTTCAATCTTGCTTTTAATGGAATATTTATTACCCACCACCAGTACGACAAATTTGTCAGGAGAAATATATTTTTTTGCCAGGTCGTTCAACTCATTTTTTGACAAGTCATTAAGAATCTTGTTTTGCTGGCTGGTAAAATCACCCGGCAAATTGTAACGGACAATTCTTGACAGAAATCCTGCTTTTTGAAAAGGAGCTTCGTATTTCAATGCATCACTGTTGAGATAAGAATTTTTTGTAAACGTTACTTCCTCATCTTTTAAACCTGCATTTCTAAAGTTAGTGACCTCTTTCATAATTTCAGTAAGGCATGAATCTGTTGCATTTTTTTTCACGCTGGCGCTGATGATGAATGTTCCGGGGTATTTTGTACCGGTAAAAGTAGAACGGATTCCGTAAGTATAGCCTTTGTCTTCTCTTAAATTCAGGTTTAACCGGCTGTTGAAAGAACCGCCAAATGAAAAGTTCATGACATTTGATTTGTAATAATCACCGGTTGCATCGTAAGGCAATCCTGGATTGCCTATCATAAGAACCGATTGCGCAGCGCCTTCTTTGTGGGCCAAATAAATTTGTGTTTGTGCAATGGGTACGAATTCAGCGCGTTCAGGCATTTTAACTTCCTTTCCATTCCATTGATTAAGGAAATCAAGCTTTTTCAACATATCGTTTTCTGCAATGTCTCCTACGATTACAATATTTGCAGCCGAAGGAGAATAATACTGGCTGTAATAATTCTTAACATCATCTAACGTAAATTTTTTTACATTTTTCTCCGTCACATAAGTTCCGAAAATGGTGTTTCCATAAATTAAATTATTATACAGCTTATCTGCTGTAGCTTCTGCAACCTTTCTTTCATGAGAAATAGATTCTATGTATTGTTTTTTTACTCTTTTAAAATCGGCTTCATCAAACCTTGGCCGGAGCAATTTTTCTTCGAGCAGCTTTAATGTGGCATCCAGGTTCTTTGCAAGGCTGTTGATAACAATAGTGGTGTTTTCATTCTCACCCTGGAAAGTAATATCACTGCCTAACTTATCCAGTTCAGCGCTGATTTGCTCAGTTGTATAATTTTTTGTCCCTTCATTCATCACCGCTGAGGTTAATTCAGCCAAACCAACTTTCTTAGGATCAGCAGCAAAAACAAGGTTACCTCCTTCAATAGTTAACAGTAAAACCACTTTGGGAGATTCGGATGATTGCGTTCCGATAATCTTCAATCCATTCTTTAACTGACCGGTGTAATATTTCGGAACAGCAATTGTTTTCGGAGAACCTGCAGCAGGCTTTTTGCCACGGTCAAAACTATCTTTTGCTTTATCATATTTCAGCCCTGTATATTGCGGATCATCCGCCAATTTGATATTTGCATTCGGATTAACACTTTTGACAGTCACCGAATCAGCCTCAAACGGATTTTTGGGATATACATTCACGATGGCTGCATGCTTGTCTTTAATATATTTTATAAATACTCTCGTAACATCATCTTTTGTCACTTTATCATAACGGTCATAATCATCAGATAAATTATACTGCCTGCCTAAAAATGTCTGCCAGTCAGCAAGCATCAGGCTTTTTCCGAAAACGGTTGTTGCCTGGTCCACAATTTCTGATCCTATCTTTGCCTTTACCCGCTGAACTGCTTCATCAGTAATTCCTGTTTTTTCAAATTCATCAATGGTTTCATGAATTTTTTTCTCCGTTTCATTAAAGCTTTTTCCTAAATCACCGGTTTCAAAATCAGGATACGCGAATACCTGTATTTGAAATTCCCCTGTTAATTCATTTGTTCCATGATTGGTCCCGGCCCCAATGGCTTTTTCTGTCTTTACAAAGTTCTTATAGAAAATTGAATTGTTCCCCTCTCCCATCATGCTTGCCAGTACATCCAGTGCGGCTTCATCGCGATGATATGCCTGAACTGTGGGATAAACCATCAGTGTTAAGGGCAAATAAATATTGTCAACATAATTCGCATATTGATCAACAGCTAAAACGGGTACATTAATTTTTCCTTTTTTAACTTCAGGACAGGCATTGATGGGGCCAAAATATTTTTCTGTCAATGCTAAAGCTTCTTTCGGATTCACATCGCCTGATATGGCAAGAACAGCATTATTGGGACCGTACCAGCGAAGGAAAAAGTTTTTCAGATCTTCAACTGTTACCCTGTTTAAATCATCCACATAACCGATAACGGGCCAACTGTAAGGATGATTGGCAGGATATAATGCCTGGTTCAATGTTTCTACAAAAGCCATAGCATACGGCTGGTTTTCTACATTTTGTCCTTTTTCATTTTTAACAGTTGCTCTTTGAATTTCGAATTTCTGTTTGGTTACTGAATCGAGCAGGAACCCCATCCTGTCAGCTTCGAGCCATAAAGCGGTCTCAAGATAATTGCTCGGTACAGTTTCAAAATAAGTGGTTTTGTCACGCTGTGTAAAACCATTCATGTTTCCGCCTGCTTCACTTACTATTTTAAAATGCTCTTTGTCTTTCACATGGTCAGAGCCTTCAAACATCATGTGTTCAAAGAAATGGGCAAACCCCGATTTGCCGAGGCTTTCCCTTGCAGAACCCACATGATAGTTTACTGTCACATTCACGATGGGATCAGAATGATCTTCGTGAATAATTAAAATTAACCCGTTGGGAAGTTTCCATTTTTCATAAGGTATCACCAATGGATTAGTTGTGGCTTCTACTTTTTCAACCAATGTGGATTGAGCAAAAGATTTTTGATGGAACAGAGAACAGTAAAAACCGGCCAATAAAATACTTAAGAGAATTTTTTTCATATTTATTTTTTTAGATGATCAGGTAATTTATCGCAGCTAAATTATAAAATTGTCTTATTGTTAAAAGTAAAGACGATTCAAAAATAGTTGCTTTAGTTATTTTGAGCCTTCTAACTCGGCTTTAATCTTCTCATACTTTACCATGTCTCCTAA
>DATEMK010000542.1:0-2582 GCA_035275625.1 Bacteroidia bacterium
CGGATGAAACGATAAAGCCCGATATTGATGAATTACTAAAAAACCAACGGACTTTTTTTTCACGATAAAACAACAAGCATGACAACGAAGTTATCACCCGAAACACAAAAATTACTGGAAGATATCAGTGCACATCAAAAGCGCACGAAACAAATCATTATTGGATTGGTCGCAGTTGCTATGATAAGTGTGCTGGGGGCGATTTTTTTTGCCGGCAATAAAGTAGTGGAGCAGCAAATACAAACAACCGATTCGCTGCAAAGCAAAACCAAAATTATCGATTCGCTTGCTACGGGTTATGATAGTTTATCAGCAAAAGAAACGCGCAAAGACAGCATTGTAAAATTCATAACAAAATTTTTAGCACCCAAACCCGACTCCCTATTGTCCTATTTTTTTGCGGATACCTTAGAGCGATATTACCTGCAACCCAATGTGACTTTATCTCAGTTAAAGGAAATAAAGAAAAACCGCATAGGACAATATCCACGTTCCAAGGTTTTCTTTACTCCGGCTGATATCAAGATAAATATATCGAACCCCAACCGGTCAGAAATAGTTGCCAGCGTGAAATACTATGAGGATAGCTTAGAGAACCCAAGAGAACTTATATACCAAATAAAACTCAATAGTGATTACAAGGTATTTTATGTTAGAAACCTTATACCTGCTATGCGTTAAACATTTTTCGCCATCGTTTGTGTCCCCACAAACGATGAAACCATAGGCGTAATCATTATTGCCAAATTGAATAATGTTTGAGAAAACCAAATTCATCCCTTTCTGTTTCATAAAATTTAGCTGATGAATATTTATAATCAACCGGTTCCTCAGACAAATTCCATTTCTCCTGCACAGGATTGTTATGAATATAATCCAGCTTTTGCTCAAATACTTTGTCTGAATACAGTTCTATTGGAAGTGCGTCTCTTTTCCAGAACTGATGATTACGGCTGTCTGATTCTACTGAATATTGAGAAAGCATATTCACATTTTCTTTACGCAGCTCGTCCAAAAACTGATGCGATGTAAATTTCATTAATGAAGCATGAGGCATTTCTTTGCCGTTCATCTGCAGCATTTCCCAAATGATATGAATTTGATTGGGCATGATAACAAAAGCATACACGTTAATTAATTCTTTATCGCTTAAATATCTAAGTGAGCCAATAATAATATCCTTATATCTGTCATCCTTTAACAGATGTTTCCAACCTTCAATAGTTGCAGTATAAAAATAGATTTTATTTAACTCCATTTACAGGTAAAATTAAGAAAAATCGTTTGTGGCGACACAAACGATGGCGAAAGGGTTCGCCCTGTTCTGAAAGACGGAGCGGGTTTCTGGAGCCCGTTAGTGAGTATTATTGTGATGTAAATAATTAAGAGGATTAAAAAATGGAACCCGCTTTAGGCGGGTTTTATTTTTTTATCCTGCTGTGCGAAACAGAGCGATAGAGTCCCTTTGAAAAACAAGACTCTGTCAAGTACAAAAAATGGAAAAGATTGTACAAAAGTGTAATGTAAATGTACAAAAGTGTAAAGTACATGTACAAAAGTGTAAAGTCATTTGTAAAGACATTTGCAAAAATGCAAACAAAAATGTTTATATTTTTGAAAATATTCCGCCTTAAATGCCTGATAATGTCATCATTGCAATTTATGTCAAGGATAAAATCCTGTTAATATGTTTAGCAAGTAAAGTGCAAGTTTCCTGCAAATGTTGTCTATTTTTGAGAAAAATATTAAACGTTTAGTTGAGTATTTAAACTATTTGTTTAGTAAAATGTAAGGTAATAGCTTACATTTGGGAAAGGTTATAAAATAACAAAGGTCAGCCTGAAACCGACCTTTGCTATACCGGAAGAAGTAAGTCATGTGTGGTTTGAACTAATGAGATTCATTCCAGAGGACATTCCGCATTTGTTGACGGGCTTCCTTTTCACCGGGTTGCGAATGCACATCGCATGTTATTAAAAGGGAGGAAAAATTCTCCCTTTTCCCTTTTACAAATATCCTTTATTCATAAACGTTTTTTTCAGGTATTTGAAATATTTATCAACAGAAATGGCTATGAGATAGTGAATAAGTCATGTGTAGAAGTGACTTATTCTGTATACTATTGTTAATATTTGCATATAAATGTAAACTTTTGACCACTTTTGAATAATTATTGCTGACACATGCAAAACTTACTCTACTTCGGTGACTGTCTTGATGTTCTTAAAGAACTTCACCAGCAGCATCCCGAAGGCTTTATTGATTTAATATATATTGACCCGCCTTTTAACAGCAAGCGCAATTACAATGTGCTTTTTGAAAGCATAGACCTGAAAGATGCTACTGCGCAAAAGCAGGCTTTTGCAGATACGTGGAGCAATGTTACCTATATTGATACCATTAAAGAAATTGCAGACCTTGATAAAGACTTGCATGAGTTTCTTACAACGTTAAATAAAATAAGAGTGAGCGACAGCGCTGTAGCCTATCTTACTACAATGGCAATACGTATTATTTACATGCACAAAGTTTTGAAAGATACCGGCAGTTTTTATTTGCATTGCGACCCTACTATGAGCCAT
>DATEMK010000543.1:0-8057 GCA_035275625.1 Bacteroidia bacterium
CCAAAATCTCTTAATAATTCAAAAAGGAGCGTAGCAGGGGCGGCATGCTGATTCAATTTATGAATATTAATATGAATTTCACTTCCTTTTTTCTCCAGCAATTCTTCCTTCAGCTTTTGAATGTATTCACGGTAGAGAGATTCTATTTCGCTCATCTGCGTGATATGATTTTGAAAAGAAGAATCTATGGCCGGATTAATTTTTTTCAACTTTGGAATAATTTTCAAACGGATTTTATTCCTCGTGTATTGATCAGACAGGTTGGAAGAGTCTTCCCGCCAGGTTATTTTTTTCTTTTTTGCATATTTCAGAATATCGGCCCTTCCGGCAAACAGTAACGGCCGGATTATTTTTTTATTCTTTGATAAAATGCCGTGATAACCTGCAATGCCTGTTCCGCGAATAAGATTTAATAAAACGGTTTCAGCAGAGTCATCCGCATTATGGGCAACAGCTATAAAATCGTATTTATTTTCAGCCCGTTTGTCTTCAAAAAAGGTGTAACGCAAATCGCGTGCTGCCATTTGCGTGGAGATATTATTTGTTTCAGCAAATTCTTTGACAGCAAAATCCCTGGAATAAAAAGGAACTTTAAACGCGGAAGCTAATTTTTTTACAAATTTTTTGTCCGCATCCGATTCTTTTCCTCTCAGCTTAAAATTGCAGTGAATAATCCCGAATTTGGTTTTTGCTTCCTGGAACAGGTGAGCCATTACCACGGAATCAATGCCCCCGCTTACGGCAAGCAGAATTTTACTTCCGTCAGTAAAAAGTTTTTGCTGCTGATTGTATGTTTTAAATAGTTCTAACATATTTTGTTTTGCCTGATAATACCTGCATCATTGCACTTGCCTTGAGGAGGCATTCATTATACTCATCTTCAGCATTCGCCTTTGCCGTGATGGCGCCTCCAACCATGACGGAAAGATAGTGATTCATGGCATTATACAAAATGCTCCTGATCACAACATTAAAATCAAAATTTCCTGCCGGGGAAAAATAACCTGCAGCCCCTGAAAACAACCCGCGTTTAACAGATTCATATTTTTCAATCAGTTCCATTGCTTTTATTTTCGGTGCGCCTGTCATGGAGCCCATAGGAAAGCCGGCTTTTATTATATCAACAGGATGAACTTTCGTTTTTGCATCACAGGAAACAGTCGAAATCATCTGGTGCACCTGGCTGAAAGAATATATTCCAAACAATTCCTCCACTTTTACACTTCCGCGTGCTGCAATCCGTGATAAATCGTTTCTTACTAAATCAACGATCATAACATTTTCACTTCTTTCTTTTTCATCCTGCTGCAATTTTGATTTCAAAAGTAAATCTTCTGCTTCATTTTTGCCTCTTTTAATGGTTCCCTTAATGGGTTGGGAAATTACCCTGTTGCCCTGTTTTTTTAAAAATCGCTCGGGGCTTGCACAAAGCAGGTAATGATCCCATAATTTATAGAAACAGGAAAACGGTACGGGTGAAATTTGGCAAAGCATGGTAAAAATATACGCTGGATCAATGGATGTTTTTTCAGCATAAAATTCCTGGCAATAATTTAATTCATAAACATCGCCCCGTTGAATATGCTGAAGAATCTTTTCAAATGTTTCGAAATATTTTTTCTGAGAAATTCTTGCAGATAGTTTTATGGCAGCATATTCTTTATGTTCTCCGGGAATTTCCTGTTGCAGGATTTCAGCAAGAATCTGATCAGGTTGCTTTTTACTTTTTTCATTAATGCTGATGCGAAGAGTATTATCATTTAATTCAAAAACGAATTCAGGAGTAAAAAAATTTATTGCGGGGAACTGAATTCCGTCATAATTTTCTGCCCCGATTAATCGGGGTTCAATGTCATTTTTTAAATCATAAGTGAAATAACCAAAGAGCCAGTCATTTCCTTTTTTGCAATAGGTATCATAAAAAATTTTCAGATCATTAAAACTGTTCCCTGCGCTTTTCAACTCATGCATGCAGCCTGCGCCAACAAGTAAATCATAGCTATCTTTTTCACTGGACCTATAATTTTGGCTGTCTAAAAAGCACACGTGAGAAAACTGATTCGCCCATTGCAAAAGTTTTGGTTTGAAAAACCGGTCTTCAATTAAAAAAGTTTTATGGCTGTACATAAATTTTCAAATGTGAATTGCGCGGTTGCCGGTTGCAGCAAGACATGCTTCTTTAAAAGCTTCCGTATAAGTGGGGTGCGCATGACTGATGCGCGCTATGTCTTCTGCGGCAGCCCTGAATTCCATTGCCACCACCGCTTCTGCAATCATATCAGCAGCCCGCGGCCCAATAATATGCACTCCGAGAATTTCATCCGTGGATTCATCCGCAAGAACTTTTACCAAACCGTCCGTATCCATGCTTGCGCGTGCACGACCACTTGCTTTGAATGGAAAACTTCCTGTTTTATATTTTTTGTTTTTTGTTTTCAGTTCTTCCTCTGTATAACCCACTGCTGCAACTTCAGGCCAGGTATAAACCACATTCGGAATCAATAAATAATTTATGTGAGGTTTTTGTCCCGCAATTGTTTCAGCAACAAAAACACCTTCTTCTTCGGCTTTATGCGCAAGCATTGCTCCCTGGATTACATCACCGATTGCATAAATATTTTTTGCTGAGGTTTCTAAATTTTCGTTGACAACAATTTTCCCTTTTTCATCAGGCTTAACCCCGGCTTTATCCAAACCAAGGTTTTCTGTGAAAGGTTTTCGTCCGACAGCAACTAAACAATAATCTCCTTTGAACTCTTTTGTTTCCCCTTTTTGATTGTCCGCACTTACTGTTACTTCATTTCCTTTTACAGAAACTGATTTCACTTTATGGCTGAGAAAAAACTCTATTCCTTCTTTTGTCAAAACTTTCTGTAACTCTTTTCCCATTGTTCTGTCCATTGTCGGAATAATGGAATCCATAAATTCAATGACGGAAATCTTTGAGCCCAGCCTTGCATACACCGATCCTAATTCCAACCCGATTACACCACCGCCAATTATGACAATATGTTTCGGAATTTCATTTAAAGTAAGCGCTTCTGTAGAAGTGATAATTCGCTTTTTATCAATTGCAATTCCGGGAAGTGTTGCAGGTTTTGAGCCGGTGGCAATTATAAATTTGTCTGACTGAATTTGTTCTTTCTTTCCGTCAGTTTTGGTAATCTCAATTGTATTTGAATTTATAAATGTTCCATGACCGTTGTAAACTGTGATTTTATTTTTCTTCATCAGAAAATTTAAACCATCACAGTTTTGTTTTACCACATCATTTTTGCGTTTGATCATTTGCCTGAGATCAGCTTTCAAGTCGCTGATGTTTATTCCATGATCCTTGAATTTGTGGGAAGCATTAAAAAAATGTTCTGATGAATCGAGCAGGGCTTTAGATGGAATACACCCGACATTTGTGCAGGTGCCGCCAAGCGTTGAATAACGTTCTATAATAACGGTTTTCATTCCTAATTGCGCGCAACGGATAGCAGCAACATACCCGCCCGGACCTGAACCGATCACTGCAACATCAAATTTTTCCATAACGTTTTTAAATAATATCCTGTACAAAAGTATTATAAGCACGGATATATTTTAATGTTTATTTTCACGGGCTTAGAAATCATTCTTTCGTCAAATCATGGATGAAAATAAATTCCTTTTTAAGAAAGATGGAACGCTGCTATTTCTCATAATCAGCATTCATGTTGCCTGCTGGTTCATACTGAAACCCATTTTTCCGCAAGGGGACCCGTTGGTTTATTTTGTTAATGCAAAAAGAATCCTCGATCATGAATATTTTTTTTCTTACAGCGTTCAAAGTCACCGGTACGGAGTTTTTATTCCGCAGACGGTTTTCATTGGATTGTTTGGCGAAAGCCCTTATATTATAAATCTATGGATGTTGGTCTGCAGCCTGTTGATGCTTTCGCTGATGTATTTTTTTGCATTGAAATACATCAATAGGATGGTTGCAGTTATTGCCGGGTTATTATTGGCTGTTAATCTTATTCAGATTATTTATTCTTCGGTTGTTTTTCCTGATATAATCGTTTCGTTTTTCGCATTGTGCTGCGTTTATTTTATTTACATAGGAAGACAGGACGAGAATAAGTGGTTAAAAAATTCGCTTTTTTTTATTCTCAGTTTTGCTTTTGGATTTTCAGCAAAGGAAAGCATCGTTGTAATTATTCCGTTTATTGGATTTATCCTTTGGAAGGATTGGAGAAGAAATAATTTTCCTGCATTTCAAAAAAGCATCTGCGTATTATTAGTTTTATTTATATTATTTGTATTTGCTGTTTCAAAAACGCTGACTGATGATTTCATGTTTTTTTATAATAGTTACGGGCATTACACTGTTTTTGTTCCCTTCACCGGTGTCGAAGATTTTTTGAAACACATTTCTTACAAACCATTGTTGTGGTTTAATTCCCAGTTGGGATATATTTTTCTTTTTATATTTTCCATTCCTGCATTTGCGGATGGAATAGTAAAAAAAGATAAATTCACAAGCCTTGAAAGTTTTATTTCGCTGTATGTAATTATTTTGTTATTGAGCTTATGGTGTGGAAGTATTTCCATTTTTAATTTCGGATATATTCCGATGGTTGACAGGAGGTGGATGACGCTGATAGCGCCTCTGTGTATTTTAAGTGCAATTACAATTCATAAAATAATTCAAAACACAGCGTCACAAAAAAATCTTTATTTATTGATTGCTGCTTTTCTCCTGTTTGGAATTATTAATTGGATAGAATTTACAATTATAAGAGGCGCTCTTTTTTTTGGATTTGCTGTAATGTTAGCATTGCAGGAAATGGCAAAGAAAAAAATCGAAAACAATTATTTGATCAGGGCAGGCTTACTGCTGTTACCATTTTTTATTCTTGCAATTCAATTTCTGCGAACTAATTCAAATTATATTGTGCCTGCGAACTGATGCGCAATGGCAAAATCATTTTCTGAATTTTTTATACACCGTATAAGTGAGCAGTAACAAGCTTGCCCAGCAAAATTTTTTGAAAAAATCATCCCCGTGCTTTGCATAAAAAGTTATTTCATTGTTTGCATTCAGCGTTTCTTTGATCGCATCATCTTCCCAATATTTTGTTGCGTGCGAAATATCACCCCGCTGGTTAATAAAGCAGGAGATCCCTGTATTGGCTGAGCGCGCAATGCTTCTCCTCATCTCAATGGCTCTTAACCTTCCGTATTCTAGATGCTGACGGTGCCCGGGAGTATTTCCCCACCAGCCATCATTGGTAATGATGAATAAAAAGTGCGCTCCTTTTCTGACGTATTTCGCAATGTAATCTCCGTAAACAGATTCATAGCAAATGATCGGGGCAATTTTGATTGAATCGTTTGATATAAAGTCAAAGGGCTCTTTTTCTGCTCCCAGGCTTCCTGACATTCCTCCTAAATTAATAGAAAGCTTTTCAAGAAAGCCAAAGATTTTCGGATAGGGCATCTTTTCAACACCGGGAACTAATTTTGATTTGTGATATGCCTGGATGGAACCGGTAAAATTATCAAGCTGCAGAGCAGTATTGTAAGAATCATAATAAGCCGGGCTGTCAGTAAATTTTCTTGCAGTTTCAGAGTGCGGTTTGCCTTCTTCGTACATCCTGTTGGTGGCTGCGCCAATAACAACTGTTAAGTTTGGAAATGCTTTCATGAAAGAACGCAATAATTTAATATCCGGATGGTTTTGCAAATCTTCTTCCCAGATTCCGTTTGGCAGAGCAGTTTCAGGCGCTGCTAAATAATCTGTTAAGCTGTCGGTAACAGTAGACGCAAGGCGAAGTAACTTTAACAATTGATCACGGGCATTCATTCCGGAAAATTTTTCATTGTAGGGATCAATGTTCGGCTGAACGATTGAAATATTGACGGGATGCGATGTTTCTTTGTATTTGTTGTAACGGATGAGTGAATAAATAACCGGAAGAACAATTATTAAAGCTGTAATTATAGTTTGAGGTTTGATCCCGCCTGACGAGGGAGAGGTTTGAGGTTTTTGCAGAAAAATTATTTTGAACAATAAAATATTCACCATTAAAATCCAGAGAGATCCGCCTAATACTCCCGTGTATTCATACCATTGAATCCATTTATAAGAGGAAGCAAATCCATTTCCAAGGGTGAGCCACGGCCAGGATAATTCCCATTGCAGATGGATATATTCAAATGCAATCCAGTAAACCGGCAAGCTGATGTACCCGGTTACGTTTCCTGCTTTGCACCTGGTAAAATGAAACATCGTAAACACCAGCGCCATGAACAATGAATTGCATGCAAAAGCCGCTATTGAACCCACATCCGTTGCGTTCCATACCCACCAGGTTGTTAAAATATTCCAAACAAGAAAAGAGAGATATGATAATCCGAAAAGTTTTTTTGCTTTAACTTCATTTCTATTAACGTAGAAATAATCTTCGACAATTAGTAATGGAATCCATGCAATAAAAAGCAAAGGAGCAAATCCATTTTGAGGCCACGCAATGGATAAAAAAATTCCGCTTAAAAATGCTAAAAAAAGATTTGCAGGCCTGGTTATTTTCATAGAGAACAAAGAAAAAGTAAATTACTTATTAAACAAAGAGAAAAGAGGAAAGAGGTCTTTTTATTTCTCTTTCCTCTTTTCTCTTTGTATCAAACTTTTTAACTTTTCAAATCCGAAAGGGAAAGTAAATAATAAAAAAGGATACACAGCCATTCTGAATCGCGCACTTCCTATCATTCCTGTTATAATTGCAAGGTAGGCGATTAAAAGAAAAATAATCATTCGTAAAGCAGGATTTATTTCTTTGTTGAACAAAAACAAAACGAATGCAGCAGTAATAATAGCATTAACCAGGTAAACTAAAACGAGGTAAATAAATAAGAATACATTGAATTGTTTCAAATAGTTAAATGCTCCTTTGATTCCTTCCTGCTGATAATAATATTTCCATCCTTTCATATTTTCCTCAGGCTGTTTATCAAAGAATGCATAAATATCCCACCTGCCATGATCAATAAAAAAATTTAAAATTCCTTTTGTTTGAAGAAAAATAAAAGATGACAAATGTTCTTTGATGATTTGAAAACTTTCATTTCGGATAAAGACTGAATAATCATGATAGTTTACTTTTGATTTTGCTTCCGTCATCATATCTGAAATTTTGCTTTCTGCTTCAACTCCTTTCGCTTTATCAGCCACTGTGAGATAAACGCTGTAATTCACAATATAATTTTCATTGACGCTTGAATAATGAAAGTAACCTGTTTTTTTATAGTTATGAAATGAAATAAAAAAAATTGCTGAAATGAAAATCAAAGCAAAACTAAGATGAAAGGGTTTGATTAATTTTTTCCCTGACAGCCAGAGCATAAATAATAATAAAGGAATCCAGAATAAATAAAGGACAGGTTTAATTAATACTGCCGCTGTCAGGAAAAAGTGGAACCACAAAAGCTGAATTGATTTTTTTGAATCAAAATATTTTACAATAAAATAAAAAGCAAGAAGGAGCATGGTTTGAAAAAAAACTTCAGCCATGATCATGTTTGCATAAATAAATTGCGTGGGAAAAAAAAGCAGCAGAAAAATAATATTTCCATATTTATTCCATTGAGGAGCGTACTTGCGAATGAGCGATACAACAATCAGTAAATTAATAATACTCAACAGGCATTGAATCACACAAACTGCAAAATCAGAATGACAAATTGATTTTATGACCATAATTAAAAATCCTGATAAAGGAGGCCTGCGGCTGACAAGGTAATTATTCACCGGCTTATTCCAGTCGCCTGCATACCATGAATGGTGTTGTTTTAAATTTTCAGCCTGGTGCAGGTATTCATCTGAGTCATTGTGCAGGTAAATGTTCCCTGATCGAAAGGCATACACAAAAAAAAGCGCGTGAATTAAAATAAGCGCAGAAACAAAAAAAGGTTTTGAATGGAAAATTTTGTTCATTCAATTTAAGTTAGCGGCTACAAAGAGAATAAAGAATAACGAATTAAAGATTTTTTTTGGCATGGCAGCGCTAAATAACGGATAACAAATAACG
>DATEMK010000544.1:0-2393 GCA_035275625.1 Bacteroidia bacterium
TCATCGTCCACTACAAGAACTTTGAACCTGTTTTCTGTTGAGATGTTTTTTTCCACACTGCAAAAAAAGTGCGGCATTATAACGGTAAGGTTAAACGAATGTTAATAAATTGTAAAGCGGGGCAAAAAAAGGAATGTTGGAATGATGGAATATTGGAATTACCAAAAAGAGATCAATGTGCTTTTAACTTTGCTATCAGGTCATTCGAGGCAGAATCGGAATATACTCCAAAAGCATTGACCAAAACTCCTTTCAACTTCCGTTTGAGGGATGAAATTGCATATACAATTGTTTCATCGGCAGGGTCGGTATCGCCTTCAAAACGGTATATTTCATCAATCTGGAATTCATCGGGCTTCAGGCTTACATTATGCGTTTTACATTCAATGCAATCATCGCTTAAGTTAAAATTATAAGTATAGCCTCTTTTAGTAAGGTCATTAACGGCTTCTGTAACGGTATCGTAATTGTACATGACAGTAAAATTTAAAAAATAAGAAGAGCGGAACCTATTGCCCGCTCTTCCAAAATTAATAAACCTAAACTAAATAAATTGATTTTAATTCATCGGAATTTCTATTAATAAAATAACTGCATTTGTTTTTGCAGTCACATTAAATTTGTCAGTATCAGAAATTCCCACACCATCTCTTTTGCCAAGTTCAATTTCCCCGGCATTTACTTCACCTTCAATCACAAAAACATAGACGCCATTCCCTTTCTTATGCAAATTATATTCAATGTTTTTATTTTTTTCCAATGACCCGAGAGAAAACCATGCATCCTGGTTGATCCACACCGCACCATTTTCTTTTGAAGGAGAAACTACAGTGAGTAATTTATTTTTCTTTTCTTCTGCAGAAAATAATTTCTGATCGTAACGCGGTTTGATATTTCTTTCTTTCGGGAATACCCATATCTGTAACAATTGCACAGGTTCGGTTTTGGAATGATTGTATTCTGAATGTGTAATTCCGGTTCCCGCTGACATGATCTGGACTTCATCCGGTTTTATAACAGCCGTATTTCCCATGCTGTCCCGGTGTTCCAGCGCACCTGATAAAACGATGGTGACTATTTCCATGTTATCATGCGGATGTGTTCCGAATCCCATTCCTTCTGCAACATAATCATCATTCAGCACACGCAGCATTCCGAAGTGAACTTTTTCAGGATTGTGATAATTCGCAAAGCTGAAGGAGTGATACGTATTTAGCCAGCCATGGTCGGCATGACCTCTTGAACCGCTTTTGTGAACTAAAGTTTTCATTTTGTTTATTACTTTTTTTTATTTTTTATAGATAGCAACCAGGTTGATCTTTAAATTGAATTCATCATTAATCATTTTGTCACCAATACCGGGATCGAATTTTACTGATTTATATTTCAAACCGAAGTCTGTACGGTCAATATTAAAATCTGCATTGGCGGTAATAGTATTTGCAACAATATTCACCAGGGCCGGAAATGAAATTTCTTTAGTTGTTCCCTTGATAGTTAAGTCGCCTTTTACGTAATAATTCACAGCTCCGGGTTTTGCATCTTTAATGGGCGCCCATATTTTTACTTTAAAAACAGCTTTCGGAAATTTTGCAGCATCAAAAAAATCTTCTGATTTCAAATGATTTTCCAATTTAGTTTTGTATCCCGGATCCGTCAGATCAGTATCTGCAATCGAAGTCATGTCCATTTCGAATTCTCCTCCAGTAAGCAAACCCTTATTCCGGAAAATTCCTCCTTTTGTAATTTTAATTGTTCCAAAATGTTCACCCGTTACTTTTTTTGCATGCCAGCCAACTGATGACTTTTCAACATCCACATCATAAGTAATTTGTGTGCCAATCGGGCTTTCCATTTTCACCTCTGATTTGAGTTCCGGAAGAATCTCTTTATTGGAATTTTTAAAGGCAGTGAGACCGATACCTGCAATCATCATGGTAATTACTGTGACTTTTTTCATTGTTTTTATTTATTTGTTTTATTTTATTATCTATCCTCTTAATTTATCCAGCAGGCGGTTTAATTCCTTTGCCTCTGTTTTTGTGATATTGGAAAATGATTCTTCCCATTCTCCCTGTTCCCGGTCAATTTTTGACAGCAGGTCCAAACCTTTTTTTGAAATGATAACATCACATGCCCGCCTGTCATTTTCGCTGATCTTTCTTTCAACAAGCCCTTTTACTTTCAATTTATCCACCAGCCTGGAAGCATTGGACATTTTATCAAGCATGCGTTCAATGAGCAGGTTCACCGTTGCAGGTTTAGGATGCTGTCCTCTCAGGATTCTCAAAATATTGAACTGGGGAGGGCTCAGCTTATGTTTTTTTAAACGGTCTCCATTAACGGAGGTAATCCAGTTGCCGGTGTAAATAATATTCAACGCCATTTTGTGA
>DATEMK010000545.1:0-4744 GCA_035275625.1 Bacteroidia bacterium
TGTAATGGCCGGAAATCTTGCTTCCAAAGAAAAATTAGTTTCTGTAACTATTCATGATGCGACAGGAAATGTTGTTGCAAAAAAGATGATAAGGAATAATACGTTTGATGTAAGCGCTCTTCCCCAGGGAGCTTATTTTACAAAGTTCCTGCACCCTGACGGGCGGTATTCCTCCGCTAAGCTGGTAATCATGAGGTGAGCTGAATTAAGAACTATTTTGAAAAAAGAGAATGCTGCTGATGCATTCTCTTTTTTTTGTTGAAATGCCGGGTAAAAAATTTCATTCCTGTTCCAATGGCAGGAAATTCAAAAAGAAAAATAACTTTCGTTAAAAATAAAAATAACGAATTTTAAAAGGAAATCGCCAGGATGAAAATGATGTGTGGCGAAAGAAGTTAACGAATGAGACAGAAGATTGAAAACAGATTAACTTTTCATTTACCTAACAGCTTCAAAAACTCTTCTTTCTTTTTTCGTGATACATCTACTACTGAACCGTTTTTCATCACTACCTGTCCGCCTATTCCTTTAATATATCGTTCAATATATTTAAGGTTAATCAGATGTGAATGATGAATACGGAAAAAAATTTCATTGCCAAGCATTTCTTCTATTTCACCGAGCGTTCTTGAAACAAATAATTTTTTATCAGTTACGAGGAAGATTTCAGTATATTTATCATCAGCCTTGCATCGTATAATATCGGCATGGTCAATGAAAAGCAAACCTTCCATTGTAGGAATTGAAATTTTACCGATGCCTGCCTGGTGGTTGCTCACATTTTGGATAAATGATTTCATGCGCAAATGATAATCTTCTTTATTTCTTTTTTGAAGCGCTTTGTTTACCGCGTCACGCAGTTCATCCACATCAACGGGTTTAAGAAGATAATCAAGCGCACTGAATTTTATCGCTTTAATGGCATACTGGTTATATGCAGTCACAAAAACCACATCAAACTGCGGATCAGGAAATTTTTTCAATAAATCAAATCCGCTCATGAAAGGCATTTGAATGTCAAGAAAAACAATATCAGGTTTTAATCTTGCAATAGCTTGTGCACCTTCCTCCGCAGATTCACAGGTGCCCGACAATTCAACATCAGGGCAATATTCCGAAAGCGCTGCACGCAAAGCTTCACGGTTATCGTGCTCATCATCTACAATAATTGCTTTCAGCATTTTTATTCTATTAATGGCAGGTGAATTATTACTTTGGTGCCTTCGGGGTTTCCTGTCTCACTATACTTGTCTATTATTTCAATTGATGAATTGTAATTATAAAGATTGTTTAACGCCTGCAGCCGTTCGCGCGTAATTTTTATTCCAAGCCCCTGGTCAGGCAATTCATTTTCCTCTTTTATTTTTTTTGCATGTACCCTCCCGATACCATTATCATCAATTGTGCAAACTAAACCATTTTCATTTTTACTAAAATTAATTTTTAACAAACCTTCTTTATCGTTGTGCATCAATCCATGCCAGATGGCATTTTCTATATATGGCTGAATAATCATGGAAGGAATTTCGCACTGATGCTGTGTGATTTTATCATCAGAAATAATTTTATATTCAAATTTAGACTTAAAGCGGTTTTGTTCCAGTTGCATATAAGCATCCAGCATCTCAATTTCTTTATTGAGCGCTATAGTCTGGTTTTCGGAACTTTCAAGAATCAGGCGAATGAGCTTTGAAAACCTGTTGAGGTATTGTGATGCTTTCAGCTTATCGTTGTTCAGGATGTAGCTGTTTACCGAATTAAGAGTATTGAAAATAAAATGCGGATTCATCTGTGCACGCAATGCTTTCATCTCTACTTCCGCTAATTGCTTGTTGAAAATTGTTTTTTGCTTTTCTTCTTTACGGATTAATCGTACTCTGCGAACAACAATCCAGTAAATACATCCTGAAATAAAAAGCAGCAACAGCAGCCTGAACCACCATGTTTGCCAGAACGGAGGATGAATGTTAATGTGATAGAAATCAGTTGATGCCTCATTGACACTTCCTTCTTTTCTCACTTTGAAAATATAATTACCTGGCGGAATGCCCGAATAAGAAGCATAGCCGTCAGCACCTCCTTTGATCCATTTTTCGTCCAGCCCGTCAAGCATGTATTCAAATCTTGATAAAACATTCCCGGAGAAATTGATTTCTGAAAAATCAAACCTGAGAACGTTATTATTATGCGGCAATTCAATACGCTTCACGGGATTTAACGGGTGATCATTATTGAACAAGCTTAAGGAAGTGATGAAAACAGGCTTTTCCTTCTCATACCCGAGCAGCTTTTCCGGATTAAAAACATCAAATGAAGCAGCACCCCCACAAAAAAGGTTACCGCTTAAAGTATCAAAGTATAATCTCTCTATAACATTTCCGGATAAACCGTCAGCGCTGGTAAAGTTTATTACCGATTCATTCATGGTATTCAAACAGCTAATCCCTGCAATGGTGCTTATCCATAAATAGTCACCGATTAGAATGCATGAAGTAGCATTATTACTGCACAATCCTGAGGAACGATTAAAGGATTTGAAACTACCGGCACTTATATTATGCTTCACAATTCCGTAATTGGCAACAGCAATCCAAATATTTCCCTTCTTATCTGAGTAAATGAAATCAATATTATCCTGGCTGAATTCCGATTCCGGCTGAGCAGTGATCAGTGAGAATTTGTCATCTTTTCTTGACCATTTAATAAGCCCGCCTCCCCGCTGTGTTCCCATCCACATGTCACCGTTTTCGTCTTCATCTATAGCTGTGATATGACGTAACGGCAGCGGGCATCCGGGTTCTTTCGTATTATAATGATACCATTTCCCGGATTGACGATTGTAAGTGACCAGTCCGTTACCAAACCCTATTCCCATCCAGATAATACCTTTTGAATCTTCAAACTGGGTGCAGATGATCTGGTACTTATTTACGATTACAGGCATGCCCGGATAATTGACAAAACCGGAAGTAAAATTCTTTTCATGAAACCAAAGCAATCCCGTTTGTGTGCTTATCCATAAAGTATCTTTTGAATGAGAACGGATATGCCATATCGAATTCGACAATCCTGACGAATCATGCATACCTAAATCAAAATGTACTGAGGAATTATTATACGTATTAATCCTGAACAACCCGTTTCCATATGTGCCAACATACCATAGTGAATCGCGAATAACAAACGAATATACAGGAAGCATCGGAAAAGTATTTCCCGGAAAATATTCTGACTTAAAAGACCTGATAACTGTTTTTCCCAAAGGAATTTTTGCAAGAAAATATGGAGTGGATAACCACAGGTTGTTGTCACGGTCAGTAAAAACATCATCAACAATGGACTGCGGGTGGATATTGTCATACTCTTTTGCAAGGCGGATATCAAAGAGTTTTCCATTATTCCGTGAATAAAACCTGATAAGGTTTGAATAAGTACTCAATAAAATAACAGAGTCATTCAGAAAATAGGCAAGGCTAATTCGTTCATTGTGTTCCATTGGAATTTTTACACTGTCAGCCATGCCTGTAATAATATTTTTTGAAATAATAACATCAGGAGCTGCTCTCCACAATTCCGGTGAGGTGTTAAAACCTTCTCTTTCAATTAAAGGATACATGTGTCTTTTCAAAGGCATATATACCTCCAATTCACCGGTATTTTCATTGTAAAAATGATACTCCCCTTTATATAAAAAAACAAGCTGGCCATTAATCCAGGTTGCCGTGTAGGACACGTTAACATACTTTGTTTTCAAAGCTTCCTCATTAACTGAATCCATCCAGTACTTAATAATTTCAAGCTTTTCATTTAACAGGAACAAGCCGGTGCGCGATCCTGCCCACAGCCTGTTTCCCTGGTCTTTTTTTACAAAATTGAAATGATTATGAAAAGCATAGTACCGGTCATCACCCCTGAACCTGAAAGTTTTTACTTCATGGCTGATCAAGTCAAACACGTTAATGCCTGCACCTGTCGCCAGTGCCATTTTATTATTGCCAAGCATTTCGAGATCACTGATAATGTCAGAAGAAATTGAATTCTTACTATTACTTTGAAAGAAATTTTTAAATTTTTTTCCATCGAACCTGCTTAACCCTTCAGATGTGGCAATCCATAAAAAACCCCGTTCGTCCTGAACCGTTTCAAATATCCGGGCTGGCGGCAAACCATCTTCACGGGTATAGTAGCGGATAGCAGAAGTGTCAATCTGTGAAAAAAAATCCTGTGCTGCTCCCTCACTAAAAATTAACAGCCCGCAAAAGATAATTATTACCCTGTACGAAATTTGCATAGTCAAATTTATAAATGAAATCCGTTGTGATAACTGAACCAAATGAAGTTCTGTTTATTCTTCCTCAATATTTTATTCGCTTATCACAATGGAAGCAACAAGAATAAGAATAAAACAGATGATTATTTCAATGACAATGGAAATAATTTTCAAGCCCTTCATGCTGATTCAGTCTTTTACCGGGACGAGATTCACAAACAGTCATTGAACACGTTGTCATGAAAAAACAAGAGCAGCATCGATGCCACTCTTGAAATTATTTTCATGATCGTTTCTTATTGCTTCAGCAGCTTTACCGTTTCCGTGTTTACCCCGTCATCCAGTTTAAGGAAATACATTCCCGCAGGCAGGTGAGTAACATCAACTGCAGTGCTGTTATGCCCGCCTTCTATATCTATAGTAATTTTCTTATTCCAGATTTCGTTCATGAGGGATGAATAAAGTGTAATTACT
>DATEMK010000546.1:0-3730 GCA_035275625.1 Bacteroidia bacterium
TCTAACGGGACCATAAAAGTTTTTCCTTCGCGTTCGTTTACAAACACTCGTTCATTAGCTGCGCCAAACATGATGGGCTGCGAAGGACCAAAAATATCTGCATCAATTAACCCCACGCTTGCACCGTTTTTTGCAAGAGCAATTGCAAGATTTGCAGCCACCGTTGATTTACCAACGCCTCCCTTACCCGAAGCAATAGCAATAATATTTTTAACCCCCGGCAGCAGCGCCCCGCCATCACTTCTGCGCGAAGTGACATTTGAAGTCATGTTCACATTTACCTTCGCATCTTTATCCACATAATGAATAATAGCATTCACACATGCACGCTGGATCAATTCTTTTAATGGACACGCAGGAGTGGTAAGCACCACCGTAAAGCTCACCTCTTTCCCGTTGATTTCCACATCCTGAACCATGTTAAGCGTTACCAAATCTTTTTTCAGATCGGGATCCTCAACATACCGCAAAGCATCAATTACCTGTTCTTTTGTGATAGACATTGGAGATGTAATAACTTAAGCAAAGGTACGGAAAACGTTTAAGGTTCAAGGTGAGCACATCTTTGAACTTTGAACTTTGAACCTAATTTGTTACAGTTCCCTGCAATTCAACAGGAGAAACCACCATATTGTAAGCAACCGAATCTTTAACAAGGGTGTCATTAAAAATAACTTTCACTTCAAAAGCCGTATCAGGTTTCAGAGCATTCGTGTAGTCCACCTTAATGTAAAAATCTTCCTGCTTGTCAGCAATGTGTGATGCAACCCAAATGCCCCCATTACTGGTATAAGAAATTGTTTTGCGGCTGCCGCTGTCAAAGTAATAATCGGAGTTGTAAGAAATATTCACCGAATTGCTGTCAGCTATCTTTACATAATAAGTAACTTTTACAGAAGTAAAATCATCTTTCTTTTTACAGGCAGAAAAAAGAAAGGAGAAAAGTAAAATGAGGTATGGAAGTTTTTTAATCATATTTTTATTTACGAAACAAATTTAGTTATTCTGATATTGTCCGGTATTTAAAGTTTTTGCAATCCCTTCTCAATATCTTCAATCAATACATCAGCATCTTCAAGCCCGATATAAAAACGAACAAGGTTATGTTCCAGGTTATCCGGATTGTAACTATCTTTTTTGATTGAAGCACATACCGGAAATACAAGTGATTCATGCCCTCCCCATGAAACTGCCATAAGAAACCGTTTCAATGAATTGCAAAAATCTTCTATCTTTTGAATTGAATTTGTTTTCAGGGCAACCGAAAACAAGCCTCCCGGCTTTTTCATTTGTTTTTTTGCAAGATCATTCTGGGAAAATGATTTTGAAAACGGGTAAAACATTTTTTTAATCTTGGGATGATTTTCAAAATGCGACACTATTTTTTGAGCGCTTTCACTGCTTCGTTCTACTCTTAATTCAAATGTCCGTAAACTTCTCAGCAGCAGCCATGCACTGAATGGAGAAATGACCGCACCGATATTCAAAAAATCTGCCGCATATATTTTTTTAATCATTTCTTTTGATCCGCTCACCACTCCTGCAACTGTGTCACTGTGCCCGCCAATGTATTTTGTAGCTGTCTGCATGCAAAGATCAATTCCCATTTTAATTGGCTGCTGATACAGAGGGCTGCAATAGCTGTTGTCAATCATTGTTAAAATATTTTTTGATTTTGCCAGCTTTGCAACCGCTTCAATATCCTGCAATTCAAAAGTAAAAGTGTTGGGTGATTCGAGAAAAATAATTTTTGTATTGGGTTGTCCGCCTAAGGCGGATTCAAAATTCTCTATCCGTGTTCCGTCAATCATGGTGGTAGTAATTCCAAAACGCGGAAGCAAGTCATTAAATAATTTATGTGTCCAGCTATAAGGTTTGTTTACACAGATAATATGATCGCCCTGTTCAACATTCGCAATAACAGGAATGCTTACTGCTGACACACCGCTTGAAAAAACCAACGCATCTTCGGATCCGTCAAGCGCAGCTATTTTTTTTCTTAAAATATCAAGTGTGGGGTTATTGCCGCGCGAATAAAGCGTGCTTTCAAATTCATCGCTTATTCCATGACGTAATTTTTCAACAGTATCAAAAGCAAAATTGCTGGTTTGAATAACAGGAGGAGCCACAGCATTAAAATACTTTTCACGTTCTTCCCCGAGTTGATTTATGATATATGAAAGATCCAAAGTGGTTTAAAGTTTAAAGTTCTGAGAATTGTTAGATTGTTAAATTGTTAAATTGTTAAATTGTTGACTGCAGACGGATTTCATTCTCATTTTCACTTTCATTACTGACCAATAATTTTTTTCATCAAATGATAGAGCGGAAACCCTGCAAGAAATATGAAGAAACCGTACATCGCTGATTGCGTATCTGAAACAAAAACATTGACCATTACAATTACCAGCACAAACATAAACAACAAAGGAACAAAAGGAAAAAATTTTATTTTGTACCCGTTGAAATTATCTTTCTTGCCTCTATTCGTTAATTCGGATTGATTCGTATTCGTTGATGTTGCCCGTTTACGTAAAATAAAAACTGTTCCCGCTGCTGAAATAAGCGCAAGGCTGTCAATGAACATTACATAGTTTACAATTTTCTCAAATGTCCCCAACAGGAAAAGTGACAACATCATCAGCGCCACAAAAAAGCTGAGAGAAAATTCCTGTGTCATTGTTTTGGAATTTATCTTTTTAAAAATTCCCGGGAGAACTTTATCCTCTGCCATTGCATAATAGATGCGCGGGTTGTACATAAGCGAAGTATTAATAAATCCCAAAACAGAAATGAAAATTACAACAGATGTAATGGCAGATCCTCTTTCACCAAAAAAAGATTTCGCAAGCTCGGCAGCAAGCAGCTTTGAATTTTGGACACCTTCAAATCCCAGCACGGAATAGTATGCAAAATTAATGGTGAGATATAAAACAATAACAATCGTTATACCCGTAAAAATTGATTTCGGAAGATTTTTTTCCGGATCTTTTACGTCAGCCCCGAAGTTGATGGTGTTTTGGTAACCGCCATAAGTGAAAAAAACTGAAATAAGGCTGATGCCGATTGCTGTGATCGCATTAATACCCGAACGCTCCGATATTAACACTGTTTCATTGACAGCCGGGTGATTTCCAAAAACTGCCAGGCAAAAGACGAGGATCATAATTATCTTAATTATGCTGAGCACGTTTTGAGTTCGTGCTCCCATTTTTATTCCGAGATAATTGAGGGTATATAAAATGAGAATCACTGCAACTGCAGTAATCTTTATACCATTCTCATTTTGAAGCGATGGAGGGAGCAAAACGGGATTAATATATTCTGAACCGACAATTGCTACTCCCACTGAACTTGCAGAATTGATAATCACCAGCGACCAGTTCAGCATAAAAGCATAAGCAGGATGATAACAATGTGAAAAAATTTTATAAAAACCACCCGCTGCAGGAAATCGCGAACCGATTTCAGCAAATGTCAAAGCACCGCAAATACTGATTATTCCTCCAAGCACCCAGACGGAGAAAAACAAAAACGGGGTTTCTGCCTTTTGGGCAATAATAGAAGGTGTGCGAAAAATTCCAATTCCGATTATCATGCTTACAATGATCATCGTAAGATCAAAAGAACCGAGTTTGGGTTTGATGGACATGGAAATGGTAATTGGGGTAACCAGGTAATTTGGGTAATTAGTTTTTTCTCATTTTTGAATTCCTCTTTTTAATTTTTA
>DATEMK010000547.1:0-10648 GCA_035275625.1 Bacteroidia bacterium
TGAACTTTGAACTTTGAACTTTGAACCCTTAAATTTAACTTCATTCCCCACCGATTTTTCTGATGCAACAGGAATAAATTCCGTGACCGGAAAATTTCGTTCTTCCAAAATTTCCATCATCATTGAGCCTACTAATCCTGTAGCTCCTACAACAGCAACTTTCATAAAAGATTATTTGGTTTTAATAATTTTCTTTGTCAAAAGTTTTCCATTCGAAGTTTTCAGGTGAAGAAAATAAACTCCTGCTGACAAGGAGCTGAGATTGGTTGAATAAAAATCAGCAGCAGGTTTATCAAACGTAATGTTCAGATATTTTCCGGTCATATCTGTTAAATTAATTTCTGAAAGTTTTGAATATGGATAAAAAATTGTAAGCTGATCTTTTACAGGCATCGGAAAAATAACGGGCTGCGGCACTGTACTAACATCATAAATATATGTAAGCTGTGATTCATCTAATCTTACCAAACCTCCAACCTGCGTTCCAATCCAGACAATTCCGTTCCGGTCTTTTTCAATACATTGAATTGAACTGTCAGGCATCGGAGAATTTGTTTTATCAAAAAAATCAAAAGTCACCCCTATTTTTCTTACTATTCCGAAATCATACGTCCCCACCCAAATCCGGTCAGGATTAGGCAACGCCACAAGACAGGTTGCGCTTGAAGTAGGCATAGTGGAAGTAAACTGGTTATATACGTTCCATGTAAAACCTCCCGGGTGCGCCACTAATCCGTTGGCGGGTGTTGCCATCCACTCTAATCCGTTGTTATCAACGGCCAGTCCTTTTTGTGAGTTATCAGGAATTCCTGAGCCGTTCGGAATCGAATAAAGTGTCCAGGCTGTATCCACAATTTTTAAGTACCCGCCATTGACAGTTCCTATTCTGAAAACATTCAAGGTGTCAATTTCTATATCTGCAATATTATCTGACAAGGTAAGAATGGAATTCGACATGTCATAAACTTTCCATGTAGAGTCTCCGTCAAATTGTACCAACCCGATGGTTGTTCCTATCCAAGCATTGTTTGATGTATCAAAAGCAATTGTTTTAACAAAGTCATCAGGTAAGTCTGAATTTAATGTGTTATACGAAATCCATGTAGTGTCTCCGTCAAATTTGTATAATCCTCCGAGGAAGGTTCCGATCCACTTATTGTTGAACTTGTCAACTGCAATGGAACGAATGCTGTTATCGGTTAAGGCAGAATTTAAAGTATTATAGACCGTCCAATCCGTATCATTGAAAGATGCAAGACCGTAATCCGTACCCACCCATTTTATTCCGGCTGTATCAAATGCAATGCAATGAACATTATTATCGGGAAAACCGGGGGTATTATTTGTATCATAAATAGTCCATGCATTTTGTGCATGAATGATACGAGTGAATAATAGCAGCAATTGAATGAGAGTAATTCTTTTTATCATTCTGTTTTGTTTTTGATTAAAAAAGAAAAGAGTGCTGTTACAAAATTACAGCACTCTTTATTAATTTGAATGTCTTATTTAACTTATCTGCTAATTTATGATCAGTTTTTTTGTTATTTTTTGTCCAGGCTGCTCTATAGTGAGTAAATAAATTCCTTTATTCATTCGCTGAAGGTCAATCCTGCTGTTATTTTCTCCTTCGTTAAAATGGAGGGTTTGTTTATACATTTCTCTTCCCATAATATCTGAGATTACAATTCCGCCATTTCCATTGAAAGATGTCACATAATTAAAATCAACATACTCTTTTGCCGGATTCGGTTTTAATTCGAGCGCGGTGGTATTATTTGTTTCTTCAATTGTTTTACACACAAATCCAACTGTCAGGGTTGAATTTGTACCTGATCCACAGGCATTATT
The DNA here is from genome assembly GCA_035275625.1 of Bacteroidia bacterium. GTDB lineage: Bacteria > Bacteroidota > Bacteroidia > AKYH767-A > OLB10 > DATEMK01. The sequence continues at coordinate 1,852 of DATEMK010000547.1, forward strand.
TGCCTTCACATTTAATTTACCTGAAACATTGCCGAAATTGATAGTAACCGAAGGGGAGGAGGTAGTAAGCACTTTTCCGGGAGATGTAACAACACCATCAGAAATATGTGAGCCGGTCACACTTGTCCAGGTATAAGAAGTGGCAGTTGGAACCGGGGTAATAGAATAAGGTACTCCAAACTGGTTTGCACAAACAGAAGTGGGACCCGAAATTCCGGAAGGAGTGGCAGGCGCTGATTTCACATTCAGATTTCTTACTGCACTGGAACCACAGGCATTGTTTGCAGTTACACTCAAAATACCTGTTGTATATGCGCTGTTATAATCAGCGGTAATTGCATTGGTTCCCTGGCCGCTTACAACGGCTGCAGTTGAAACATTGAACGACCAATTGTAAACAATACCGGCTACGTTTACTACTGAATAGGGTACACCCGTACTGTTGCAAACTCCGGCAGCCAATCCTGTTATGATTCCGGGTGTCGCAGGATTATTTCGTGTAATGGTTAATGTTCGTGCCGGGCTGCTTCCGCAACTGTTATTTGCCACAACACTCAGAGGGCCCGAAGCTGTAAAACCAGAAGTATAGTTCACAGTTATCTGAACAGTTCCTTGCCCGGTAGTGATAATGCCACCGGTTGGAGGTGTCCATGTATATGAAGTGGCTCCGCCAACGGCAGTTATCTTATATGATTTTGTATTACCCGGGCATATTTTTATTACGCCTCCAATGGAGGTAATGCTTCCCGGAGTTGCCGGTACCGCGCAATTGGTTACAGTTGTTTGCTGAGAAGAAGAATTGCTGCATCCGTTTCCGTCAGTATAAGAATAAACAATAGTGTAAGGTCCTCCCGCTCCCGCAACAGACGGAGTAAATGTATTTCCGCTGATTCCGGGTCCGCTGAATGTTCCTCCTGCAGGTGAGCCTGTTAATGTAACAGCAGCAGCAGATACGCTATAGTTCGCTGCTAATCCGGAGAAAGAAACTGTTGGTAAAGGATTTACAGTAATGTTTGCAGCAGCACTGGTATTCGAACAGCCGTTACCATCAGTATAAGAATGCGTATAAGTTGTACTGGCACCAGTGTAAGGATTAGGAACACTCCAGGTTCCGCCAGCAGGAGTTCCCGATAATGCAATTGCTGTTCCCGCACAACCGCTCACATTATTTGCTGTAACATTTGGTAATGGATTAACAGTAATGTTTGCTGCTGAACTTGTATTTGTACAACCGTTTCCATCAGTATAGGTGTAAGTATAAGTTGTACTTGGTCCTGTGTAAGGATTGGCAACACTATATGTTCCACCTGAAGGGGTTCCTGATAAAGCAATTGCTGATCCGGCACAGCCACTCACATTGTTTGCTGTAACATTAGGCAATGGATTAACAGTAATGTTGGCAGTAGAGCTGGTATTTGTACAGCCATTTCCGTCAGTATATGTGTGGGTATATGTAGTGCTTGGTCCTGTATAAGGATTGGCAACACTCCATGTTCCGCCTGCCGGAGTTCCAGATAAAGCGATGGCAGCGCCTGCGCATCCACTAACGTTATTTGCTGTTACTGTTGGCAACGGATTCACTGTAATATTTGCTGCTGAACTTGTATTTGTACATCCGTTACCATCAGTATAAGTATGTGTGTAAGTGGTGCCTGGCCCTGTGTAAGGATTGGTTACACTCCATGTTCCGCCTGCGGGAGTTCCGGATAAAGCGATGGCTGTTCCCGTGCAACCACTCACATTATTTGCAGTTACAGTTGGTAATGGATTAACGACAACGGTCACTGTGTTTGAACCACTGCAACCATTCGCACCCGTAACTACAACTGTATAAGTAGTAGTAGTAGTTGGAGAAGCTGTGGGATTTTGAGTACCTGATGTAAATCCTGCAGGGTTTGAAGTCCATGAAAAAGATGGTGGTGCCGTCACCACATTATTAATAGTAAGCGTCCAGTTTTGAATTCTTCCGGTATCGTTTGCAGCGACATCTGCTGCTTTAATCCTCCATAGGCCGTTTACATTTCCGGTCAAAGAATTAAAAGAACCATCCGGAATATATGAGCCGGTAAACGGAGCGCTGCCGCTTGCAATCGGCACTGTTGCTGACATGCTGAAAATGGTATTTGTAAAATTATTTCCGCTGCCGCCTCTCCTGTTGCTTAAATTAATTTGATTACCGGAAGGGGAAATAAGTGAAACTATAAGATCGCCAACATAGGTATGTGTCAGGTTTAATTTAACAGAAACCACCATGCCGGAACTTAAGGTTGCCGGAGTGATCCCGGAAACGGTTATTGGTGAAGTAACGCCTGTTGAATTATTATCAGGAATAAATACCTGTGTATTATTTGTAAATTGAGTGGGAACAGTGTTGGTGCCGGATGCATTGTGAGTAACTGACAGTTGCGTGCTTTGTCCTGTGCAAAGAGAGCTTGAGGTGGCAGATGCATTTACGGTTACGCTGTTTACAGTCACCGTAACCGGCTGAGAAGTGGCTGAACAGGAAGATGCAGTGTTTACTGTCACCGAATAAGATCCTGATGTGTTGACGGTAATAGATTGCGTAGTTGCTCCGGTTGACCAAACATAATTTGATGCGGCTGATGCTGTAAGAACTACACTTCCGCCCGCACAAAAGGTTGTTGGACCACCGGTAGTAATAACCGGAACAGTCCCGCCCTGTTTGGTAAGCGTAAATGGAACAGCCACAACATTATTGTTTTCATTTGTTTCAAGAAAATAATTCAGCGGATCAATCTGTACCACAACATAATAAGTTCCATTGCAAATTCCGGGAGGGATAACGATCCACATGCCATCCAAACTCTGGCTGTAAGTGTCCATGTATCCATTAGATATTCCCTGTAATGTATTTGAACAACCGTAATTGCCTCCGCCTAAACCATAGTTAACAATATTTGAACTGTTAAGTGTATTACCCAAAGAATCGGTGCAATAACCACTGCTGCCATTACAGCTTCCTATATCAAGCAGGCAAAATCCTAATTTGGTTCCATTGCCAATAATTGGCCAGTTCAGAGGATTTGGATCTCCATTACTTGACCTTAAAGAATAAATGCCCCAGTTATCAACATGCTGATGTCCATGAGAAGCGTGGTAGGTCATAGAACCGGCAGCACGATCAGTAAAAGTCATTGAATTTCCGTTCTTGTGATAAACCCTTTGATTGATCAATTGTTTAGGTGGCAGACCTGTTACCGGGCATGAGGAGGGAATATTAGCCACTGTTCCGGCATTTATAGTATCCGTTCCGCAAACATACCAGGGGGTGCCACGTGTTTCCAGGGGACCATACCCGATAATTGGTGTAGAAACTCCAAGGCGCAATCTGCCGTCATTACCACTGCATGGTGGATTGCAAACCTGGGCATACTCTGTATAGTTGCTGGCTTGCGTCAAAGGCAACGTGGCAATTGCTATATCCGGAATTAGATCACAGTTAGTTCCGCCACCGGGAGGACACTGGCAGCCTGAAGCATTTGTTGTGGAGCATTGACTATATCCAAATCCGGAAAACAATACACAAATAGCAATAAGAGCTAAATAGAACTTTTTCATAATATTATTTTAAGTTTTTGTTTTTGTTTTTGCAATGGTAAACCTATTGATTTATTTTGATAAGCCTGAGTTCCTGGCGTATTTCTCCGTTTGAAATAATAGCTGTGTAAACGCCCTGGTTTATCAACCCGATCCTGAATTCATTGTCAGAAATCCTTTCTTCAGAAAAATCAACTTCTCTTCCGGCAATATCATGAATCGTGATAATGATATTTTCTTTTACGATTCCGTGAATGTGAATATTAAATTTTTCGGAAGATGGATTTGGATGAACTTCACAATAGAAATCATTTTCATTTTGATAGTTCACTTCTTTACAGGGAATGGTAACTGTGATTCCGGATGAGGTAGTTGAGCACCCATTGTTATTTGTCACTTCCACTTTATAAGTGCCTGCAACATTAGCTGTATAGTTGTTAGAAACAGCGCCATTTATATAATTGCCGCCTTTCTTCCATTTATAAGTCAGTCCCGCCCCGGTATTTGCATTCAGCTGCACACTTCCGCCTGCGCAAAAAGATATGGGACCCTGCGGAGTAATTGTCGCAGCTGGCTTGGAATTTACAGTGACAGGCGTACTAACAGGAGTAGTCTTGAAACATCCCGTAACAGAATTTGTAACTGTTACTTTATAGTTTCCGCTTGCTGATGCATTGTAGGAAGATGAAGTGGCACCGGCAATAGTTACTCCGTTCTTTTTCCACTGATAAATTTTATTCAGACCAGAAACAGCAGACAATAATACATTACCCCCGCTGCAAAATGTAGTAGGACCATTTGGGGTGATGGATGCAACAGGTATCGAATGTACGGTAACTGTTGCAGGGGATCTGGTGCTTGTACAACTTTGTCCGGGTGTGGTAATTTTCCAGTTATAAAAATAATAGTAAAAAGATGTTCCTTGTGAAGAATTTTTGATAGAAATATAACCACTGATATTATATGGATAGTTCGCTCCTGCATTTTCCCGGTATAAATTGAATGTTCCGGATCGGGTCAGCCGATAATTTGAACCTGCAGTCAAAGCAAAATTTAAGGTAACCGTATTTTCCCCGGAAGTAACATTCACAGTAGCCGTATTTAAAACCGACCCTGATGAGTTTTGTAATTGTATGGTCACGCTGCCTGCGTTTTGCGCATAAAGTTTCACCGTATTTAAATTACAATTAGCAATCACATCAAAAATAAGGTATTGTCCGCTGCTCAAATAACCTCCGCTTCCAAATGAATTATCAGCAGGAGGGCAAAAAAGTGTTTGCAATCCTGATGTAACAGTAGCATCAGCATAATAAGCTGTGTTGGTGGTGACAACAGGTGTGTTAAAGATATTGCCTGTGAATAAAGAGCTTCCCCCGCCTGGAGAATCATACCAATTTATTGTTCCACTGCCTGACGCTGTCAGAGCAGTTGAACCGGATTTACAAACTGAGCCTCCTGTAGTCGCAGGTGAATTAGCGGTAAGGACAGTCACTGCGAAAGGAGATGATGTTGCTGAACCGCAAGAATTAGAAACTGTAACTGAATAGTTACCGGTATTGGAAACTATAATATTTTGGGTAGTTGCTCCATTACTCCACAAGTAAGAGGTGCCGAAATTGGCTGATAATGTAATATTGTCTCCTGAACAAATAGCCGGATATTTGTTAGCGGTAACAGATGCTATTGGTGTGGCCGATTGTTCTGTTAAAGTAACCGGAACAGCTACTACATTATTATTTTCATTCGTTTCAAGAAAATAATTGTAAGGGTCAATCTGCACCACAATATAATAAGTTCCATCACATAGCCCGGCAGGAAGATTTATCCACATTCCGTCTAATCCCTGGTGATAAGTATCCATATATCCGTTTGAAATGCCTTGCACTGTATTCGAGCAACTATAGTCTCCTCCGCCTAACCCATAATTTACAATATTGGAACTGTTGAGCGTGTTTCCTAAAGAATCAGTACAATATCCTGAACTGGAATTGCAATTTCCTATATCCAGCAAGCAATAACCCAATTTTGAACCGGTACCAATAATCGGCCAGTTAAGCGGATCGGGATTTCCATTATTTTGTCTTAACGTATAAATTCCCCAATCATCCACATGCTGATGCCCGTGAGAAGGATGATACGTCATTGAACCGGCTTCACGATCCCAGAAGGTCATGGTGTTCCCGCTCTTATGATAAATTCTTTGATTAATGAGCTGGTGAGGAGGCAACCCGGTTACAGGACATGCCAGGGGAATATTGGCAACCGTTCCGGCATCAACAGTATCGGTTCCGCATACATAAAAAGCAGTTCCTCTTGTTTCAAGAGGACCAAAGCCGATAATAGGAGTTGAAACTCCTACCCGCAAACGACCATCATTGCCATCGCATGGAGGGTTGCAAACCTGGGGATATTCTGTATAATTGCTTGATTGGTTTAATGGTAACCGCGCAATTGAAATATCCGGAACCAGGTCACAATTGGTTCCGCCTCCGGGAGGACATTGGCAGCTTGTAGCGTTAGTTGTGGAGCACTGACTTTTTACACTGTAGGGCAATAAAAATAATAATAATGGGAGTAAATGAATTTTTTTCATGGATTTTTTCGAATTAAATATGGTTATTTGATTGGCGGAGTGAATGTGCTTTTTAAAAAGCAATGCAAGTTAGATATTTATTTTGCAAAAACAAAAGGTTTTGGGCGAATCACATAAAAACCGAGTATGAAAAATCAAAATAATGCCCCTTTTGGGTTCATTCTGCCAGGAGTTTTGTAATGAAGCCATCAAAGTCATCTTTATACTTTTCATAATATTTTCCTGTCGCAGGCCCTGTGAACCCGGTGTAAATTTTTCTTACTTTTCCTTTTTTATCAATAAAAATGGTGGTGGGGTAACCCATTATCCGGTTTAACATGGGCAATGCCGTATTTGCATTTTCCCGGTTACCGGCTATCACCAATGTATAATCCATTCCAAAACGATTCTTCATTCTTTCAATGTTGGAAACAGCTTTTTGAAAATCATTTGTTTTTTCAAAAGCAATTCCTATGAATTCAATTCCTTTTGAATGATTTTTTTTATAATAATCAGCTAAAAAAACAGATTCATCCATACAATTCGGACACCATGAACCCATGATTTGCAAGACCACCACTTTATTCTGAAATTTTTTATCAGAAAGCTGAATCATATTGCTGTCAAGGCCAGGAAAGGAAAAATTTATTTTATCATAACCGCTTTTTAAAAAAGTTAATGAATCGGGATTGGGCAATTCAATATTTTCATTTCTTTCGGCAACCCAATTTTCTTTCCAATGATTTCCTGAAAAATAAATTCCTTCCATTTTATTTCCTTCCACTTTCGTTTTAAAAAGAAAAGCATGTGCGCCATCAAAACAGGAAAGGTATAAGCTGTCTTTAATTATCATTCCGTCAAGGTAACGGTAATCTCCGGTGGTAGTGAGAAAGGTCCCTGTAACATGATCTTTATCCTGGCTGAAAATTCCAATTGCAAAGGATGAATCTTTTGTTCCGGGGCTGAAACCTGCTTCCCATCTTCCTGCCACACTCAATTGCGGGCCATCCGAATTTTCAAAAAACCTGTATTTGATTCCGGCTTTAGCATTCAATGGAATACTCTTATTTTCCTTGCGGGAATAATTTATCCATTCACCGCTCATTTCATTTTGACTGATTTTAACTTTTATTTCAGAATCAAAAACAGGAAGCCTTGCAAAAAGTGAATCATCTTTTAAGGTGATTTCATTCACAGAAATTTTTTCTTCTCCGTTTATTATTTCAATGATGTACAGATTGTTATTTTTTTTCAATTCAAAATTAAACGGGAGTTCGCCACCAGGCAGGCTTAATGTGGCACGCCAGATTCCTGTTGCCAGGGCTATTGTTGATAATACATTCATTTTTCTATTGCAGGAATAAAGCTTTTACTTCGACCAAAGTTCCTTTTGTAAAAGTAATCTTTTGGGAATTTTGTATGGAATATGCTTTCAGGGGAAAATAACTCAAGGTGGTGATATGGTCATAATACATATTATCCGTTCGTTTTTCAATCCGGATAAATGTTACGCTGTCATGTTCAAAGCAAAAGTTGATGCTCTTTATTTTTAAAGTGGAATCCTTCGCCTCGTACTTTATGCATAGTGTTTCCGCATCTCCGGCAGAGTCTATGCTATATGAATTTTTCCATGACGGTCTGTTAATATCGCATTCTGAAAATGGTTTTAATTCCTCTTTCCAATCAGGATGATCAAAAATTTTATCTTCTGTTGCTTCGTCTTGTAAAACAAATTTTTTTAACCTGAAATTATTTTTACTAAGTGCTGAAGCTTGTTTTTCGAAATACAATTTCAAGTCAAAGTATGGTGATTCACTTGAATCACCGGGTTTATTATTTTCACATGAATAAAAAATCACTCCAAAGAAGAATGCACAAAGCAAATTTCTTTTCCTCATTTCTGTGATGCCGCTTTTACCATTTCGAGATACTTGTCTCCGTTTACATTGTCACCCATTATTTTATAAGTAACTCCAATATTATTTAATACCTGCAGGTTGGAAGGATTTATTTCAATGACTTTCTTGTAATAGATAATTGCATTTGCATAATCCTTCATCGCAGCATAGCTATTGCCTGTATTATTATAGGCATCTTCATATTTAGGATCAATCTCAATTGCTTTTTTGTACAGCTCAATGGCTTTCGTATAATCGCCTTGTTTCGCATACGTATTTCCAAGGTTGTAATGTGCTTTATCAAATTTGGGGTTTATCTCAATAGATTTATTCAGGCTTTTTATTGCATTGGGAATATCGCCCATTTCACTATAGTATAGCCCAAGGTTATTAATTGCATCATAAGATTTCGGGTCAATCTCAATTGCTCTTTTCAGGTCAGCAATGGCTTTGTCATATTGTTTTACGCTGCCGTAAGCAATTCCTGAAGCAACATAAAAATCAGCTTCGGTCCAGGTTTTATTTTTTCTCGCAGCTTCTAAATTTTTTACAGCGTTTACAAAATCTCCTTTTTCTTTATAGGCAAGGCCCAGATGATAAAAAGCGTCCGAATAAGTATCCAGAACAGAAACTCCTTTTTCTAATTGTTCGATTGATTTATCAAGCAGGTTCATTTTTTTTTCTGTGTCTTTTTCTTTCAAAGCCTGCTCGATAAGGATGGCGCTGCCGTAAGCATAACGTATGCGCGCGCTTTCAGGAGAAGTTTTAA
>DATEMK010000548.1:0-14951 GCA_035275625.1 Bacteroidia bacterium
AATAAATATGTTAAGTGAGAACCGGTATTTCCTTTCCGGCAGGAATGAATTTTGAGCGAAATAACAGGAGGAATGACACATTAAAATTAAAACAATAAATAAAGGAGGTAAAAAATGAAATTTTTAAAAAAATTAAAAGCACTAACGGTCGTTGGCATACTGGCCAGCGCTTCAATAACAGGAATTCCGGGTTCAGCATTTTCTCAAACCACAGCATCATCGGAAACCCCGGTGAGGTTTGAAAAAGAAAAATCAGACATCAATAAAGATATTGCAAACATCAGGGCAGACAGGGAAAAAATTAAATCACTGAGGGAACAATGTAAAGCCACCAGGAATGATGAAGCGGCACATGCGGTGGTTAAAAAAGAATTAACGAAAGCGAATGCTGACCTGAGAAGGGATAAGGCGTATCTGAAAGCCGATAAAAATGATTTGGTTTCAGATTATGACTTAGCCATCAAAGCACAGAAAGAAGCAATTGAGCAGGATGAATTCATGCTAAATGCAACGAAGAAAAAGCTGGATAAAAATTTATCCAAAGGAAATGAAGCAGCTTCGCAAAGAGATGCAATAGCTGTGGCGCAATTACAAAAAGAGCTGGATAATGACAAAGCACGGCTGATCAGAGAGAGGCAGGTAAAGAATAGGGACATTGTTGCTGTCAATAAAGACATTAAGAAGGTGAATGGCCAGTCTGCCATTGTTCTTTATACTGAAAATGGGGTTTCGTATGCCGATAACTGGATGGGAAAATAAGAATGTGTTTTTAAGTTGTTAAAACCTTCAAAAGATCCGGGCGGACAGGCCCGGTTTTTTTTATGGAAATCTTTTTTTTGCTTTTGTTTAAATGAAGTAATTCAATTTCTAATCCATCCTTTGGCATTGGGTCAGTTTAGAGGTTTTGTGCTTCTTAGTGACTTTGTGACTTTATGGCAAAATAATTTTTAAAGCAGAGCCGCAAAGGCACTAAGACACAAAGTTTCACTAAGCCTTTCAAAATAGACATAACCTAAAATTTAAATTAACCCACTACCCATCCTTTATTTATTTGGAAGTTTGCCGGGGAATACAGAAATTTGACAATTGAAATATTTACCCCTTCAAAATACAATATCAATGTCAGCAAAAAAAACAGTATTTATTTATGCATGGCTTTTATCATTCGTTCTGAATTATAAAGAAGCAGAAAGCCAGATCATAAATAAAATAACACTTTATAAATTTGAAGAACCTTATTTTATGGGTGAGGGGATCAGCCAGTTTTTATACACTCAGGTTAATTTGATAGAGCGTGATTTTAAAACAGGTATTGACGGCAAATCAGTTATTACTTTCAGGCTTACCAGGGAGGGTGAAATAAAAAACCTGGTTGTTCTTGATTCCACAACGAACGAACATTTTAACACGCAGGTTTATGACGCTATTGCAGATCATCCCAAGTCATGGGAAGTGGGAACATTAAATGGCGAACGGGTGGATGTTAATATGCGTGTAAAAACCAGGTTTAGCAAAATAACCAACCCCGCCTCGCTGGGTACCGGTAATCCCATAGGGCATATTGTAAATGCAGGCAGGGAGGTTTATAACATCATCGGAGATTATGAATACCTGGTGGATAACCTGCTTTCAGATAATTTTTATAAGGAAGGCGTAAAAGCATCAGAAGAAAATAAATTCAGTGACGCAATAAAATTTTTTGATGAAGTGATAAAATTTTCTGCCACTGAAGTGGATGCGCTTTACAGCAGGGGAGTATGCAAATACAAAATGGATGACAAAGCAGGTGCATGCCAGGACTGGAAAAAAATTCAGTCTATGGGTAAAACCGATGCCGATAAATTAATATTGAAATATTGCGGCAATTAAATTTTAAAAACCTTTTTCCTGATTTTAACAGGAAAAAATCCTGCTGATTATTCCAATTATCCAACCCCCTTGATTACCCGCTTATCCAGGTCCAAAATACTTATTAACCCATGCAACCAATTGACTTGCTTCACCGTCCGTTTAAATAAACAAAGATATTTTCGTCAGGAACTTTTCTGTTCGAAATAAATATTTATTTTTGACGAACCTTAATTTAATCAATTATTTATCAGTAACCTCACAAATATTCAAAAATCATAAGCATGAAAAAATTAATCTTTACTCTCAGTATTTTATTTTCAACAGTTCTCGCCAATGCACAGGTAGGGTGTTTTTGGCATGAAGACTTTGATCCGGCATCATTGGCGGACAGCGTTGATTCTTATACAAACAACGCGAGCAATCCCGGGTGGAACCTCGACCAGCGGCTTTTTGTAAGCTCTCCAAACAGCGACTCGGCTTACCTCGGGAATTCCGATACCGTAATTCTGTCTACAACTCCGGCAATGAATTTAACAGGCATGAATTTCGTGATGTTTGAATTTGACCAGATAAATAAAGTGCATTTTTTTGACCAGAGTATTTTAGAATTTTCTACTGATGGGGTGAACTGGCAGCAAATGCAGGATGACGGCTTTAACCAGAATGTGGATTACCAGGGCCTCGGTGCTTTCTCAGGACAGGCCAGCAGTTTCTCAACAGCGTCTTATGGTGCATGGTTCCCGGGATCCCCTGATACAGTTCCTAATAATACCTGGTGGATGCACGAAACTTTTGATATTTCGGCTGTTGCCGCTAATGCTAACCCCTTTTATATACGCTTCAAAATGTTTGATGCTGCGGGCGACCTTGTTGATACTACCAACGGATGGCATCTTGACAATATTTGTATAACGGCAGCTCCATGTGAATTGGTTGATCCGATGGTTGTACAATTAGCCCCCATCTGGAATAATATTACCTACAACCTCGGTCCTTTTACTGTGAATGATTCCACAGATGATCAATCAGGAATTGCATTTTCTTACCTGATTTATTCCATAAACGGGGGACCTAATGATACGGTTATAATGACAGTGGGGGCAAGCTTATATCTTTACTCAGGGGATATTCCTGCTGTGAATGCGGGCGATACGATTTGTTATCATATAACGGTTGTTGATGCTTCCGGGTGTGATAATAGCGCCAGCACTGTTGAACATTGCTTTGTGGCATCACTGGGCTTATCCTTCCCTTATTGTCTTGAAACGTTCGATGCCGCAGTGCTATGGACCGATACCACGGTGGCTCCGTTTGGCTCCAGCTGGCAATTAGGCACACCGGCATTCGGGGCTACTACGGGGGCTCTTTCACCACCCAATGCATGGGATATTGACCTTACATCAGGCTATCTTAATAGTTCAGAATGTTATTTATATTCACCTGTATTTTCACCAGGCACTACCGTTAATGCACGCCTTACTTTCTGGCAAAACAGGCAAACCGATATCCAGGGTGACGGAGTTACCCTGCAATATTCAAACGATGACGGAATTACCTGGAATAGATTGGACGTAGCTGCATCCGGAGGTGGTTCAGCCGTAAACTGGTACTCAGGTTTTAGTTTTAACCCGCCAGATTCGATGTGGGAAGGATCTTCAAACGGCTGGGTGAAGTCAGACTATATATTCGGGCCAACCAACCTTAATACCGGAACCGGAAACTTCATGGTTCGCTTTCGCTTTACATCAGACGGTTTTGGAACACAGTCAGGATTTTCAATTGATGATCTTTGCTTCACCCTGCCTGAGCCAAATGATCCCGGTCTTTCTACCATAGTATCGCCTACGGGCAATGCGCCTGCGGGAACCTGTGTTCCGGTAACTGTTATGATTCATAATTATGGTTCCAACCAACTGGATTCAGCCAATGTTTATTATACCTATAACGGCCAACAACACGGACCTTTCCTCTGGACAGGACCGCTTGCATCGGGTGCTGAAGTGCAGTTTACAATGCCTTGTGATACGATCATATCGGGGTACCATGATTTATGTGCATGGGTTTCTTTAGGTGCTGATGTCAATCACTCAAATGACACTGCCTGCGCAACCCTTTTCGGAATTCCCACGGTTGTAATAGATTCATTGCATCCTTATTGTGATGACTTTGAAGGAGCTAATCTCTGGTTCAGCCAGCTTAATCCGGGTGGCAATCCGGGCACCGTTTGGGAATTAGGTACTCCTTCATTCGGAACCACCAATTCCACACATTCAGGGATCAATGCATGGGATCTTAACCTTACTGTCGGCTATACGAATACCGCTGACGTTTCCTTATATACTCCATTCTTTGAAATTACAAATGCTTTCAATCCGTATCTTGATTTCTGGATAAACTTTAATACAGAAACAGCCTGGGACGGGGTGAGAATGGAATATTATGAAAGTCAGAACCAGACCTGGACGCTGATTCCTTATGGTCTTTTAAACGCTGTTAACTGGTATAACCAGCAAACTATTATTTGCAGCAATCAGCCTGCATGGGCTGGTACCGGTACCCAGGGCACTGGAGGTTTGTGGTGGAATGTACGTGCCGAGGATTTGGGTCAATTGAATTTGATTAATTCAACATACGTTCAGTTCAGGTTTACTTTCTGCACAGACGGATCTGTCACTTATGACGGAGAAAGCATTGATGATTTCTGCTTTGCAATGCCCGCTCCTTATGATGCAGGGGTGACAACCATTCTTCAGCCTTCCTTCTCCGCTCCTGCAGACAGTTGTGAGCCTGTTGAAGTAACGATCAAGAATTTCGGATACAATCCGCTAACAAGTGTTAATGTTTATTACAGCAAGGATGATATCCCTTATGGAAACCCTGTTACTTATGGCCCTTATTTATGGACAGGCAACCTTGCAGCCGGAGCCAGCACAACATGGATACTTCCGGTTTGCGACACGGTTCCCTCGGGAGCGTATAACTTCTGTTCATGGACAGAGATTATTAATCCTCTTGTAGACGGAAATTTCTATAATGATACAACTTGCACACAGGGCATTGGTATTCCGACCATTGAGCTTTCCTATACCAATTCATATTGTGATGGTTTTGATTCTGCCAATGTTGGCTGGTCGGTGGAAATAGTTACACCTACAGCCCCGGTTACAAGATGGGAATTAGGAACGCCTGCTTTCGGAACAACAAACACTGCATTATCACCGCCTAATGCCTGGGATATAAATCTTACTTCTCCCTATCAGGGACTTGCAGTTACAAGGTTATACACACCGTATTTTAATTTTCTGCAGGCAATAGACCCGGTTCTCAGCTTCTGGGCTAATTTTAATACCAGCTTAGCTTCCGATGGTGTTAAATGTGAATTCAGTATAAATGGAGGGGCATGGACACAACTGTTTAATACCGGGTCGGGATCTTTCAACTGGTACAATTCAGTTGCGTGTAACCAGGCAGCCTGGTCAGGAAATTCTGCAATAGTCCTGCAAGGAAATAATCCGAACGGATGGAGAGAAATTATTGACACGCTGCCAGCACAATTTAGTGGTGCAGACCAGGTTCAGTTCAGGTTTGAGTTCTGTTCCGGAAACCAATTTCCTTTCCCGAGTGACGGATTCTCTATTGATGATTTCTGCCTGATAGTTCCGGTTCCATTAACCGCACAGCCAACTACATGTCATAACACATCTAACCCGCCATTCATTTTCCCGGGTCAGCCTATTTTATTTGATGCTAACATCAGGAATGCCGGAACTACTGCGCTTGATTCTGTAGTTGCTCAATTGTGGATCGGTGCTAATCTGATTGCTTCTGATACAATTAATTTCTCACCGCCACTCCTTTATAACCAATCTTTGAACCATGTATTTTCAAATTCCTGGACTACTGCTCCCGGTGTGTGGGAGATCTGCATGGTAACAACTTATCCTAATGGTGGAACTGACCAGAATCCTACAGATGACACTCTTTGCTGTACGATATCGGTTATTGATACTGTCAGCGTGGCTTCAACCCCCTACTGTCCTGATTTCGATACTGCACCGCAGTGGGTAACGTTAAATGCGTTCCCGCCTTATGCACCCAATACATCATGGACTTTCGGGGCTCCTAATGTGAGCTTTATGACGGCTGCAAATACAGGAACAAATGCATGGAAAACGGGTCCGTTAACCGGAAATTATCCTAATAATGATTCATCTGCATTGTTTACTCCGGCATTTAATATCCAGGTTGGAAGAACTTATAACCTGAGTTTCTGGCATAAATACAGGATGGAACAATTTCAGGATGGCGGTAATGTGGAATATTCCACTGATTTTGGAGGATCATGGACTGTGCTTGGCACAGGAGGATCTGTATCATGGTATGACTCTTATTTTGTTACTGCTCTCGGAGGATCACCTCCCCAGCCGGGATGGTCAATTGTTAACCAGTTATGGTCCAATCCGCATCACGAAATCTGCTTCCTGCCGCAGAATGGTCAGCTTGCTTACCCTGTAATGTTCCGTTTCCGTTTTGCATCGGATTATAGCGTTAACTACGAGGGTTGGTTAATTGATGACTTCTGTTTTGAAGATATTGGTCCCTGCTCTGTTAGTTTAGAAGAAATGACTTCTGCATCAGGATTGATCTTAGGGCAAAATCATCCGAACCCGGCTAACAGCATGACCAGCATTGAGTACATAATTCCTGAAAAAGGAAAAGTGGTTTTTAATATTGTAAACCTGCTTGGTCAGACGATGGATACTCCTGTTAATGAAGAACAAGTTTCGGGCAGGCACACGGTTAACTTCAACACCAACAGGCTCAGCCCCGGTATTTATTACTATTCACTCACGTTTAACAAAGAAACACTCGTGAAGAAAATGGTGATTACAAAATGATAGTTTAAAATTATTAAAAGTAAATCCCCGCTGTAAAAAGCGGGGATTTTTTTTGGATGTGAGAATCTTTGCCGCGTCCTGGAATTTATTGAGGTAGTATCCTCCGGGATTTAAGCTTTTTCAGAACATGACAGCTTCCTTTCTTTTTATACTGTGCTTTTCAATGATTTACCATTCTCTTTCTCTTGAAAGAAGGAACAAAGGTGAGGTTCATAAAAATTCTGATTCCTGCGAAGCCTGGTTTATACTGGCCGTTAAGTTTTAATCTTTTTGAGTCCCCTTTGAATGATCCTTTCTCTTTTGTTTTCCGTTTTGAGTCAATTTTTGCATCCGCTTATTGGGGAATGAAGCATTCATCGGTGTCAGAAAAGTGATTTTACCTCTGAAAAAATAATTCTGAAATGCTTATCCCTATTTCTCCGGAGATTAAATGTTTTATAATGCTCCTTTCATATTTGATGATCCTGCCAGGTTTTTATATTCACAATGCGCTTTAACCTTCGCAGCAATGAACCACGGCATACATGCAAGCCTCATTACCTATTGGATAATCGCGGACTATAATGAGGTCTATAGAAACAGTACGTCAGCAATATGCGTCTCATCCGGGAATGGAAAGAACAATAAGCAGATTTTTTTCTTACATGTTAAATCCCTGCATTTCCTCATGTAAATCTTTTCACAATGGACTTCCGGATATCTCTGACACCCGTGTGGCAAGCATTTACGGAACAAAAAAGAGCCCTTATGCAAGGGCTCTTTCTTTCTTAGCAAGAAACTACTGATTCTTCGCTGAGGGTTCCAATCCTCAGGCTCACAGGGAAAATCGCTGCAATAATATAAACAGTATTCTGAACATCATCCTGCAAACATCTGCAGGTTTTTTTTCAGGATGAAATATTTACTTTATCACAAATTTGCCGGTAAAGGAATTTTTCCCATAACCGTCTTTTAAACTGTAAAAATAAATTCCCGCTACCAGGATTTGTTTCCTGATTATTATTTCACCTGAATGAATCTTCAATTCTCTGATCATTTCTCCAACGGTATTGAAAATTCTTAAAGTATAGATTTCATTTCCGGGGTTATAGAACTTCAGCATCGCTGTTTCATCAAACGGGTTCGGGAAAATAATCGCGATACCGTTTTGTGCCGATGGCTCATAAACGGATACAGGGATCACATATACCATGGTATTTGTAGTGGTATTAGTGGCAACCGCCTCATTCAGGTCAAAGAATATATGGGCAGTGTTCGTAATAACAGTGTTGGCCGGCAAACCGGGCAGTGCATGAACAGTATAGCGTACAAATCCGTGGCTGGCAGGTTCGTTCACATTGCTGTCAGGCAGCAGGATGTTATGGAACCTGAATGTTACAATGCCGTTTGGCTTCAATTCCGTTTGAACGGGATGGCTGCTGGCAATTACTTCAAATGTGCTCAGGTCAAGAGAAGCGCTTAATGTATCTATGATCACCACATTGAAGGCTGTATCATTTCCTGTATTCTGGAAGCGCACCATATAATCAAGCAGATCTCCGAACAATGTATAATTCTGGCTTTGCACTCCCGGTGGAGTAACTGCTTTATCATTCGGATCAAAGGAACAGGTAATAGTGGGGTTTACAATGGAAGTATCAGCAAACTGAATTGTGTTTCCTCCGTCCACAGCAGTAATAATTGCCTGTGTCTGTATATTATTTCCCGGTCCGGGGAGGTGGAATACAATTTGAATATCAGCAGGTGTAAGCGGAAGCAGGTTCGCATAATCCCATGTGATCGTGTCGCCCTGTATAAGTGTAGGAGCAGGCACAGCGCTCACAAAAGTCATAGTTGGCGCTTTACCGACAATTATTGATCCGTTAGTCGGATGGTTGCTGATATTCCTGTAATGTACATAATAGTTGACATTCATATTGCAGCGCGGCAGGTTATGCGAAAGAAGAATTTCAGAGTTATAATATTCGTTAACGGATCGCAGTCCGAAATCAAATCCGCCCTGCGTATTGTTATTTGCAGTGACTGTATAGGATGCAGAATCGGAAAACAGTGTCATGAATCCACCGGGCAGGGGATCCCAGGATACTGTATGGGTGCCATTATAGGTACCGAACGTATAATCTCCATTGGCATCGGCAAAGGCGTATACGTTGTCAGGCATCAGTAACAGCCGTTCATTAGCGAGTCCCGTATCGCCTGCGCTGAGCACTTTATTTGAATCGGCATCAAAGAAGACATTTCCTGAAATGAAGGCATCCGCTTCTACAACATGGAAACCGTGAGGCAGCACATAAGTATGATAAATCCACGGGGCGCCCTGTTGCTTCACAGTAACCGATACATCGTAATAACCGGTATCGGCATTGACAGGTACCGGGATAAGAGCATCAAAATGTATGCTGTCAACAGGTTGTGTAATATTAGCAAGGGGAACCTGTATCGTATAGCCTCCGCCTGATTTAATCAGCATCATCTCATGTATATTTCCCTGCGGGGATGAGGACTGGAATTGCGTTTCAAAACCGGTTATACTGGTAGTGAGCGCCTGTCCCTGGTATCCCTCATTTGGTGAAATGGAATACAGGTGCGATTTTATTCCGAAATCAAGTCCTGAGGCAGTATTGTTATTAATGGTGACCGTATAAGCCGTATCTGCAGAGGAGAGTATGAATTCGCCCAGGTTTCCTATTTCAACCGTATGCGAACCGTTAATAACCCCGAAGTGGAAATTTCCAGATGCATCAGGTGAGATGGTGACGCTGTCAGGCGTCATAAATAAATTAGTGTATTGAACGCCAAATTCACCGGGGTCCATCACACCGTTAGTATCTGTATCAAAATAAATCGTGCCATCAACATAACCGTCAGGAGGTCCTATTGTAAACGCATCAGGACGTATGTACGTGATATTATCAAATGGAAAAATGTTGCTGACAACAGTTATAGCCACATCATAAATTCCGGGGACTGCATTTCCATGGACAGTAAAAGTTACCGTGGCGGTATCCTGGTCAAGCACGACATAACCGTCAGGCGGAATGCTGAAATTAAATACTCCGGGTAAGTTAAAATTTAAGAGATTTCCGGGGGGAGATGAGGTCTGATAAAAAATATTATCGCCTGTGAGCGTAGTTGTTAAGGTTACCCCTGCATTCGCCTGGTTGGGGGTGATGGAGGTAATGGCTGTTATGAGCCCGAAATCATTTCCCGAGGAATTGTTATTATTGATTAATACCGTGTAAGAAGGGTTGGCGGAAGACAAGAGATAATAATGCGCATTGGTGGGCCGCCATTCAATAGTGCGTGTACCGTTATAGGTTTCGAAGGAATAATTTCCAAGCGCATCACTGTAAACGTAATTGCTGTCAGGCGTCACATAAAATCTTTCGTTTGCCAGGGGTGGTTCACCGGTATCTTTTGCACCATTACCATTGGTGTCATAATAAACAATTCCGCTAATCGTCCCGTCAGGCGTCCCTACTCTGAAAGCCTGCGGCAATGTTACGTTTGTACCTGGACCCAATTTCACATACAGATCATATAAGCCTTTCTGGGCTGCAGGCGGAATAATAATCTCCACTTCAAAATGTGTATTATCAATAATATTGATCGTGCTTGTATCGGGGAAAATGGTATCATATCCTAATTTCAACAATTGAATTTCGAAGACATTGCCATTGGGGGATGAAGATTGAAACTGTGTACCTGATCCTGTTATAAGGGTGGTAAGCGTTTGACCCTGCTGCCCGATGTTGGGGTTCATGGAAACCAGCACCTGTGCATTGACAGTGATGCAGGACAACAAAAAAAACGTAATCAGCATGTTGATTTTTTTCATGGTATTTGTGATTTAGAGGTAATTTATGGGAATTAATAAGTAAGAGTCATGAGTGTAATATAAAGTTTCATCTTATGAAAAAGTATCCTGGAGCATCGGGCGGATGGCTTTGAATCTTTTCCATAATCTTATTTTTCAAAGTTTCAGTTTTGGGTTCGTACACTTATTCACGATACAAAAATAAAATGAAATGGAGGAACTAAAAAGTACAATATTTTATGTTTGTCTTATTATGTTTATGGATTGTTATTCACTCCTTAAAGGTAAAATTGTCAATTTTTGAAAAATAATTTTAATTTGTCAGAATAAATCTATTTGGAAGGATAAAAAAGGATATTCCAGGTTACTGTCCCTGCATGAAAAAACAAAAAATTAATTTCGCCCAACAGAGCTTTTTAATTTTGCATTGAGAAACCTTGAAGAATCATTGGAATAAGCTTTTTTCCTGAATGACTTAACCCACCTGATTCCCTGTATCACATTTGATAAGAAAATTTCCTCAGCCATTAAAAGATCATTTTCATTAATTGAATTTTCCTGTGAACTTATTTTTTCCTGCTTACATATTTTTAAAATATTCTTGCGCATTACACCATGCACACAACCATCCGGCAGGGGAGGGGTGAATACTATTTTATTTTTTACAATAAAAATATTAGAACTTATGGCATCCGCAATATATCCGTCCGTATTTAATATCAGGCAATCATCCAGGTTATTTTCTTTTGCAAAAATTCCGGCAAGGGTATAAATAAGGCTGTTGGATGTTTTAAAATTTGAAACAGGGTTTTTTAGCTTTTTGATTTCTGAAAATATGTCAACAGTCAACCCTTTCTTATTCAGAAAATAATTTTCTGTGCTTAAGCCCTCAGTTGTAATCACGAAGCCAACTGAATTATTGGTGGGAGTATGGTATCCGCCTTCGTTTCTATACACCTGCAGACGGATTCTTGCATCTCCGGAAATTTTAGTTCTTTTTAAGAGTTGAGAGATTTGTTTTTGAAAGAAAGATGCTGAGTATTTTTTGGGAATCTCCATTTTCAGGAACTTCATTCCTTTAAAAAGACGCAATACATGATCATGGATGAAAAGAATTTTATTATCATGCCATCTCATGGTTTCAAACAGAGCGTCACCGTAGCAAAACGAACGGTTGCCCGTTTTTAAAACCGGCTCATCAGAACTAAATAATTCTCCATTAAAATTAATGTATGGCATTATTTAATCAAATGTAAAATGGTTCTCAGGTCAGCGTCTCCGTCCACTTTAATTCCTTTCACATTTGCTTTTTCACCCGCTTCTATATCGCGATCACGGTCCCCTATAAAATAAGATTGAAGCGGATCAATGTTAAATCGTGCAAGTGCTTTTTCGAGCAATAGGGAATCCGGCTTGCGGCAAATGCATTTTCCCGTTTCAGTGTAGTGGGGGCAATAGTAAATTTCGGCCAGATGAATTCCTTTTTCTTCAAGTTGCAGTTGCATATAGTTATGCAATTGTTCCACATCGTTGTGAGTATAAATATTGCGTGCTATTCCCGCCTGGTTAGTGATCACAATTAATAAATAGTTTTTCTGCTGAAAATTTTTTAATGCGTCAAAAAGCCCTGCAGTAAATTCAAAATCAGCAATCCGAAAAGTATAATCTGCAAGGTCTTTATTGATTACTCCGTCCCTGTCAAGAAAAACTGCTTTGTTCATCGGATATTAAAAATCGGTGAGCCGTTCAAAAAAATAAAGCGCCAGCTTAGGTTTCAAGCCAATTGTAAAAACCACCCCGAATATAGCTCCCCACAGGTGCGCATCGTGGTTGATGTTATCTCCACCCTTTTTTCCCATGTAATATTCATAACCGACATACAAAAGAGCCATTAAGATAGCAGGCATCTTAATAAAATAAACAATCACCGTGCCTAACGGATTAAAAATTACAGATGCAAAGAGCACTGCAGAAACAGCACCCGAAGCACCCAGAGCATTATAGTTAAAGTCTTTTTTATGTTTTGCATAGCTTGGCGCAATTGAAATTACTAATGCCCCAAGGTACAGCAGCATATAATACAACTGATAATAGTCTCCGAAAATTTCACTGTAATAAGCTTCTACATGAGTTCCAAAACTATATAAAACAAGCATATTAATAAACAAGTGCATCCAGTCTGCATGAATAAATCCGCTGGTTATAAAACGATACCATTCCCCGTTAGTTGAAACTTTAAAAGGATTGAAAATTAATTTACCCATCAGCGCCTGATTTGAAAAGGCAAGGATGGAAATGATGACGGCTGCTATGATAATAATTAAGGTCATGTCGAAAGGATTCAAAGGTAGAGATTATTCAAAGATTTTATCCGGCCACCAGGAAAGGAATTTTTTTATTGGTTTTAATATTTTTTTTATTTTTAACAATAAATTAATTTTTCATTATGCGAGCCTGGAATCAAGTGCCATTGTTTCGTCTTTTATTGCCTTTCCTGGCAGGTATTCTTCTTGAAATATTTTATCCGTTACATAATCAAATTTTCCTGCTTATTCTCCCGGTTCTTTTAAGTATTGTTTTACTTTTTACCTACAACAAAAAAATTTACAGGAAAATAGGCATCCGGTGGATTTACGGCACCGCGTTAAACCTGGTAATATTGGTCATCGGAGCAACGATTACATTTTATAATTCAGATAAGAATTCCAAAAATCATTTTTCTAATTTGCCCGATACGCGGGAATACCTCGGTGTGCTTGCTGACCAGTTGCATGAGAAGAAAAATTCTTACAAGACAATTGTTGAAATTAAATCAGTCAGATCAGTTAAAGGAGCCTGGAGACATGTAAATGGAAATGTATTGTTATATCTTGAAAAGGATGTAAGTTCTGCAAAGCTGAAATATGGTGATGCAATTATTTTTTCTGCTGCACCAAAGGAAGTTGAACTGCCAAAAAATCCTGATGAATTCAACTACAAAAGATTTCTTTCCTTTCATAATGTATATCACCAGGCATACCTTGCAAAAAATAAATGGAAGTCCTTAAACTATAATGATGGAAATCCGCTTCGAAGATACAGTTATGAATTACGCGACCGGCTGGTAGAAATTTTTAAAACAAAAATTATCCGTGAACAGGAGTACGGAGTGGCATCCGCATTAGTGCTTGGTTATGAAGATAACATTGATGCAGAATTAATCAATGCCTACTCCAGCGCAGGGGCATTGCATGTATTGTCTGTATCGGGAATGCATGTTGCAATTATTTTTATAGTCTTTAACTGGATGCTTTCGTGGATGGATAAAAACAAATGGCTGCGGCATTTAAAATTTATTTTCCTGGTTTTATTCATTTGGTTTTATGCGATGCTTACCGGATTTTCGCCTGCTGTCCTTCGTTCAGCAATGATGATTTCGGTTGTCATCATCGGCAGTTGGTCTAACAGGAATTCGAATATTTTTAACACGCTGATTGCTTCGGCTTTTGTTTTGCTTGTTTACAATCCTTACCTTATTACAGAGGTAGGTTTTCAACTGAGTTACCTTGCTGTATTCGGTATTTGTTATTTGTACCCGATGATTGCAAAGTGGTTCGAGTTTTCAAACTGGCTGATGCATAATACCTGGAAAATTACTGCTGTTTCCATCAGCGCCCAGTTAATGACCTTTCCGCTTGGCCTGTTATATTTTCACCAGTTTCCAAATTTGTTTTTTATTTCAAACCTTATTGTGATCCCTCTTTCAACCGTAATTATTTACTTGTGTATTTTGCTCCTTGCAGTTTCAAGCCTCCCCGTATTTGTTTCTTTTATGATGATTATTTCTAAATACATTTCGGTGGCTTGTTTTGGTTTGCTTTACATTTTAAATAGCTCAGTGTTGTTGACAGAAAAGATCCCTTATTCTGTTTTGTCAGGAATTTCAATCAGTGTTTTCGAAACATGGATCATTTATTTATTAATGGCCATGCTTGTTTTTTTTCTTGTCAACAAACGTCCTGTTTATTTGATAGCCGGGTTGGCCTTTACATTGATACTTTGCGTAAGCCAAATTTCAGAAACCATTCAGTTTAAAGGCCAGAAAAAAATAATTGTTTATGCTGTTGCTAAAGAATCAGCTTATGATTTTATCACTCCCGATGAAAATTACTTTGTTGCTGACAGTGATCTGATAAATGATAAGAGCAAGATGATGTTTCATATCATTCACAACCGCTGGGCGCTTGGTATGAATAAAACAATGAATATGGAAATGAATAATTCCTTTTTCAGAAATGAAAAAATATTCAGGAAAAATAATTTCATTCAATTTTATAATAAGAAAATCTTAATTTTAAGAGACAAATTTTCTTCTTTATATCAAAATGAAGTAAAAGAAAAGCTAA
>DATEMK010000549.1:0-20156 GCA_035275625.1 Bacteroidia bacterium
TGGCAGCTTACTATTAACGGCAGCATCCCCAGTAAAAAATTTATTCCTGCTTTAACTGTTATTTTTTTCATATCATAAAGATACGAACAATCCCGTTTTCCGGATTTTTTGCCGGGCAATAATTCACAAAGTGCTCACACATTTCAGAAAACCTCCCGCTATTTTTTGAAAATATAAAAAGGTGGCTGGAGCAAAACAAAAAAAGATTCCGAAGAAATATCACAGCGGTCAATAAAAAAACCGCCATCAACTCATCGTACATCAGCCGTTCAGGCAATTAAGCAGCATATTTAAGCAATGTGCAGCAATTAACAGGTGCTTTTTTAATAAATTTTACTCAAACCACAACTGTTTATTCCTTTTTTACGTACCTTTATTGCCCCTTAAAACCAAGTTGTTGACTGCATCAGTAAACCGATGTTAAAAATCAATCGCCCCTCATTTTTTGTATGCAGCGTATTGTTGTGTGCAGCATTGGTTTTTATTAAACTAGTGTCTGTAGATGCTCCTGTTAAAGAGCCCCTCAATACAATGGCAAAAACTTCTTTCCGGGATATAAAAGAAGAGGAAGAGGAGGAAGGAAAACTCCCGCTGCGCGATCGCATGGATCTTGCCATGAAGCAGGAATTTGAATTAACAAAAGATCCTGCAACCAATACTGTTCCGCGGGAAAGATTGTATGCAGCATACAATCAAATGCAGCAGCGGAAAGGCAGTGGCGCCAACCTTCATGTAGCGGGCGCAATTCCCGGTATGAACTGGGTAGAACGCGGGCCAAACAACTTCGGAGGCCGCTCACTCGCCATGATGATAGATCCGAATGATGCAACTAAAAAAACAATTTGGGTGGGCGCTGCCGGTGGCGGATTATGGAAAACCACCGACATTACTGTCGCCACTCCTGTTTGGATTGCATTAAATGATTTTTTTGCCAACCTTGCAGTTACCAGCATAACGTATAATCCGCTTAACACGCAGGAAATGTATTTTGGCACAGGCGAAAGCTGGTACAATGCTGATGCCATCCGCGGTGACGGGATATGGAAATCCACCAATGGCGGCACTTCGTGGACACAGTTAGTTAGCACTTCTTCAAGTTCCAATTTTGACTGGGTTCAGAAAATAATAATTCATCCCGTTACCGGGGATGTATATGCGGCTACGCGTGCAGGAGTTTACCGTTCGACCAATGGCGGTACTTCCTGGACACAGGTGCTCGGTAACGGTAATGGATGTACAAGCAATGACATGGGTGATATTGAAATGGCTGCTGATAATTCTTTTTATGTCGGAGTAGGTTCCATTTTTTCCTCGGATGGCATTTACAAATCCCCCAGTGGCAATGCAGGATCATGGACTAAAATAAATATTGCCGGAAGCGGATTACCAACAACAGGAACAAATCGTATTGAGCTTGCCTGTGCACCATCAAGTGCTGTAACTGTGTATGCGCTTGTTTCATCTGGCGCTTCCATTCAAAATATTTACAGAACAACAAACGGAGGCACTACCTGGACAACATGTGCGCTTCCTGCCTGGAGAGATCAGAACTGCGGAACACCCGGCTCGGATTTCACGCGCGGACAAGCATGGTATGATTTAACTGCTATAGTTGATCCGAATAATGCTAACAACATGTTTATTGGCGGAGTGGATATTTTAAAAACAACTAATGGCGGCACAAGCTGGACACAAATAACAAGCTGGTGGGGAGGATGCGGGTATCAATATGTTCATGCCGATCAGCACCTCATGATTTTCGAGCCCGGCAGTTCCACCGTTGCTTATTTTGCAAACGATGGAGGAGTCTGGAGAACCACGAATGCAACTGCAGCCACACCGGCAATTTCAGATCGCAACTTAGGATATAATGTTTTGCAGTTTTATGCGTGCGCAATTCATCCAACTGCTGGAACAGATTATTTTTTAGCCGGGGCGCAGGATAATGGTTCGCATAAATTTTCTTCAGCCGGAATAAATAGTACAATAGAAGTTACAGGTGGTGATGGGTGTTTCGTTCACATTGATCAGAATAATCCGCAATACCAGTTTACATCTTACGTATATAACAATTATTATCGCTCAACAAATGGAGGCAACACATGGGCGGGCGTTAACACAGGAGGAGGCAGCTTTGTAAATCCTTCTGATTATGACAATGCTTCTTTTTTAATGTACGCTGCAGTCAGTGGCGGCAATTATGTACGGTGGACCAATCCACGAACGGGAAACACATTTCAGACTGTAGGAATCACAAATTTTGGCGGAGCAAATGTTACTCATGTTTCAGTTTCGCAAAATACAGCCAACCGTGTTTTCTTCGGCATGTCAAACGGGAGGGTGGTACGTGTTGACGGTGCAAATACGATTGCAAGCGGCTCTGCGGGAAACTGGATTAACAATGGCGCAGGCATGCCTGGCGGCAGTGTTTCCTGTGTGGCAGTAGAAAACGGAAATGACAACCATTTGCTGGTTACTTACAGCAATTACGGAGTGAACAGTGTTTGGGAAACTGCCAACGGAGGAACAAGCTGGGCAAATCTTGACAATGCCAGTTTGCCTGACATGCCGGTACGCTGGGCTTTGTTCAACCCGCTGAATAATACGCAGGCGGTTATTGCGACTGAGCTTGGCGTATGGTCAACGGATTTATTGAATGGAGCAGCGACTGCCTGGGGTCCTTCTAACACAGGCCAGGCAAACGTTAGTACACACATGCTCCAGATAAGAAGCTCTGATAACATGATGATCGCTGCAACTCATGGCAGGGGGTTATTTTCATCCGATGTATTTTCTCCTCCCAGCGCGAATTTTATTGCCGATAAAAAAATACGATATACGAATAAAACAATTCAATTTACCGATGCATCAACCAAATCAACTTCATGGCTATGGAATTTTGGCGATGCAACAACATCCACATTAAAGAACCCAACTAAAACGTATGCTAATCCCGGAACATATACCGTATCACTTCAGATAAACGGTAATCCTGTTTATACGGCAACCAAAGTGGCATACATCCAGATTTTACCCAATCGCGGTACGCCATATACACCCGCAGCAGGCGGCAATTTTGAATCAAACATCGGAGATTTTGGTCCCGATAACATTGCAGGCACATTGTGGCAAAGAGGAAATTCGGCTGTAGCAGGAAAAAGCGGAACGAACAGCGGAACAAACGCATGGGTTACAGGGCTTACCGGGAATTACCTGGACAATACAAACGGAAGCCTGATGACTCCAAATTATAATTTCACACTTGCGGGAACCTACACTTTGAGATTGTACAGAAAAAATTCTTTTGAAATAGGCTGGGACGGGTTCCGTGTTGAATATTCTCTGGACAAAGGAGACACATGGACTTCTTTAGGTACGGTTGCGGCAAGCTGGTATGATTTTGCGAACAATGTTTCAGCAACATCTTTTCCGTTAAACGAGCCGTATTTTAATGCAACACGTGCCGCATTTACGCTTGCTCAATGGGATGTGTCAGCTTTTTCGGGAAACCCTAACGTGGCGTTCCGAATGCATTTTATGTCCGATGTTAATACGGTAGCTCCCGGGGTGGCAGTTGATGATTTTGAAATCACAGGACCCGTTAATTCTCCTTTGCCTGTTGAATTAATTTCTTTTACGGGAAAAGCCGTAACAGATTTAAATCTGCTCAATTGGGAAACGGCTTCAGAAAATGATAACAAAGGTTTTGAAGTTCAGCGTTCAGCTGCAGGAAATGATTTTCTGAAGATAGGTTTTGTAAACGGAGGCAGGAATACAACAGGAATGAATGCTTACAAATTTGAAGATCGCGAAGTGGGGAAAAATATTTATTACTATCGTTTGAAACAAACAGATTACAACGGCAACTTTAAATATTCTAATATTATTGCAATAAAGAGAGAAATAATGAACAGCAGCGGTGTAGAATTTATTTATCCCAATCCAATCAGCGATCAATTGAATATTGTTTTAAGCAGGGAATTAAAAGATCCATTATCTGTTTCATTATATGACATTCACGGGAAGAAAATATTTAACAGTAACATTACACCTGAACAATACCAGGTGAATATTAATTTAAAACCTTTTAATCTTTCAGGAGGAATGTATTTGATATACGTTGTTGCGGACGAAAAAATGTATTCTCAAAAACTTTTCAAAAAATAATCATCTTCAGAAAAATCTTTAATTGTTTTTTTTGCCAACAATTTATTTTGTTGTTAATTCACATTTTTAATTCAAATTCTTCCATGTATGATTTCACGAAAAGACTTTATTAAGAAAGGCATTCTTGTTGCAGCAGCAGGAAGTGTTTCGAACAAAATTTTTGCAAACACTTTTTCAAAAAGAAAAAATTTATTTGATGAACAGACGGCAGGTTCGCCTCTTGTAATAGCAACATGGGATAATTTAAAAGCAACTGAGGCAGCCATGCAATCCATGAAAAACGGAGGAGCAGCGCTGGATGCTGTCGAAGCCGGAGCAAGAGTCCCGGAAGCTGATCCTGAAAATACAAGCGTGGGTTATGGCGGACTTCCTGACCGTGATGGATACGTTACCCTTGATGCCTGTATTATGGATCACCAGTGTAATGCAGGATCAGTAACCTATTTGCAGCACATCATGCACCCGATTTCTGTGGCGCGCAAAGTGATGGAGAAAACACCGCACGTTATGCTAAGCGGAGATGGCGCTTTGCAATTTGCGTTGTCGCAGGGATTCAAAAAAGAAAACCTGCTTACCGAAGGCTCAAAAGCCGCATGGAAGGAATGGATGAAAAAAAATAATTACACACCTGTGATCAGCGAAAAAAATCATGACACCATCGGTATTCTTGCCATGGATGATAAAAATAATATTTCAGGCGCATGTACAACAAGCGGGTGGGCTTATAAAATGCATGGGCGTGTAGGCGATTCTCCGATTCCCGGTGCAGGAATGTATGTTGACAATGAAGCGGGCGGGGCCTGCGCAACAGGATTGGGAGAATTGGTTATTAAAATTTGCGGTTCGTTCTTAATTGTTGAACTGATGCGCAACGGCCGCACACCACAGGAAGCCGTGGAAGAAGCCATTCATCGTATGGTGAAAAAAACAAAGGTGGAAGACAACCAGGTGGGTTTTCTTGCCCTCAATAAAAAAGGAGAACATGGAGCATACTCCATTCAGAAGGATTTCAGCTATTCACTTTTCAAAAATGGAGAGAACAAAAAATTTGATTCGGGTTATTTTATTAAATAAAAATCCTTTTATCAGTAAGCCGGAATATTTGTTTCCTTTCCGTTTAAAGAAACTGTAACGGTTAAATCACACAACCCGTTTCCAAAATTAAGTGTCCTGTTTGCTTTTCCCTGCGGGGTCAATGTTATTTTGCCAATGACAAGAGGCGGACAAAGAATTTGTTTCTGAACAGCGGTTGTAATGGTTGATGAAAAACTTTTTCCCCTGAAAAGGATCCCTGTTGCGCTGCCGGCCATCTTGTAAACATCATCGTTACAATTTGCATAAGTGCTTTCACCTTGCATCCATTCAATAGTTCTTTGCGCATTCCATATTATGGGATCCGCTGAGTTCGGTAAAAATAATTTTGTATTTAAGGTTAACGAATAATTCAGATGATTTGAAGAATTATGCCCGTTGTTTGTGCACGAAATATTTCCTGTCACGCGATTATTGCTTTCATAAAAATTTTCAAATGAGATTTGATGCACATTTCCGGAGTCACTGTATAGGCCTGTATAAGCAACAATAATTTTTCCCCTTCTTGGTTTCTGATCCGCGCAAGCGCAATTAACAGCTCCGAAATCAATCTTTAAAATGTGCGGAACAGCAACTGTATCATTGGTCACATTGCCGCATGAATTTAAAAGCCCTGAACTGCATCCTGAAGCGGCTTCTTCCACAAGGGCAAAGACATTTGCAAAAATTGATTCGGCAAGAACATAATTTCGTGATGACGTTAATTCTGTATCGGGCTCCACATTGACAGGCTTAATAATATAAGCGAAGCCTCCTGCATTTGTTCCGGTTAATTTTACATTATACGTTCCGGCATTTTGAAAAATGTGCGCAGGGTTTGTTTCAGAAGAAGAACTGCCATCACTGAAATCCCATTGATAGCCGTCTGCACCGGAAGATTGATTTGTGAATTGAATGGTATCAGGCGCAAAGCCATCGCCTGTTGAAGAGATGAAATCAACAGCCGGATCATTTTTTATTTCACTGTCATTGCCTGTATCTTTTTTACAGGCGGATAATACAACAATGGAAAACAAAAGAAATATTGAATATGGATTCATTAATTTCTTCTACTGATAAAACAGAATTTTGTTTCAATCTTCAGTTTAAAAAGGAGGGGAAAAATTACCAGTATCCAAACGTATTTTTAATCATCATTTTCCCCCATTTTTCTTTTCCATATTCTTTTTCCAATTTGGTTCGCAATTCTGCTGATGTATAAATTTTGCTTTTTGTTTTTTTTGGCAGCAATGCAGACAGATCATTTGATATTGCTTCAACACTTTTTGCAAAATAAATTATTCCGCCATCTTCGCTTGCCAGCCCGAGTATAGCTCCGGGCAAACCAAAAAAACTTTCAGGACCGGTGCTTGCCATTAATTCATCGCTATACCATGCATAAATACGCGTGCTGTCGTCAGCCTGCCAGATGGCTTTGCGGCAATTATAACCGCTGATGTTTCGTTTACTGTCTGTAATTTTCCATTGGCGCGTGTAGAGCGTATCATTTAGCAAAACTTCTTCGCCCCATATTTTTTTTATGGTGAACCGGGTTTTCTTTTTGAAGTCCTGGTAAACCGAGTTTTTGCTGGTTGCCCATCCGTAGTACTCTTTCAGGTCGCTTTCCTGCGGTTTAAAAGCGCTCAGGCTATCGTTGAAATACAATTCGAAATAATCTGTTTTTATTTTATCTCCTTCTTTAATCCAGTCTTTCACATTGTCATCTTTGAATTTTTTATACAGGTTCGTTTTGCGTTCATAAACAATTTTGCCTTTGGTTAATTGCGCATTTGCTGATAATGCTGATAAAAAGCAAAGAAGGATCCACCCGGTTTTAATCTTCGCTCTCATCGTCTTTGGTTTTGTTGCTGTTAAATTTAAAAAGCGCTTTCAATAAAATGTACCGCCCGGGAATAGTTGTTTTTATATCACTGATAACATTGTCCTGAACATTCCGGTAAGTATTTATATTTTCATTGAGTAAATCGGTGGCATTAACCGACACAACCAGGTTTTCGTTTTTAAAAAAAGTTTTGCTTAATGATGCATTCCAGACAAGGTAATTAAGATTATAGCCTGCGGTTCGTTGCTGCTGGAATGTATATTTTGCATCGCTTGATATTTTGAATTTAAGGGGAAGCTCAATTTCAGCAGACGCATCCAACCCGGTTTCATAATAAGGAACATTACCTGTTACGCTTATAGATGAGGATGACAAATTATAATCATAATTTCCTCCTAATGAAATCTCAAACTTTTCCTTTTCCACGCTCACATCAAGACCTATATTTATGGAGGCGTTTTTTGTTGTATTTTTTTCACCGTTAATAAAATTGACAGAGCGGCTGAAGTTTAAATCTGCTTCAGGATTTATATCTAACACTTTTGAAAAGAAGGGAAAACTTGCGCTTATATAACCGCCACCCCGGTAATTTCCATTCACATTGACTGACTGGGTGATCGTTCTGCCAATGCTGTCATACACCGAAGAATTGGAAAAATCATTATCAGTAGCAGAAAAATTTATTCCAGCCCAGACATTTTTTCCTGTAACAGGCTTGTAAGAATTAAAATTTGCCTGCAAATTGTGCGAATAAGAAGGCGCCAGGTCCGGGTTTCCAATCAAAATATTATTTGGATTACTGTTATCCGGAACGGGTTGCAATTGATTCAGGTCAGGCTGGCGGGAACTGGTGGAATAATTTAAGCGGATGGAAGTGTTGTCGGTGAATTTATAACGGAATGTAGCGGTTGGAAGAATATTTTTAATCTCCTGTGAAATCTTCTGACCTGTCTTTAAATTGCTGTTTGCATTATTTACTACCCGGCCGTACGCTCCGACAGACAAAAATATTTTTTTCAGTTCGTAAATAAACTTTGTTCCTATGCGATGTATTGTTTTTTGTGTTTCAAAATTATTGGTGAGCGAATCATTCAACAGGGTATAACCGCCTTCATCAAAATCATGCGTTTTTTTATCCTGCAATCCATTTAAAAAAGTTGCATCATAACTAAACTCCAGCCTTATTTTTTTCGACAATGGCTGTGTATATATGGCGCTTGCATAATGCTTTTTTGTTTTTGATGCAATTGATTTTTGCTGATCGGTACTGTCGCTCGAAAAGATGCTGTCAGCATAAAAAGTATTGAAAGAATGCATGGTGCCGGATGATTTGTTCTCAATAATGTTATATAAATAATAAATTACCAGCCGTTGTTCTTTCAACTTAAAATTTCTTGTCAATTTAGCCGACCCGGTAACATCATACGTTTTACCGCTGTTAATATTTGTGAGAGATGTTTTTCTTGTTAACAAATTTTCAGAAGTAAGAAATGAATTGTTTTCGGATCTGATTAAATCATTCGTACTGTATTTAGTTCTGTTCTGAAGTTCCAGCTCCGTGAGTGAATCAATAGTTTGATTTACTGTTAAATTAAAATTATTGCTTTGAGCGCTTTGCGTGGAGTTGTAAAGCTGGCTGGTATTGTATGAAGTATCCGTAAAAAAATATTGCGAGGCTGTGCTGGTTTCTGCATTTAAATCGGCTTTGTTGTAAGAATAATTAAATGACAGTTTTGTTTTTTCAAAAATCTTGTCCGTAAAATAAATTCCTGATTTAAAAGTTTTTGGAATTCCTCTTGCGCGCTCATTGTTACTGTAATAATAAGTCATTCCATCATCCGTAGTTTGGGTATTCATTTCATTGTTCAAGCCATATTTCCACATATCGTCCCATCCGAAAGAGGATTTAGGGGTATTGCTTCCCAAAGCGAAAACAGAAATTTTTTGTCTGCCTTTGAATTTGTTGACCAGCAATTCGCCTTCATAGAATTTTTGAAAATCGCCCGCTCCCGAAACTTTTCCGAAGTATCCTTTTTTAGCTTCTTCTTTTAATTTGAGGTCCATTACTTTCAATGTTTCATTTTCATCGCCTGTTGATGCACTCTCGTTTTTTTTGTCATACACTTCAACGGTTTTAACGGTATTTGCATTCAGATTTTTTGTGGCAATAGTGGGATCGCTGCCAAAGAATTCATCTCCATCAACCAATACCTGGTCAACGGCTTTGCCTTCCACAAAAATTTTTCCCTGTTGATCCACCTTTACTCCCGGAAGCTTTTTCAATAAATCTTCCACCACCGCATTTTGCTTTACTTTGAAAGAGTCTGCCGTAAAAACCAATGTATCTCCTTTGTAAAATACCGGATCAGAATATCCGAATATCTCCACTTCCTGCAGGTTGACTGATTTGGGCGGGAGAATAATTTTTTTGAAATCAAGAACTGTATCTGTTTTATTTCCCAGTACAAACAATATCTTATCGCCTAACCCGGGATGAGAAATAATAACCTGGTACGTATCAACAGGTAAATTTTCCAGCTTAAAAAATCCATCTGCTTTGCTCCGGGTATATGAAACCAGCAAAGAGTCATTCAGCCTTACGGCAATGACAACAGCGTTTTTTAATTTTTCATGAGTGACTGTATCTTCAGCCGTCCCTTCAATTGTAAGGTGTTGTGAAAATGCTCTTATGGAAAACAAAAAGAAGAGAAAGATTGAAAATGATGTTTTCATTTTAAGTGCCAGAAAATATTTTCTGCAATTATTTTTTAAATACGAAAGTTCACAGGCAACAACAGGAATTAAGAAAAACGAAGATCGTAAAAAAATAATTACAGTTATCCCAAAGGATTACTCTCCAAATGCATTAATGCCCGTCACATCCATTCCGGTAATCAAAAGATGAATATCGTGTGTGCCTTCGTACGTTATAACTGATTCAAGATTCATCATGTGGCGCATAATCGGGTATTCGCCTGTGATACCCATGCCTCCGTGAATTTGCCTTGCTTCGCGTGCAATTTCCAAAGCCATGTTTACATTATTTCGTTTTGCCATCGAGATTTGTGCAGGAGTTGCGCGGTTTTCATTTTTTAAAACACCGAGTCTCCATGCAAGCAATTGTGCTTTGGTAATTTCAGTAACCATCTCTGCTAATTTCTTTTGCTGTAATTGAAACGCACCGATTGGTTTTCCGAATTGAATTCTTTCTTTTGAATAGCGCAATGCGGAATCATAACAATCCATTGCAGCACCGATGGCGCCCCAGGAAATTCCATAACGCGCGGAATTGAGACATCCAAGCGGACCTTTCAATCCTTTCACATTCGGGAAAATATTTTCTTTAGGAACTTTTACATTGTCAAAAACCAACTCGCCTGTTGCGCTTGCGCGTAATGACCATTTGCCATGAGTTTCAGGGGTTGTGAACCCTTTCATTCCTCTTTCCGCAATCAATCCTCTGATCTTACCTTCTTCGTCTTTTGCCCACACAACTGCAATATCTGCAAACGGTGCATTGCTGATCCACATCTTTGCACCGTTCAATAAATAATGATCCCCTTTGTCTTTGATATTGCTCAACATGCCGGAAGGATTTGATCCGTGATCAGGTTCAGTTAAACCGAAACATCCCATCCATTCACCGCTGGCAAGTTTTGGTAAATATTTCTTTCGTTGCTCTTCGCTGCCATAAGTATAAATCGGGTACATCACCAGTGAGCTTTGGACGGATGCGGTTGAACGGATTCCTGAATCTCCTCTTTCCAATTCCTGCATGATTAATCCGTAAGAAATCTGGTCTAACCCTCCGCCTCCATATTCAACAGGAATGTATGGACCAAATGCACCAATGTGAGCCAGCCCCTTGATTAATTGTTTTGGAAATTCTGCACGTTGCGCATAGTCTTCAATGATGGGTGAAATTTCTTTTTTCACCCAATCACGGACTGAATTCCGGACAAGCTTTTGTTCTTCGGTTAATAATTCATCAACTTGAAAATAATCGGGAGCCTGGAATAAATCTGTTTTTGCCATTACGATGTACGATTTACAATTTAGGATTTAGGAGGGACAAAAGTATTGAAAATTTACAGGCCTCTGAGAAAAAGGATTTGCAGCAGTGTAATAATTATGCGGCTTTTCAGTTAATAGTAGGTGCGGTTTGCTTAATTTAGCAACTTAAAATTATACGATGAAAAAAAATATTTCAGGCATAATTGCTATAGCAATAATTAGTACAGTTTTTTTTGCCGGATGCAAGAAAAAAGAAGTTGACGATTTGCCTGCAACAGCTACGCATAATCTTATTCTTAAATTCAAATTTGATTCTACGCAGACACGGCTGAATGCTTTTGGAAACGTATCAACTGTTCCCGGTAATCATTCTGCGCAATCACCACGGTTTAATAAGATGAGTGTACATTACATTGAATTTGCGGATGAGGCAACAACGTTATTGGGAAAAGGCTTTGTTGCTTATCATCCCCCTGAAACAACTGTTGGAGGTGAGTCTGCCATTGACTTTGATCAATCAACATTTGCAGGAGATGGCGAAACTTTTTTCTCCATGCCGCTTAATAATGTTGCTGTCGGTTCATATAAATATCTGCGTGTTTCTTTAGCGTATCAGAATTATGATATTAATTTCAGGGTGGCAGATACGTTCGGTAATAATTA
Organism: Bacteroidia bacterium; assembly: GCA_035275625.1. Classification (GTDB taxonomy): domain Bacteria; phylum Bacteroidota; class Bacteroidia; order AKYH767-A; family OLB10; genus DATEMK01. Next base: position 11,759 of record DATEMK010000549.1, read on the forward strand.
TGATTTTACAGGAACGCTTGCCTCTTTCATCGGGTTTAATACATATATCAGGAACTATAAAATTATGGACAGCACTGTTACTGAGAATTCAAATAAGAAGCAGGGGTATTGGTCATTTGAATGGGATAATCCGCAATGGGGACTTCCGGCAGTTTCAAAAGGACAAGCGCCTGCAGGGGCAACTACAGTTCCTAATCCCATTAGCGGCACTTCACCGATACCACCCGGTTCTTGTGTGGTGACCGGTGCGTTTCCTTCCACTTTTTTAATTACAGGAAATGAAACACAGGATATAATAATCACTGTTTCTCTTTCTACCAAGAAAAGTTTTGAATGGGTGGAGCACAGCACTCCCGGTTATTATGAGCCGCTTGCCGGAGATACCGTGGTGGATATGGGAATAAGAGGCTTGATTCCGATTGTTAATTAATATATTCCATCCGCCTAGGGCGGATGGAATATATCACAAAGCCGTTCTGAAATTATTCAGAACGGCTTTGTTGTTATTCTTTTTGTTTATATCAGTTAACTGTAATCTTCTGAGTTTTTATTCCACCAAAAGTCTCTACTTTCAACATGTAAATCCCTTTTGCAACGTTGCTCAGGTCCAGGCTGTAAGTAAAATCTTTTCCGGCTGTCTGCGATGCAGAAAAGACCAGGGAACCATGTGCATCATACACATCCATTGTTATCGGCTTGCTCATATCATGATCAGGAACAACAACGGTAAAAACCCCGGTTGATGAAGGATTCGGAGCTACCGCAATTTCACCTGTCCGTGTAAGCACTTCATATATTCCTGTAGGCGTGCAGACAATCGGGAAGATGGCATGAGCCACTGAGATTCCCCAGGAAGTAGGAGTTTCGCTATACTGATGCCAGTCGTTTGTACTGAATTGTTCGTAGGCTGTATTCACAGATGCTTCACCATCCAGCGAAGTGATGATAGCCAGCGTGTCGCCCACGGTGTACCCAAAATTAACCCCAACATACACGGTATCAGATACTGTTATGGGACTGAAAAGAACCAGCGTGGGAAAACCTGCAATAAAGTCATAAACGATGGTGTCGTAGGTAACAACCTGTGAACCGAGCGTGGTATTGGGAAATCCTCCTGATCCGTCATTATCCCAAACCTGGGCATTAAACGTCTGACCTGTGCCTGAAGATGATGCCGCTCCCCATATATAAATGGCTCCGTAAATACCTGAATTGGCCATCGGAATTCCATATTTGTCGGCTTTTGATATATCCGCATAACTGTTCTGACCTGAAACGTATCCGCCTCCCTGGTCGGTATAAATCGCCTGAGTATAGCTGCCAAGAATGAAGTTTGACATAGTATCACATGATATGCCGGTGGATTTAACGTTCAATAAACTTTGCTGAAAAGCTGCAGATGATGAGTTGAGCACGGCAGGATTTGCAACCCTGTTTTGAGCATTCAGGAATACCGCTGTTCCTGCAAGTGTTAATGTAAGTACTATTTTTTTCATATTTTTTATTATTAATTGGTTAAGCGGCAAAGATAAAGCATAGGATATGAAGTAACTGTTAAGCACAATAAAGTGCAATAGATTCTTTACAAAAAGATTACAGCTTCACAACCTTGCTCATTACTTCCTTTCCTCCCGTATTCAGTTTAACAAAATAAATTCCGGCAGGATATTCTTTTAAAGAAAATTTTACTTCCTGTTTGCCATCTGTTTTGTAAAAACTCAAAAGCTGTCCGTATAAGCTGTAAAGCCGAATGGTCAGGGTTTGATATGCAGGTTGAGTGTATTTTATATTTATAAAATCATTTGCCGGATTTGGAAAGAGAGAAATTCCTGATGTGAAGCTCAATTCATCTTCGCCAAGATAGATTACTGTATCGCATTCGATTCCCGGGTTCCAGGGTTGGTACAAGCCGATGATAGTATCCTCATAACATCTTAAAGCGTCTGGAAAAGGATCGCAGCTGCCGGACTGGGGGAATAAAAAAGAAGTGCTGCCTATATCTTCAATAATAGTCCCTCCGAACATTAAACCATTTCCGCCCCCGGCATAAGAAGTATAAAAAATCTTTTTGTTAAAACCATTTATATTAATTATAGATGTTGAATCAATTTTTATCATTGCACTGTCTTCCACCCCTATGAAAGTATCGCCATAAACCACTTCAGTGTCACCCGGCATGGCGTTCCAATTATAAAGCATGGTATAACGGCTGCTTGTTGAAAGCCAATAATAAACAGAATCATTGCTTTCATAAACAGTAAAAACCGTATCGGGAGTGCAAACCCAAAAGGGGTTATCATAAGAAATAGTATAATAAGAAATACCATTTATAGTATCGGGAGGGGAGCTGTTCAATATGACCGGCTCACAAGGAATCGGCTGGTTCCACCACCAGCAAAGATCATAATGCCACACTGCATTATTTCCGCCAAAAGGCTGTGAGTAAGAAGAATTAAATAATAGCAGGAAAAAGAAAAAGCAGCGGATTGATTTTTTCATCCATCAATTATAATTAAAACATATTATAGTTTTACCAGCTTCTTTACTTCTTCTTTTCCATCTACGTTCATTTTAACAAAATAAATTCCCGAAGGAAATTCTTTTAAAGAAAATTTTTGTTCTTGTTTTCCAATGGAAGATTTGCCTGTGTAAAGTTCTTTTACCTTTTGTCCGTACAGGTTGAACAGAGTATAAGAAACTTCTTTCGCAGAAGAGAAGTTAGTGTTGATACAGAGAAAATCATTTGTGGGATTGGGGTAAATGCTTATGGAAGAATTGCTGAGAAACTCTTCTGTGACGGTAACGCTGACCAGCGTTGTATTTGAAAACACGGATTGATACGGATTGGATGTCATGCGCATAGGAACACAGGGAACCAACTTGCGAAGCTCTACAGCATATTGATTAATTCCTGCCGGTGCAAAAATATCTGTATAAGTAATAGTGGGAAGTGTGATGCCAATAGAATCAATTATCTGCCAGCCGCCACCATTATTATTTCTATGTATATAATATTGCGGAACAAAATTATTGCTCGTATATACATTGTTCCATATAAGGCTTGCCACGTTATTGCCGCCTGAATACGTTATAAGATGAATGGATGTGAGTTCAGGAGAATATTGCGGGGTTTGTGACTGCCCGCAGGAATCCACCCCGACAATTTTATAAGTAACATTATGCTGGGCAGGGCTTGACGTCATATCGGTATAAGTGCTCATGCTGCCAAGAGGGATGGTGGTTACAGAATCATACAGACCTGTAAGGCTTGTTTCCCGCAATATATTATATCCCATAAGATTGGTTCCCGGAAATTCTTCCCAAGTCAACACGCATTTATTTATAGCGGTATCAACTGATACCAGGCAAAGATTATTTTCATATATAACCGATACCTGGTTATTGCATTCATAACATGTGAAATTCGGTCCCTGGAATGGAGAGATATGACTAAAGGAGAGTCCCTGCAATCCATCGGAAAACGTAAGCAATGCATAATAATATTTTCCTTCCAGTAAATTAGTATCAAGTATCAGCATATAATTGCTGAAACCCCAGTATTCATAACAGGCAATGATTTTACCTGCTGTAATGTCGGCACAGTTGCTTACTTTCTGATCAAAAGGGCCATAAAAAATCATTCCTATTGTATCGTTCGTTCCTATGGAAACAGTGTTCTCCAATGCCATGGCATAATAAGACTGACACACGGGAACATAATACCACAATTGCCTTCCTGTTTCAGTAAGGCATCCGTAGTCAGGCCCTGAAGGGCTTATTGTACCGACAGGTGGTATAGTATCCATAGCTGTGGTGAAAAGATTTTTTGCATTGATGCAGGTGTTTTGTCCTTTTACGATTACCGAAATAATCATAAGTGCGATAAATAAACAGCAGATTTTTTTCATGGGAGTATATTTTAGTTACGTAAAAGTAATTGTTTTTTATAAAAAGATGCCGGGAAGGAGCTAAAGGTTGCACCGGTTACTTAATATAAAAAAAATCCTTTGACCTTTTCCAAAGTTTTAAACTTTGGAAAAGGTGAGAACAGCTTAGTCAACATAAAAAAAACGTCCCGATTTTATTGGGACGGAATCCTGGTTTTTTCTCCGGATTCACTTTTGAACCAGCAGCTTCTGCTGAAAAATACCTTTATCTGTATATGCTATTATTATATACATGCCGTTTGCAAGATGGGTTTCGAGTTTTCCCGAAGGGGCTCCTTCGGAGCTGTTTCTGGTTTCTGGTTGATGCTCGAAAACGGTTTCTCCGAGAAGATTAAAGATTTCAATTCGCTCAACCGGAAACTTTAAACCAGAAACCTGGAACGATCCGTTTGAAGGATTGGGATAAATGGAAAATGGGGATTGGGGATTGGGTAATTGGGTGAAGGAAGTGGTTGCTGTGGTGTCGCAGAATTTTATAATCCAATAGTCGTAAGCAATATTTGTGGGATCCCAGTTTGGCTGTGTTTTATACCCGCCAATGCCTCCCTGAGTCATATTTGCAATAGCATAGCATCTGTCTTTTGTCTGCAGTGCAAACCCTTCTTCATCATGCCCTAAAGTAAAAATAGTTTTATCGTATAGCAAATTACCAGACGAATCTGTTTTTACTAACCAAACTTGTTCCAAACCAAGATTATTTTCTGTTTTGTTGCCACTTATCGGAGAATAAGATGTGCCTGCAATTAAATATCCATTATCGGTTGTCTGGGTGACATTTCCGAAATCATCCTCCAAATCCGTTCCGCCAAAATCTTTATCCCATTGTTTACTCCCCACTGAATCAATTTTTACAATCCAATAATCATATCCCCCCCAGCTAATCTGACTTTTATCTCCACTAATCCCTGATTGAGAAAGACCTCCAAGTATAAAACCTCCATCAGTAGTTTGCCGTAATGAATAAAGATGATCCGTATATGTCCCTCCAAAATCCTTATCCCATTGTTTACTGCCAAATGAATCAGTTTTTATAATCCAGAAATCATCATTTCCCCACGTATTTTGTGTTTTATTTCCGCTGCTGTCTGAATCTGAATTACCTCCGAGAATATATCCTCCATCAGCAGTTTGCTGTAAGGACAAAAACCGATCAGAACTTGTCCCGCCAAAATCTTTATCCCATTGTTTATTGCCGGACGAATCGGCTTTTACAATCCAGAAATCTGTGGTATTTCCAGTAGAGTCCCAATTAGGCTGCGTTTTATCCCCATCAATTCCTGAATACGAATATCCTCCGAGAATATACCCTCTATCAGATGTTTCCTGTAAAGAAAAAAGATAATCACTGTCAGTTCCACCTAAAACTTTATCCCATTGTTTGTTTCCAAGTGAATCAATTTTTATAATCCAGTAATCAGTAGTATTTTCAGTTGAGTCCCAATTGGGTTGGGTTTTATCCCCATCTAATCCTGAATAAGAAAATCCACCAAGAATATATCCTCTATCAGTAGTTTGCATTAATGAATAAAGCCTATCTTTATTTGTTCCTCCATAAGTTTTTTCCCATTGCTTGCTGCCAAGTGAATCAATTTTTACAATCCAATAATCAGATGTAAATGGACTAATGGTATCCCAATTGGGCTGGGTTTTGTCTCCGTCCATATTTGAAAAAGAAAGTCCACCAAGAATATATCCTCCATCAACAGTTTGTTGTAAACACGTTAAATGTTCATAGTTTGTCCCCCCAAACCTCTTATCCCACTGCTTAACCAATGGGTTTTGAGAAAAAGCAGAATTAAAAATGTAAAATGTAAAATACAGGAAGATTAAAAGTTTTTTCATAAAAAGAAATATTTGATAACGAAGATAAGTATAAAATAGTAAACATCTGTTATTCGTACTTTTGAAAATTCAATGACTAACACATTGCAATTTCCAAAAGATTTAACCAGTGCAGATAACAAATCGCTTGCGCGGATTATTTCAATCATAGAAAATGAATCGGGCGGCTATGAAGAAATTTTACATTCGGTTAAACCGGATCAGGCGATTCCTGTTATCGGCATTACCGGTGCACCCGGTGCAGGGAAAAGCTCTCTTATCAATGCATTGTTAAAAGAGCTTACTGCAAACGAAAAAAAGTATTTAAAAGGAAGGGGCATTGCAGTGCTTGCCATTGATCCCACCTCACCGTTTTCACACGGTGCATTGTTAGGCGACCGTTTGCGCATGTCAGAACATTTTAATCATCCGAAAGTTTTTATCCGTTCGCTTGCCACGCGCGGCTCACTTGGAGGATTGTCAGCAAAAACAATGGAAGTAACGGACCTATTACGCGCTGCAGGCTTTGATTATATTTTTATTGAAACCGTAGGCGTGGGGCAATCTGAAGTGGAGATTGCATCGCTTGCCGAAACGACTATCGTTGTTTTTGTTCCCGAATCAGGTGATGAAGTGCAGACCATCAAAGCAGGCATCATGGAGATAGCAGATATTTTTGTGGTCAATAAAGCAGACCGCGAAGGAGCCGACAGGATTATTAAAAACATTAAATCATCATTACATCTTCGCGCTCAAAGCGACTGGGAAATCCCTGTCATAAAAACAATAGCAACGCAAACAGAAGGAGTTTTACAATTGCTCAAAAAAATAAACGAACATCATCAGTTTCCGCAAAAACAAAAAAACAAACAGCTGATTTTTGAAAAAGCCTGGCGCTTAATGCGCGATTACAAAATGAAAGAGGTTGATAAAGATGATCTGAAAATTAAATTGGAAGAAGCGCAAAAGAAAAAGGATTTTAATTTATATGCTTTTGTAAAAGACTTCTTTGATACTTGATACCTGATACTTTTCAAGTATATTTTTTCTTTGTATTGCATCTCGCAATGGCTTTTTCATACGCCAAAATATCCTCATCCGAAAAAGTATATTTAACGGCTTTCTTATAAAAATCAATGGCCTCATCATATTTTCCCATCATTTCATTCATCTTTCCATAGAGTTCATGAGCAGCATTCTTTTTTACTCCCGGAATTTCAGAAACTTTATTCAGATGAGCATTCATTTCGGCAAAGCGTTCCTGCGATAAAAGCAATTCGGCATAATAAAGATAGCTCTCTGTAAATTCAGGCGAAGAAGAAATAGCATTTTTAAAATGCTCTTCAGCAGCCACAGGATCTTTAAAATGTTGAAAAAATATTACGCCCAGGTAACCATGAGCCTTCCCGAAATCAGGAAAACGTTCAGCAAGTTCAGAAAAAAGATCGGACGCGGCAAGCACATCGCCATCGTTAAATGTATTGACAGCCCTAAAAAATAATTTTTCGGATTCAGATAAACTCATTACTTGGGGTAAGAAAACAGTTTTAAATTTTGCAGCAAATTACGAAATTTTGGAGGCTGCAAAATGAAATTTTGGGTGAATATTTCAACAATCAGGGCGGGCTGTATCCTTTGCCAGCCCTGCTAAAGAGGAAAAAGCTGTTAAAAAAAGCAAAAAAACTCACACCTGCCTGAGTCTCAAGTGTATCTTCTGTGAACATGGACATGCATGCAATGATAAAAAACACGACATAAAAATAATCAGTGGTCTTTTTTAATTTAAAAATTGGGTAAAAAAGCGAAAACATAAAATATAAAAACCCAAAAATTCCGAATGTCAATGCAAAAGTCAGGTACTGGTTATGTGCGCGGTGCCGGAAATCTTTTGCCACCCGTGAATTAACGCGATCATATTCTTTGTCGAATGCCTTTTGAACATCGCCTGTTCCCACACCTGTCCAGAAGTTTTGCAGAAAAATATTCCATCCTGCTTTCCAGAATTCAAGGCGCTGCATCAACGACCTGCCTGTCGGGCTTGCCCCGCTTTTAAAAGCATAATATTCCATGATAGTTTTTTGAACCCGCACATGCATATCCCCCATTTTTTGGTATTCGACATTCGCAACTCCGTTTTCAACAGAATGTATTTCCTCCTCACTTAGCGCATATACGCCCGCTGAATCTTTTCTTAAATTTTTTGAGCTGAGAAACCTGATCAGCGTCAGCTTCAGCTCATTTCCCCTGGCGTCTTTTCCGTCATAATTTAATTTACTTCTTTGATTCCAGGCTGCTGACATTTCTTCGGGACATAAATAAATCCATATAAGATTTCCGTTTTCCTGTTCATCACTTTGAGTGTAATGTTCATAAGCATTTCCGTTTATAGTATGCTGGTCAAGCTGTTTGTATTCCACTTTCTGCGGACGGTAAATTTTTTTTGCTTCATTTTTTAAATATCCAAAAATTAAAAACGGAATAATTATAAGTATGGCTATACCTGAAATTTTTAACCAGTTCTTTTTTTGTTTGAAAATAAAATGCGCGGTTAATAAAAGTGCGGTGATCATAAGTATGGACACCCCGGTCATGGCTTCCAGTATGAATAGAAAAATTAAAAACCATAATAT
>DATEMK010000550.1:0-2874 GCA_035275625.1 Bacteroidia bacterium
AGGTAATGTTAAGGTTTAAGGGTTTTCTTTTCGCCTCAGTTTGTGTCTTCACAAACTGATTTCTCCTTCGCAAATAAATTTAAATCTCTATTACCAAACCATAACCCTATGCAGTTGGCGTTTATAGTGCTTTCAAAAAGAAAAAAACCACCTCTCGGGAGAGCTTTTTATTTTAATAAATTTCGATAAATATCTTCGGATTTTTTTTTTAAAATTGCCCGACAAAATTCATTTCCAAAACCTGTTGCAATTGTGATTTGATTCCTGCAACACTGGCAGATTTAGTGAGAAAAAGCTGCGCTCCCATTTTTAAAGACCGTTGGGCGGAAGGAGGATCGCTTGAAGTGGTGAGCATTACCACGGGAATTGTTTTAAGCCTCTCGTCCTTCTTTAAAGTGGTTAGGCATTCCAGCCCGTTCATCTTCGGCATATTGAGGTCCAGTAAAATAAGAGAAGGCGGATCGGTTTCTTTGAAAAGAATTTCGATGGCTTCTAACCCGTTATTGGCAACGGTGCATTCAAGAGCAGGTTCAATTTGTTTGAGAATGTCCAGGAATATTTCCTGGTCATCAAGGTCATCATCCACTAATAAAATCTTTTTATGGATCAGCACGGCTTGAATTTTTTAAGGATGAAGGTTCAAAAGTACAATGAATAATGTGAATAAAAAATTAATAAAAGTTTAATTTTACTTCACCCTTTTCAAGTTAATCTTCCCTACCGGGTTCACCACGAGCGGAACTTTCTCAACAGTCACAAGGCTTGTATCCAATCCGAATGCTTTTTCTTCAGGCATCGCAAATAATTTAAGGAAAGAATGGATGGTTAATAAAACGCGTTCGTTAATCTTAAAAACATTTTCGTTCGAAATATGTTTTTCGATCACTACAAAACGAAAATCGCCTATCACATTCATTTTACTCAATGAATAATAACGGCTGCGTATATCCACTTCCCTGTTCGCTACCAGGTCCTGCACCACCTGCCGGAACATTACATTGATGCGCTGCTCCACCCTGAATCCCAGGCGAAAATCAATATGGATCACTTTATCATTTACCAGCTCCTGCACTTTGTATTCCATTGTATAAGGTTCGTCAATAACGTCCACATGCACAAACCAGTATATGTCCGCCCGCTTGGGCTGCTTTTGCAGGATAGAATAAATCACCTTTGATTCAATTTCATCGCGCCTGTTTGCGCTCGTCAGGTAAACAAGATGTGTGGCATATTTGGGTATAGAAGTGTCGTTGCTCAGATCAGTAATCAAGCCCAGGTAATCTTCGAGCTTCAGAAAATCAACCAGCTTGTTCCTGATTTTGCGGGCTTCATACCATGCAAGCATGTTTCCAAACAAAAACCCGGTCACTAACAGCGTTACCCATCCGCCATGCACGAGTTTATCAAGGTTAGCCACAAGGAAGGAAGCTTCGATAGTAAAAAATATAATGAGCACAGGATAAATTAAATAGTAAGCAATTCTTTTCAGGTAAAGATAGTAGGAGAGCAAAAGCGTATCGCTCATCATAGCAAGTATAATAGACAAGCCATAAGCCGCACCCATGTTTTCTGATTCTTTAAAATATAAAACAATCGCAATGCATCCGAAACAAAGCACCCAATTCACGGTAGGCACATATAACTGTCCGCGTAGCTCAGTGGGATAAATAATCCTGAGCTTGGGGCCAAAATTCAAACGCACCGCTTCATTGATAAGTGTAAATGATGCGCTGATCAAAGCCTGGCTTGCCACAACAGCAGCTATAGTGGCAACGATAACTCCTGTAAACAAAAACCACGTTGGCATGATGGAATAAAAAGGATTATGCTCATCCATTCTCTCCCCGGTTCTGTTCAGCAGCCATGCGCCCTGCCCGAAATAATTCAGCAGCAGGCATGTTTTCACTGCAATCCAGCTTACGCGGATATTTTTTTTGCCGCAATGTCCTAAATCCGTATAAAGGGCTTCTGCCCCGGTTGTGCAAAGAAAGACGGCTCCCAACAACCAGAAACCCTGCGGATAATTGATGAGTAAATTATAAGCATAATACGGATTGACGGCTTTGAGAATTGCAATATTAGAAACCAATGCATGAGTGCCTAAAATTCCCAGCATTAAAAACCATATCAGCATCACCGGGCCAAACAGCTTGCCCACGAACGAGGTTCCGAACTGCTGGATAAAAAACAAAAGGAAGAGAATGGAAATAACAATAGGTATGGTCGGAATGTCAGGATTAAAATACCGCAATCCTTCCACCGCTGATGAAACGGTAATGGAAGGAGTAATCAAACCATCGGCAAGCAGGGCGCTTCCCCCGATGATAGCCGGAAAAATAAGCCACGAAACTTTTGTTTTTCTGACCAGGGCATACAGGGAAAAAATGCCGCCTTCGCCTTTGTTATCGGCCCGGAGCATAAGAATAACATATTTGAGAGTGGTTTGCAGAGTAAGCGTCCAGAATACACAGGAGACCCCACCGAAAACAAGCGAGTCATTGATCACGCTTTTGCCAATAATGGCTTTCATCACATATAGCGGTGAAGTACCGATATCTCCGTAAACGATTCCGAGAGTAACTAACAGCCCTGCCGCTGTAAGTTTGCTTAACTTATTTGTGTGAGCCAATGAGGGTAAAAATTCGGAGTCAAAAGTAATTAATAAAGGATTTCAGAAAGAAGCAGTCAGAAATTAATGCTGTGGAATGTAGGTTTAAGGTTTGGTTAACTTTGAACCTTAAACCTTAAACCTTAAACCTTGAAACTTAAACGCATAACTTTTTTTATTCTTTCATTGAGAATTTTTTTTGCTGAACAGGTATTTTCTCAAACTGTTGATAAGATCATCCAGCTTGATTCAGTCACCATACAAGC